>CAYPZM010000018.1:0-27567 GCA_964414825.1 uncultured Cytophagia bacterium | reverse complement strand
CAATTTGATTTACACCCCAAATGCGTTTGTACTGGTTGGTATGGGTGCTTTTTTTGCCGGCGCTGCCAAGGTTCCGATTTCTTCCATGATTATGGTGAGTGAAATGACCGGCGGTTATAAACTTTTGGTGCCGATGATGCTGAGCTCATCAACCGCCTACATGGTTACCTCGCGCACTACTTTGTACGAAAAGCAGGTCAATCGCATGGCCGATTCGCCGGCGCATATGAGCGACTTTACGGTGGATGTACTGGATACTATGATTGTGGAGCAGGCGTACCGACGTTCGTCCAGCGTGCCGATCATTTCAACGGATACACCTCTGTCGGAAATGCAGGAGCTGTTTTCCGAGCGGGAAGAGAATTATTTCCCTGTGGTCAATAACCAGAAAAAGATTGTCGGCATCATCTCATTGCGCACTGTGCGGTCGGTTTTGTTCGAGAGCAAAGTTGGGAACCTGTTCATTGCACAAGACATGATGTCCAAGGCTGTAACCGTTACGCCAGCTGAAAGCTTGCGCAGCGCGTTGAAAAAATTCATCGATTTTGATTATGGTCAAATTCCAGTGGTGGATTTTCGGGATGAGAGCAAAATCCTGGGCCTCATCAGTCATGAGGATATAATCGATGCCTACAACCGCGAGATTAAACGTCGAAAATTATCGGTTTAGAGGATTTTTCCGCTAGTCAATTTCATCCGCCGGTTCGCCCATGCGCTCCAATGTTTCGCCTTCGGTGCGCGCAATGATAACCGCACCACACGAATCGCTAATCACATTTGTTGTGGTGCGAAACATGTCCAGAATACGATCTACAGCCAAAATCACACCGACTCCTTCCAACGGAAGCCCCACTGCCTGCAAAATAATCGACATCATCACCAACCCCGCCATAGGAACCGCAGCCGCTCCAATAGACGCCAGAAGCGCGGTGAGCACCACAATAAATTGCTGGACTATCGTGAGCTCAATCCCATAAACTTGCGCGATAAAAATGGCAGCAACGCACTCGTATAATGCGGTTCCATCCATATTCACCGTGGCGCCAATTGGCAACGTAAAACTGGCGATCTTTTCGGACACGCGGGAGCGGGTGGTGACGCATTCCAAATTGAGCGGCAGCGTCGCCATGGAAGAGCTGGTGGAAAACGCAGTCAACGCAGCGGGGATCATGCCTTTGTAATGCCGGAACGGACTGACGCGACCAATAAATCGTACCAAAATTGGCAACGTAATAAATACATGGATGAACAAACCAATAAGCACAATGGCAAAGTAAAAACCCAGGGATTTAAACGCTTCGAGGCCTGTGGTGCCCATTATTTTAGCGTTAATGCCGAAAACACCAATGGGCGCAAACCAAATGACAAAATGCACCATTTTCATCATTACCCGAAATGCGCCTTCGATAAACTGGCTCAAATTTGTGCGATACGGCTCTTTGATGCGCAGAATAAAATAACCAAATAAAATCGAAAAAAGGATCACCGGCAGCACATCCGCGGTGGCCAGCGATTCAAACACATTGGTGGGAATGATGCGGTAAAGCAAATCTTGGATGCTTTGGTCCGCCGCAGCAATGCCGGAAACGTCGCGCTCCAAACCAATCTCTGCTCCTACTCCTGGCCGAAATATGTTTACTAAAATCTGTCCGGTTAATATAGCCAATATGGACGTTGTAGTGTAATAGATAAATGTTTTGAGCCCCAGGCGCCCCAATCCCTTGCCCGAACCGATGGACAGCACGCCGGTCATGATGGAGGTGACAATAAGCGGCATAATGGTCATGCGTAACAGCCGGATAAACAGCTCGGCCAAGGGCTCCGCATATGGCACAATTGCCTCGCCAAACAAAGCGCCGGCTAAGATACCCGCAAACAAGCCGATGAATATCCAGGTGGTTAACGAGAGACGCGCCAGTGTTTTCATAGCAAATTCCCAATCGAAATCAAATGTATCCCTTTATCCAGTAAAACGTGAGTTTGATGTATTCGTCGATCACCCGACGCCACCCATTCGCCGAGGTCCACCAATTGTTCGAATTTAAATAAATCTCCATGGTATAAGGCCGAACCGTAATGTTCTTTTTCTCAAGCACTTTTTTATAGGTCAAATAGCTGCGACGGATGTGGAAATTGTCATCAAACAGCAAAATGGAATCTACATTTTGCAGCGTATCTACCAGTGCCAAAGCTGAATTGTACGTATAGGGATCCTGAAGAGGAATAAATAGCACCTCGTAATCCTGTTGTGGAATATTCAAGGAATCCAAAGCCTCGATCACCCGTTGTCGATAATTGGGCATGCCGAAAACAGCAGGCTGCAAATCGTACGAATGCAGCACCAAAAGCAGTTGATCGACCTGGCCGCTGTCATAAACATTTAGCGCCTGCTGCATCACATAATCATCAACCGTGGCGCCGGCTTGAACGACGAGGACATCGCAATGTTGAGTGGCCGATGGCAGTTGCAAATAGTCGGCAATGGCAACCAGGCCGGACTTGGCAACCAAAGCCAACACAAGAGCGAGCATTGCAAAAAGCAGCAGGCGATATCGAAATCGCAGCACGCGTTTGGTTTTGTAAGAAAATAGATTCAAGAATCTTTTAGGCTGATGTTATCGACTCTTTTCTTCCCATATTTTAACAATATTGATGATGACATCAACCGCCTTTTGCATGTCTTGAACTGAAACATATTCCTGTTTGGAATGGAAATTGTGCCCACCGGCAAATACATTCGGCGTTAACAATCCCATATACGACAGACGAGCACCGTCCGTACCGCCGCGGATGGCGTGCCGAACCGGCGTGAGACCAGCTCGCTCCACAGCTTGCAGCGCAACATCCATTACGAGGGGCTCTTCATCCAGTTTGTATTTCATATTGCGATAATACTCTTTGACCTCAAAATCAAATGTTGCTTTTGGAAAATGCAACATCACTGCATCACAAATCTCTTTGAGCAAATTTTCTTTTTTCTTGAGGCCATCGACCGTAAAATCTCGGATGAGGAACTTGACCGTGGTTTTCTCTTCATTACCGCTAATATGGTGCGGATGGATATAACCTTCTCTTTTTTCAGTGGTCTCCGGCGACAAGGTATGCTTGGGCAGTTGATCGATAATAGCCGACGCAATTTTAATCGAGTTGACCAAGCGGTCTTTGGCATATCCGGGATGGACATTGACGCCGTTGATGGTCAAAATAACCGAATCCGCACAAAAGGTTTCGTCTTCCACTTCGCCAACCGATTCGCCGTCTATAGTATAGGCAAAATCCGCCCCAAACTTTTCAACATCAAAATGGTCCGCACCTTTGCCCACTTCTTCATCCGGTGTAACCGCCACTTTGATGGTGCCTCGTTTCACGTCGGGGTTTGTGGCAAAAAAGTGCAGCGCATCAAAAATTTCGGCAATACCGGCCTTGTCGTCGGCGCCAAGCAGCGTTGTACCATCTGCAGTAATGATGTCGTTGCCGATTTGTTTTTGCAGATCCGGATTTTCACTTTCCTTAATAACAACTCCGGAATCCCCTAAAACAATATCGCCGCCTTTATAGTTTTTGTGAAATTGAGGCTTGACATTTTTGCCGGAAACGTCGGGAGACGTATCCATGTGACAAATAAGGCCGATAACGGGTACGCCTTTTACGTTGCCAGGCAGTGTGCCGGTTACATAGCCCCATTCATCAAGCTCAACATCCTGCAAGCCGATCTCTTTTAAATCTTCAACAAGAACTGTTGCCAATTCTTTTTGTTTTTCCGTGCTAGGAAAGGTTTCGGATTCGGGATCGGACTGGGTGTCATATTTCACAAACTTGAGAAAACGGTCGACACACGTATAGTTGATTTCGCTCATGATTCCTCCAAACATGGTTTATGTCCATAAATCTGTTGAAAAAGCTTGCAGATGACAGCTCAAAGACCTTGTAAAGAATTGTCATTTTCAGTAGATTGATTTGATAAATCAAATCAAATCGTTTATATTTTTGCGATTATAACAGTATCAAATATAAGGATTCATCCATGAGAATAAAGCTGTTTTTTGTAATACTTGTTTTTTTATTTGCAGCCTGCCAACAGGATGATTCCCAAAACGAATTTGCCCACGATGTCAAACGTCCCGCACAGTCGGATCAAAAGCCGAACGGCGGTATGCTTCGGTTTACATTGGACGAAAAGGTAATGCACGACCCCTTTTTTGAAGCCCAATTTACGCCCAAAGGCGAGGTGTTTACGCATGACAATCTGCAGCTTTATAATTACAACCTGAATTCAGAAAAATATCCGCGGCTCCTCATCAGCATTGATGCCAAGGAAAGTGATTTACAAGAGTGGCAAGGCCAATCGTTTGAGCTGGAAACCATGGCCTTTACTCCGTCTGAGGGCTCTCCTACTCTCAGTGCGCGTGGAAGAGTAGCTATCGAACAGGTGACCGACCGAAAGATTGAAGGCACGTTTTCCGGCGAATTATTACACCCGGATGGTGAACGCGTTTTTCCGATCCGCGGAGAGTTCCGCGCTATGCTAAAGGTAAACGTTTAGTATTAATAAGATTATATGCGGGAACAGGACAACATTCCCAACAAAGAAAGATATTGACTTTTTGGGCAAAAAATACTAAGTTTTTTCAAATTAGATAATTCATTATAACTAACTGGTAAAACAAATTCATTTTTTGGAGGATTGTGACTAATGGTCTATTACTTTAACCAAGGTGGCGAATTTATGTGGCCGATTCTTGTACTGCTGGTAGCCGGACTGATGATCAGTCTCGAACGCTTTATCTCGCTAACACGTGCATCCGTAAATACCCGCAAGTTTTTGGCCAAAATTAAAGAAGCCTTGACCTCAGGTGGGGTTGATGATGCTATTGAAGTTTGCGCCAACACACGCGGCCCGGTTGCCTCGATTTTTCATGCCGGTTTAATGCGTGCCGACCGTGGCGTTGAGCATGTTGAAAAAGCGATTACTAATGCCGGTTCTATTGAAATGGCATTTCTGGAACGCGGTTTGATTTGGCTGGCAACGGTTATTTCTCTGGCTCCGATGCTTGGATTTACCGGTACGGTAGTTGGTATGATTGCCGCATTTGAAGCTATTAAAGAAGCCAACGATATTTCCCCGTCCATCGTGGCCGGTGGTATTTCGGTTGCCTTGTTGACCACCGCTTTTGGACTTATCGTCGCTATGATCATTCAATTCTTCCACAACTTTTTTGTGGCAAAAATTGACAAACTCATCATTGACATGGAAGAGAGTTCCAATGAATTGGTAGATTCGTTGGTCGAACTCGAGAAAAAATAATTGTCATGGAGTAATTAAATGTTAGTAGAGAAAAAAAAGAAAAAAGCAGTTGAGATTCCAACGTCGTCATTAGCCGACATCGCGTTTCTCCTCCTTGTATTCTTTCTTGTAACCACAACGATTGATACGGACAAGGGTTTGCAGTTGGTGCTGCCGGAAAAAGGCCAGGAAACCAAAGTGCGCAGTGAGAATATCGCAAATATTTTGATTAATGCGACCGGTGCGGTTATGATGGATGAAGAGCAGATTGAAGTGCGATTGATTTCTGAAAAAGCACGGCAAATGGTTCGAGAAAATGAAAATATTATCTTTTCGGTAAAAACCGTTCGCGGTGCAAAGTATGATGTTTATATCGACGTTCTCGACCAACTCAAACTGGCCAATGCCAAACGTATCTCAATTGCAGAACCGGAACAATAGCGCAATGTGTTGCGTTATATTTTATGAATAATTAAAGGAGTGATAACCTTGAAGTTTGCAATGAAATCCAAAGTGGGCACGGAAATTCCTCAGGCATCAATGCCTGATATTGTTTTCATGCTGCTTATTTTCTTCATGGTATCAACCGTTTTTAAAGAGTCCGAAGGACTTAACGTTGTGCTGCCCGACGCCCGAAAAATCGAAAAACTGCGCGGCAAGCGCGATGTTGCAACCATTTGGGCGGATCGTGCCGGTAATATCTCAATTGATGACAAAATTGTGGAAATTGGCAATATTCGAAATCTCGTTTACAATAAAATTACCGATCCGCTTTTCCCGATGCGATTGGTTTCCCTGCGCGCTGATAAAGACGCAGAAATGGGACTGATCAGCGATATTCATGAAGAGCTGCGTACCGTTGGAGGTGCGGCTTTACAAATAAACTATTCAACAAGAACAGCAGCCGATTGAGAGGTGATGTATGTTAAAGCGTAAAAATCCAAACGCCAATCTCAAGCTAAAGTATAAGCGAAATATTGAGATTGGACTAGTCGCCGCTCTCGCATTGTTACTTGTGATGTTTCAAGCCTCAAAACGAGCTGACCGTGCGGAAGTTGCGGATCAAAAGGTCGAGCTAAAAATAGAAGTGGAAGAAATTCCACAAACGGAACAAGCCAAACGTCCTCCGGCACCCTCTCGTCCCTCTATTCCTATTGAAAGTGAAGATGAAGAGATTCCGGAAGATGCGACCATTGAGATGACCGATATCAATCTGGATGAATTGCCACCGCCTCCTCCCCCTCCGGAAGAAGAGGGCGATACGCCAATTTTTGTTGCGTACGATGAGGCGCCGGCACCCATTGGTGGTTTTGCGGCTATTCAATCCAAATTGGTTTACCCGGAAATTGCTCGTAAAGCCGGTGTTGAAGGACGCGTTTACGTTAATGTGTTGATTAATGAAAAAGGAAACGTCGTCGATACCCGAATTCTCAAATCCTTGGGTAACAACGGATGCGATGAAGCGGCAGTGGCAGCAATTAGAGCTGTAAAATGGAAACCAGCCAAACAACGTGATAAACCCGTTAAAGTCTGGGTTGGCATTCCTGTCGTGTTTAAACTCAAATAAATATTATTTGATGACTGTTAAGCAAAAAAGCGGTGTCCCAAACACCGCTTTTTTTATTTGTGATTGTATATGAGCCGACCCTACTACATCGCTCTTTTTCTGCTTTTTTTTACAGTGCAATGTTTTAATCCGTTTGCTCCCAAACTGGATAACACCGGTAATACGTCACTGGTCATCACAGAGCAACGTTCTCCGGATCAAGTGCTGCAAAATTTTCTGTATGCCTACACATTCAAAGATTCTTTGGTGTATGCGAATCTGCTCGACAGTTCGTTTGTATTTGTCTATTTTGATCCCAATATCGGCAGCTCCGGTCGGTTTGTCTCGTGGGGACGAGACGTGGATTTAAAGACCACCGGACAATTATTCCGCAATGCGGAAACCATTAATCTCACCTGGAATTCTACGATTTATCAAGACACAACATTTATTGATACAACCATTGCGTCAATCGAATTATCAAAAACCTTGCAATTGCATCTGTTTGGCAAATTTGGAGAATACAGTTTTTCCGGAAGTGCCATTTTTAATTTTGAACAAGGTGATGATGACAAATGGCGAATCACGCGATGGAAAGACGAGTCCAGTATGTAATCGAATCATTTTTTCTTTTATCGCATCAAAATGTGTAAGGAACTCGCTCCAAATTCGACATTTATATACAAACTACAGTTAAAAGGATACAAATTATGCTAAAACTGCTGCCTGTTTTTCTGGTGATGCTTCTTGCTCTAAATGCCACAGCACAATTCGGCATGGATGATCCGATTTTAGAAGTAGAGGTCTATCCTTCTCAGGGAAAAATTGCACAGGGACAAGAGTTCAAACTTGCTGTGGTGTTGGATATTAAAGAGGGACTGCACATCAACTCCAACAAACCACTGAGCGAGTTTTTTATACCCACAGAAATAAAGTTCGAGCCTGTTTTGAACCTAAGCTTTGGTCAGCCCATTTTTCCCGAACCCGAACTTAAAAGCTTTTCCTTTTCCGAAGAAAAAGTTTCCATTTACGAAGGCATTGTAGTGATTGTGGTGCCGGTCTCGGTTTCGCCATCACTGGAGCTAGGCGAACAAACCATTACGGGCCAAGTTTCCTACCAGGGCTGTAACGACACCATGTGCTTTGCACCTACGGATCAAACATTTAGTCTGACTCTGCCGGTAGTCCAGGCGGGGAGTACTGTAGAGCAAATAAACACGCAATATTTTGAAAATATAAAAACATCCAGCGCAGCGGACGACCTAAATCTCACAGCACAGGAGCAAGCCGCGCTTGCTTATCTGGAAAAAGGCATGCTCGGTGCCATCATTGCTTTTTTTGTTATTGGTCTGGCGCTTAATTTGACGCCTTGCGTTTACCCCATAATTCCGATAACGGTGAGCTACTTTGGCGGAAAAGCAGCCAAAACCAAAGCAAGCGCGTTTCGAGATGCCCTGTTTTATCTCGTTGGCATTGCCTTGGCGTTTGCCGTGCTTGGCCTCGTCTCCGGCCTGGCAGGAAAACAATGGGGATTCCTGTTTCAAAGTCCATGGTTTGTTGTGGTCATCGGCACCATCATTTTGTTGATGGCCGCCAGCCTGTTTGGCGCGTTTGAAATTACCGTCCCTTCGTGGCTATTGACCCGTGTCAGCCAATCCAAAGAAGGCACTATTGGCGCGTTTTTGATGGGCTTGACCGCCGGCGTTGTGATTGCACCGTGTGCTGCCGGAATTATTATCGGGCTCGTTGGATTGGTGGCCAAACTCGGTCTGGTGGTGAAAGGTACAATTTTATTTTTTATTATGGGACTTGGTCTGGGGCTTCCCTACCTTTTTCTGGCGACATTTTCCGGACTTTTGGGGAAATTGCCACAATCCGGCGGCTGGATGCTTTGGGTGAAAAAAGTGTTTGGCTTTATGCTGATTGGGGTGGCGCTCTATTTTATTTTGCCGCAACTGGATCGGGTCGTCGGCAAATTCAGCTTTCTCATGGGCATCACCGCATTGGTTGCCGGTCTCTTGCTCGGCTTTTTAGAGCACGGCATGTACAGCAAAACCTTTAACTGGATTCGCAAAATATTTGGCCTCGTTTTGATTGTGCTTGGCATATTCTGGGTTCAAAATGGCTTGCAGGCAAAAGCTTCGGAAATCGACTGGGTCTATTACGAAAACCAAACTGTTGCAGAGCTGCTCGCCGATGACAAACCTGTTTTCATCGATTTTTATGCGGATTGGTGCGCGCCCTGTAAACAGTTGGATCGCCAAACCTTTACCGACAAAGAGGTTACGGAATTGGCCGAGTCGTTCACCATGCTCAAAGTGGATTGCACCAAGCCGGACGCCAATGTGCAAGCCTTTATGGAGCGCTTTGATGTCACCGGCATGCCCACGCTGGTGTTTATCTCAGAATCCGGACAACAGTTGGAAGAACTTCGAGAAATCGGATTTATTCCTCCGGATGAATTTTTAGCCAGCATGCGACTGGCACTGGAAGCCGAATAGAATTTAATCGCAAAGCAAAGTGTCAAAACCTCCCCCAAAGGCGCGTCTTTATTCGCGCCTTTTTTATTGGAAAATATGAGAATTCTTGTAAATTATAGAGTTAATTTCACAAACACAGGTGCAATAGTGATTTTCCCGGAAGAATTAGACAACCGCCCGTTTCGTCTTTTTGTGCAGCGAACCTGCCATTTAATGAACAAAAATTTAAAACTATCAAAAATTGAACAAGAGCTCGCGAAAATGATCAAAGGATTTCCGGAGCTCGGGTTTTTAAAACGAAAAACCGTTAATGTCGATGAACGTTTTGATAATGCGGATATTAATCCGTTTATGATTTTATCGGCAATGTGGCAAGTTCGCGAGCAACTGGTTCACAATTCGCCAAAAGGAGTGTCACACATTGTTGGAGAAGCATACGATACGGATGTTGTACAAGGTGAAATGTTGCTAACTCTGGCTGAAATTTATCTAGCGCTCTATCTTCGCAGCCGGGATAAAGGCGAAAACATGACCGAAGATGAGTATTTGTATCACTTGCAATTAATTTTGAATAATATGGACGAAATCGGGCTGGTTGAGGCCGAGGTCGATTATCCGGATAACAACAATGATCATGGACTCATAACAGAAGATATGATGGAATACATGATGACGGAGATGATCCAGTCCATGCACGAGGATGCCAGCGCCATCGACATCTCTACTCAGTCCAAATCATCAGCCATTTATAATAAATTGCCCATCGAGTGGGTGAATGCAATGTCGGAATTTTGGCAGCGACCTGCTGCTCGTCTCAAGCGCGATCGCATTAAAGATTTGTCAGCGTTTCTTCAAAGTGACATGGCCACAGAGCAGCTACGCGAAGAATTGGATTTCGATGAAAAAGCCGCTTTGCAAATGCTGTTGGAACACGAAGGATTCGTCAAACACCATCTATTGACGAAAAGGTTTGGCGATGAATCCCAAGACGGCTATTGGTGGACCGAATATCCACCCAAATCGGTCATTGGCCGCCTGCGGTTGTTGGGTATTGTTGCGGTGGGAAAAGCGCAGATCGACACTCGAAAATTCAAAATTGTTCTGATACCGAAAGACCTGCGCGATACAGTGCAAAACGCTATTTCTGCTGGTTCTTATTAATATTCGGATTTTCATACCAGATCACACCCAGACCACGATTTGCGTGGCGCTCTTCGCAAGTCAAAATATCCAAATCGCCGTCGTCGTCCAAATCGACCAATTCGATCCGGTCAAATTTAATGCCGGCCGGACCGCTAATATCCACAGCTTTAACTGTATTAAAATCGTTATCTAAATTTTCGAGCAGAAAAACACCGGATTTTGGCGCATCGGCATGCTCGCACGTCACGACAAACTCATTGCTGCCATCCAAATCCATATCAGCAACTTGGACCGCTTTGGCTGTACCCGTATTGTCCGGAAATTTAATTGGAACGGCACTCCAAGTTTTCCCCGAATTGTCCAAGCGTTGAAAATAATAAAGCAAATCTTGCTTTACTGCTGCAACGGCATCTTTCAGCCCATCTCCATTTACATCAGCCAGCGTCATAAACATCACCTCTTGTCCCTTGGCACCGATAAAGTGATTTTGCCATTCCGATATTTTGAGCTTTTCGGTTCCCGGATTTTCCAGCCAGCGGCAACCGCTCAACTCACCTCGTCGGTCGGAGAGCACGATATCCTCATCTCCATCGCCGTCCATGTCCGAAACCAAAATAGACATAACCCAACCAACAGGCGAAAGTGGATGCCAGGCATAATTTTCCCAATCATCGGCGTTTTCAGGTGCTTCAAACCAGCCAATTGCCGCATTTTCATTTTTGCCGGCACAAATCAAATCGAGTCCATTTTTTTCATCGAGTTGAAAAGGGACACAAAACATCCACTGCATCTTTTGTTGGGAAGAGCTCAGTAAAAAACTCTGCCATTCAGACTGGAGCAAAGAGGTCATCGCTACTCCACGCTCATGTACATAGATTGACCGTTCACGTCCCTCGCAACAGCTCAAGATGACCGGATAATCAGCTTGCATCGGCAAAAATACGGCGTCCTCTACAGATGGTGTATTTCCAACAACCACATTAGGCCAGGGCTTACGAACCTCTTCAGTGCCCGGATGAAGATAAAGTTTGGTCTCGCCGCTCTCTTCCCAACCGGTTGTGATGGCAAGAACGCCCTTTATCAATCCCAATCGAACGCCATCAGCGCCGCGTCCCGCATTGTCGATAATGTGCAAGGGCCACGAAGAATTATCCGATTGCCAGGCTATAGATTGAGAAAAACAAGCAGAGGCAAGAAGCAAAACTATCAGCATAACGTTCATGAGGTCTCCATAAAATAAAAAAAACAGGGAGTGGATATTTCCGCCCGTCCTTGTGAGTTCACAAGCTCGATAATCAAAACACACTGGATACAATAGATTGCGCTTCGTTTAGGATTGTTTCGAGATGCTTTTCATCCTTGAAACTTTCCGCATAAATTTTATAAATTTCCTCAGTCCCCGACGGCCGGGCCGCAAACCAACCGTTTTCGATGACAACTTTTAATCCGCCAATAGGAGCGTTGTTTCCTGGCGCATGCGTCAATTTATGGGTGATCTTTTCTCCGGCCAGCGATTCGGCTTTTACGCTCTCTTTGGTCAGATTTTTCAATTTTTCTTTTTGCTCGCTAGTTGCCGGGGCGTCGATTCGTTTGTAAATCGGCCGGCCCAGTTTTTCGGCAAGATCGTTATAAATATCGCCCGGGTCTTTTTGCGTTTTCGCCAAAATTTCCGCAGACAACAGACTCAATATAATGCCGTCTTTGTCGGTCGTCCACACCGTGCCGTCCTGGCGCAAAAAGGATGCGCCGGCGCTTTCTTCTCCACCGAATCCATAAGAACCGTCAACAAGACCGTTTACGAACCACTTGAATCCAACCGGCACCTCTTTCAAATCCCGACCCAATGAATCGGCAACACGGTCAATCAACGAGCTGGAAACCAGAGTTTTACCAACCGCTGCATTTTTGCGCCACGGGTCACGATTTTGGAACAGATACCAAATCGCCACTGCCAGGTAATGGTTCGGATTCATCAGTCCCGCTTTGGGGGTGACAATGCCGTGGCGGTCGAAATCCGGATCGTTGCCAAAGGCAATGTCGTATTTGTCTTTTAAATCGATGAGCCCGGCCATAGCGTACGGCGACGAGCAATCCATGCGAATGTTGCCGTCATGATCAAGATGCATAAAGCGAAAGGACGGATCATAGGAATCGTGCAGCACGTCAATATTTAGCTGATAGGTTTCAGCAATGGCGCTCCAATAGGACAAACCCGCGCCGCCCAGAGCATCCGCACCGATTTTAATGCCGGATAAACGGATGGCGTCCATGTCCAGGACACTTCTCAGATCGTCGACATACGGCTGGATGAAATCGTAAAGCTCCACAGTAGCCGATTTATGCGCTCGCTCAAACGGAATTTGCCTTACTCCCTCCAAATTATTTTTTAGATATTCATTGGCCAGCTCGGCAATTTTTGATGTAATATCCGTATCAGCCGGACCGCCATTTGGCGGATTGTATTTAATACCGCCATTATCCGGCGGATTGTGCGATGGCGTGATGACGATGCCATCAGCCAGACCGGACTTGCGTTCACGATTATAGGTAAGGATGGCGTGCGAGATCACAGGCGTCGGCGTGAAATCCGCCTTGGCATAGCGCACGGGAACATCGTTGGCAGCGAGCACTTCCAGCGCGGTTTTTTCAGCCGGATCCGACAGCGCGTGTGTGTCCTTGCCCAAAAACAACGGGCCATCGATACCCTTTTCCTTGCGATAATCGCAGATAGCTTGCACAATGGCCGCAATATGATTTTGGGTAAATGTATTGTTTAAAGATGATCCGCGATGCCCCGATGTGCCAAAAGAGACGAGTTGCTCGGGATTTTCGATATCGGGTTTATTTAAATAGTATAAACTGATCAAATTCGGCAAATTGATTAATAAATCAGTGGGTACGGGTGTTCCGGCTAGATTATGTGGGCTCATTCCGTTATCCTATTATTTCGATTTGTATTGTCAAATTAATCATCTCAAGAAACGTAATTTAAAAATATTCTATTTCAAATGCGCTAAAATTTGACCGCAATTTTGACAAGCATCACAAAAACCGCGTTAGGCAAAGGTGTACATAAATATTTTAACGGCAAGCCGTAATAAACTATCTACTTTTTCCCGCGATTGCGGATGTTGGCGGAGGTGATTTGGCTAATATCCTTCTGCCCTTTATGAAAAATGCAAGCTGAATGATAACGCTTTAAAAAAAAGCCGATACAATCGACCTTTTTATGTTTGAATTAGAGATGTTTGATATTTTGCGGGAATGCCCCAATTTAATATGTTCTTTGCGCTTTTTCGACTCGGTGAATCTTTTCAGCTCCTAATATTAAGCTTTGGGACAAACCGCGGCAATGGTCTCATTCACTTTGCCGGCAAAATGTGTATCAAAATAGTCCTTGAATTTCCCGGCAAGCTTTTTGGCATTTTCGACAAACGCCTCTTTGTCCTGCCAGGTGTTGACCGGCTTGAGAATATCATTCGGTACGCCGGGACAAGTTTTCGGAATCATCACATTAAAAATCGGGTCTTGTTCATATTCAACATTGCGCAAGGAGCCGTTTAACGCAGCCCGCACCATAGCGCGTGTCAAATTGATATCCATACGGCTGCCCACGCCGTACGCGCCGCCGCTCCATCCGGTGTTGATCAAATAGACCGGTACGTCATGTTTTTTCATTTTTTCGCCCAACAAGTCCGAATAATCCGATGGATTACGCGGCATAAACGGCGCGCCAAAAAAGCGGGAAAATGTTGCCTGCGGTTCAGTAATTCCGGTTTCCGTTCCGGCCAACTTTGAGGTGTAGCCCATAATGAACCAAAACATGGCTTGCTCGGGCGTCAATCTGGAAACTGGCGGCAAAACTCCGTACGCGTCCGCCGTGAGGAACAAAATGGTGGAGGGATGCCCCGATTTCGCCGAATCCTTGACATTAGAATTGTAGCGCAACGGATAGGAGGACCGTGAATTGGGCGTGATGCGCTCGTCATCCAGATCGAACGAACCGTCTGGGTAGACCATTAAATTTTCCACAATGGAGCCATGCTCCAAATAGTGATCCGGATGAAATGTGGCGTGAAAAATATCTGGCTCTTTTTCAGGATTCAAATTGATAAGCTTGGCGTAACAGCCATATTCAAAATTGGCAACGCCATTGTCGTTCCAGCCGTGCTCGTCATCGCCCAACAGCGCCCGCTCGGGAACCGCGGACAAGGTGGTTTTTCCGGTACCCGAAAGTCCCAACAGGCAGGCCGACTCGCCGTCCGGCCCTTCGTTGGCAGAACAGTGCAGTGGCAGAATGGTTTCGGCGGGAAGGTAATAATTCATCACCGTAAAAATTAATTTTTTCATCGAGCCCATATAGGCGGAGCCAAATACGATGCCGACTCGCTGGTCAAAATCAACCGTGACGGCAATCTTGGAGGTCGAACCGTCCGACAGCTCGCGAAGTCTGCCTTTGTAGCGTTCGCCCTCCAACATATCCCACGGCAAACTGATCAGCAAAAACGGGTTTTCTGCAAAAATGCTACGATGCACATCTTGGGGCACTGGGCGAAACATATTATCGATAAATAAGGCGCTAAGTGGCGCGGGGGTTGCGGTCAAAATGGGAAGAGCATATGAAGAGTCGGCGCCCACCACGCGGTCCAGAGCATAGATACGCGGTTTGCTCTGGAAAACTTGGAGGGCATCTTGAAAAATCATCTCAAAGGTGTCGGGCGCCATGGGAATGCAGTTTGGGGAGGTCCAATCAATGGTTGCCTCACTTTCGGGACGCTTGACAAAATAGGTGTCTTTGGGGCTGCGGCCTGTGGAATGCGGGGGGGTCCAGGTTGCCAAGGTGCCCGTGGGCAATACGACACACTGTTTTTGCTCCACCGAATCGCTTATCATCGTTTTCCGAGCCGGATTCCAAAATACGCGGTTGACATCTTTTAAAATAGCATACAATTGTTCACGATGGCTGTTCATATACATCTCCCTAAACTCTATTCCAATTTGCCTGTCTTTGTTTTGGGCTAGTGAGAGCGAAGAGATTAAGGATCGCTCACATCGTCCCCATATGTTTCCGCTTTGCTGGATCAAAAGATAGACGAAATTGGTAAATTCTGAAGTAAACTCGGACTGATTCCAAATTTGGAAGCATAAATGTAATCATTTTTGAATAAAATTCAAGCTAAAAGATGGTGCGATGAAAATGGCGCGAGCGATTGCACATCAGTCCGTTTACTCGGACGGATGTGCAATACCTAAATTTATCTTGAAATCGGAATCTGCTGTGTCGTGTCAAATGGCAGAGTTAATGCGCCGAATGGTGTTTCCAAATCCGTACTTCCACTTATTGAAGCTTCGACGTTTTCCCCTCTAAGAAGCGAGCGCACGCTGGCTGCGGCACCGGCAAAACTGAGCGAAATGGGTATGGTTACCTGGCTTTCACCTTTGGCGGGCACAGAAGCCAGCTTTTCCGTGGCGCCATTCGCTATTTGCGTGCCGGCTAGGGCAATGTCATAATTCAGGGTACCTATGTTAAATCCAAAAACATTATTATTGATCAATTCAAGCCCCACTTCCATGTCTATGCCACTTAATCCCATATTTTTCAATTTGATGCCGGTAAATTGTATTTGGGGAAGCTTGACGTTCGGTACGCTGCCACTGCGATTAAACGGAATATCAAAACCGGATAACAGTCCGCCAGGATTAAGCTGCCCGTTCAGATCAAACGATAGGGAATCCAAGTGTTTTGTCTTTTGCATAAAATTATACAGGCGTTCAAAATTTATGCTGATGGGAATTTGCACCGAAGATTGTGCGCCGCCGGCAATATTCATTTCTCGAGTTTCATCGGCAGACAAAAATTCCTCGCCCTCAATGGCAAACTGGTAATTGTAACCATCCAATTCCACGCCAAACGGGTTCGGATTATTGATGAGTAATGCGAAGTCAAGCGTGATGTCCTCGAAAGACACATCGGCTATGTTGACATTTTCAACTTTGACATCCGGTGGCTGCACAAACTGCTTAATGGATTCACAGCTTAGCAACAGAACAGCAGTTAAAAGCAAAACTCGAAACATTGGTTTTGAATACATGATCCTCTCCATGGAAAAGTCCTTGCAAATCGCATGCTAAATATTTAAAATGGGAAACGGCACACGCAAACATTTTATTTCCCAAATGCTGTATTGGAAGTGAACATGGAAGAAAAAATAAAACTGGGTATTAGCACCTGCTTGTTGGGTGAAAAAGTGCGTTACGACGGCGGACATAAACGGGATCGTTATTTGACCGATGTAGTTGCTCCCTTTGTCGAATGGGTTCCGATATGTCCCGAAGTGGAGTGCGGCTTGCCCATTCCGCGCGAATCCATGCGACTTGTCGGCACGCTTGAGGAACACCGTTTAAAAACGGGTAAAACCGGTATCGACCACACGGAACGTATGCAAAAATGGGCGCAACAGCGGTTGGATGACCTTAAAGATGAAGAGTTGTGCGGGTTCATTTTTAAATCCAAATCGCCCAGCTTTGGCATGCGCGATATCAAAATTTACAGTGAAAAGGGTATGCCCGTTGGCAAGGGTTCGGGACTGTTCGCACGTGCGCTAATGGAACGTTTTCCCTATTTACCGGTAGAAGATGAGGGCCGGTTAAATGATGCCGGGCTGCGTGAGAATTTCATCGAGCGGGTGTTTGTCTATTTTCGCTGGCGGCAGTTTTTAAAGGCTGGTGGCACGCGAAAAGGTTTGGTAGAGTTTCATACGGATCACAAACTGCTCATTATGGCGCACAGTGAAAAACACATGCGCAAGCTCGGCAAACTGGTCGCCGCACCGCATGAGCTCGACAACGATCAGTTGCTGCAAAATCATTTTGAAACCATGATGCAAGGCCTCAAGCTGCAGGCCACGGTTAAAAAGAATGTCAATGTGTTACAGCATATTTTGGGCTATTTTAAAAAACAGTTGACGTTTGATGAAAAACAAGAAGTGCTGCAGGTCATTAACCAATATCATCAACGGCTCATTCCCCTCATTGTGCCCGTAACGTTGCTGAATCATTATGTGCGCAAATATCAAGAGCCGTATCTGTTGCGTCAACATTATCTGCATCCGCACCCGGCGGAGATGATGCTGAGGAATCACGTGTAAATGGCAGATGGAAAATCGATTCATTTATAACATACAGGAAGGCAGGACAATTACAACATGAAAATTGCAGTCAATGGAGAAGAGATTCTACAACAGGTTATCGATCAGGAGATTCAAAACCAGCGACGACAAAATCCGCGTCTAAACCCGGAGCAAATTAACACACTGGCGAAACAAAGTATCATCGATTGGACGGTCATTCGCCAGCACGCCAACAAAAGTGTTACCTCGGTGCCTGCGGCATTGGTGGCGAACGAATATTCACGACTCATTGAGCAGCATGGCGGCGAAGACAAATTCCTCGAGCATTTCCAGTTGAAAAAAGAAGATCTTTTACGTGTTAAAAAAGATCTCGAGCAAAACATCAAAATCAATCAATTTTTGCGCGACTTGACCCAAAATGTTCAGGAACCGAGCGATGCGGAAATTTCGCATTATTATAAAAAGCATGAGGATGAATTTACCATTCCCGAACAGGTGCATGCCGCGCATATTGTCATGCGACCGAATCCGAAAAATCCCCAGGTTGCCTATAAAGAGATGAAAGAAATTCGCCGGATGTTGCTGGACGGAAAAAAATTTGCCGAAATTGCCGACGAACATTCATCTTGCGATGATGACGGCGGCGATTTGGGTTGGTTTGGGCCGGGGCACATGGTGGAAGGATTTGACACGATTGTCTTTTCCATGGACGTTGGGGAAATTTCGCCCATCTTTTTGACCGAATTTGGCTACCATATCGCCACGGTATACGAGAAAAAACCGTCGCAGCTCAAACCACTGGACGAGGTGAGAGATCAAATCATCGACAAACTCAAAACCGACAAGGGCGATGACCTGATCGGCGAGTGGGTGGACAAGCAAAAGGAAGCCGCTGACATTCAAGTTACGGAAGAATAGAAATCAGCATCTGGTTAGCTTACAGCGGCTAGGAAACGATATCCACACTTGCGCTGGCGCCGATTCGAGTTGCGCCGGCGCGCAACATGGCAATCGCCGTGTTATAATCGCGAATGCCGCCAGCCGCTTTGACCCCCATTTCCGGACCAACCACGCGGCGCATCAGTTGGATGTCTTGTATTGTGGCGCCGGCTTTGCCAAATCCTGTGGACGTTTTCACAAAATGCGCGCCTGCTTCTTTGGATAATACACAACCGGCTATTTTTTCGCGCTCGTTCAACAAACAGGTTTCCAGAATGACTTTGACATCGGCACCGCCGGCGATATCCACCACTTGCTGAATATCCTCATACACAAAGGTATAATCCTTTTCTTTGAGGCGGCCGACATTCAGCACCATATCAATTTCCTTAACTTCCAAAGAAACCAGCTCTTCGGCCTCCAGAGCCTTGGTTTCCGACGTGTTGGAACCGAGCGGAAAGCCCACAACTGAACACATCATTACGGGCGAGCCTTCGAGCAACTCCAGACAATTCATTACCCAACTTGGATGCACGCACACCGAGGCAAATGTGTACTGTTTGGCTTCCTCGCACAAGGTGATAATGTCGTCGCTGGTGGCTTCCGGCTTGAGCAGGGTGTGATCGATATATCCAGCCAGCGCTTCTTTGCTCAACTCGTCCACGGCAACAACCGCTTCGGCCGTTATCGATTGGATGCGCTCCGCGGCTTGGTCTATTAACTTTTCAAAGTAATGCTGTGACATAAATCCTCATTTCCTAAAGTGTAATCTGTTTTTGTGCCTATTTTAAGGACAGTTTTTGGGCCTCGATTTTAAATTGCTCAGCCATTTGTTGTGCTTGTTCGCGGGTCGGGGCTTCGGCAATGACGCGAATAATAGGTTCGGTATTGGACGCGCGAATATGCACCCAGGAATCGGCATAAAGCACTTTTAATCCGTCAATGGTGTTGATAGTTTCATTCGAATAGCGATCAATGAGCTGCGTTACCACGCCATTGGCATCCGCCCCAAATCCGAGCTCGATTTTATCTTTGATCATTTCATAATGCGGAATAGCGGCAAAGAGCTCGGAAATCGGCTTTTGTGTTTCCGCCATGTATTGCAACATCAGCGCAATGCCCACCGGGGCATCGCGGCCAATGTGCAGATCGGGGTACATAACGCCGCCGTTGCCTTCGCCGGCCATAACTGCGCCGATCTGTTTTGCCTTGACCGCCACATTTATTTCGCCAACTTTGGTACGATGTACGCGTCCGCCCGCGGCTTTGGCCACATCGTCAATCGCTCGCGTGGTAGAGGCATTGACGACCACATCTCCAGGTGTTTTGGACAACACAAATTGCGTGGCCAGAGCCAATGTATACTCTTCTCCAAGCGGTTCGCCTTTTTCCGAAACCAACGCCAGCCGATCCACATCCGGATCCACGGCAATGCCCAAATGCGCCCGATGCTGGTTAACGGCCTGACAAAGCTCGCCCAGGTTTTCCGGGGACGGTTCAGGATTGCGCGGAAACCAGCCGTTGGGTTCGCGGTTTAAAAAAATAGCTTCGCAGCCCAACTTTTCTAACAAGAAAGGCAGGATGGTAGCGCCGGCGCCATTACAGCAATCGACAACCACTTTGAGCGGTTTGGATCGAATCAAATCGGCATCCACAAGCGCCAAATCCAAAATCGATTCCACATGCTCTTCGCTGGCGTTTTTATAGGACTGCACGCTGCCCATCTGGTCCCAAAGCGCGAAAGAAAAATCTCGCGATTTAACGCGCTCGACGATTTTATCGCCTTGCTCTTGCTGCAAAAACAATCCATCCGGAGCCAGGAGCTTGAGCGCGTTCCATTCTTTGGGATTGTGACTGGCGGTCAAAATAATTCCACCCGCATGGTCGGGATGCCCGGTGGTCATCGCCGTTGTCGGCGTTGATGCGATGTCGATATCCACAACATCGCACCCCACGAACTGCAGTCCGGCCCACACCGCATGTTTAAGCATGTCGCCAGTCACTCGGGAATCGCGGCCTACCACAATTTTGCCCGGAAACTCGCTGCCATAGGCTTGGGCAAACAACATGGCCACTTCGGGCGTCAAGCCCTCGCCCACAATGCCGCGCACGCCGGATACGGAAATCATTAAATTTTTCAATTCAGTCAAAATTCACCTCAAATTCATGTATTTAATAATCAGAGCTTGAAAATATTTATTCCAACAACGAAACTCAATAATAATTTTCATTTTCTGTTTTAATATATTGTTTATATTAGGTGTTAAACTTTTCGTTTTGAAAAAAAAATCCTTTTCTGTATTTTGCCATAGATATAGTATATTTGGAAACAAATGCCGAATGAGACAACACATATTTCCGTTTTTTTTGCACTCGTAATTTGTCTGTTAATTTGCAGTTGCGACGCGCCCCGAAAAAATCCGCTCGACCCGCAAAATCCTGACACAAAAATCGTAACGCTCGAAGGTGTGGTGCAGACATTTGAAGAACCCCGATCTCCGATATCCGGTGCAACCGTGCATTGGAAACGCGATGACTTGATAAAGGAGACGCCAGCGACCGGCCAATTTACATTCAACGGTATTCTTCCCCGAGACGGCTGGTTGATTTGCCAAAAACCGGGTCGCAAAACCGACTCTGTTTATATCGAATGGAACGGTGCAAAAGCTCTGACCCGGACGTTTACCTTGCGTATGGCGCCTTCGCTTTCCGGGCGCGTGACACGGGCTGGACAATCCGATAGTCCCATTGCCAATGCCACCGTGTTTTGGCAAAACGAGTCCAAGTATACCACAACCGACTCGCTGGGATACTATTCATTTCAGGACCTAAACCGGGAAGATGGTTTGCTGGTGTTTCAAAAAGAAAATTATGCAGCGGATTCGGTTTGGATTTCCTGGGAAAATTCCGATCATCTCACGCAAAACATGTCGCTTAATAGCATGCCGGTTTTGCAAGGCAAGGTGCAAACCAGCCGGGTGCCGCCATTACCGATTGTGGGGGCCAAAGTGACGTGGAATCCCGGAAATCAGTATACCTATACGGATGCGAGTGGCAATTTTACATTCAACAATCCGGTGATCGAGGATGGCATTTTGACTATTGTAGCGGAGGGTTACAAACCCGATTCGACGACAATTAGTTGGCAGAACCAACAGCTCATCACCAAAAACTTTTTTTTGAACGCCAAGCCGCAATTGGGAACGCTTGCCATTTACAGCATTGTGGAATTTGATTATGGTGATCGTACCACGTTTAAAATGATTGTAGAAAGCAAAATATCCGACCAGGAAGGTGATATCGATTCGGTTTACATTAAAAATGACGATTTAAACATAAAAGCATCCTTAAATTATGATGTTTTAAAACGCCAATTCGAGCGCACCTTTTCGGCTTTAGATTTGGGGCTCAATTCCATCCGCGAAGCTGTGGGTTATGATTTTGAGCTCATTGTGGTCGATCAATACAACGACACGTTTATTCTGGGAACCGATCGTATTGAGCGACTGATTCGCGATGAAATCCCTATATTAAATCCGATTAATAACGAACTCGTGCAAGAAAACTTTTCTGTCGAATGGGATTTTTTTAATCCGGAATTTTCATTTACTTATACTGTAGAAGTTTATACAAATTATGATTTTACCAGCGATCTGGTTTGGCGCAAAACCAAAATCCCTGCCGACACTTCCAATGTCGTGGTGACAAAAAGTTTGCCGCCCGGCGAGTATTTTTGGTGGATTTGGTGTGTGGATCAATTTCATAATAAATCCCGTTCCAAACCGGGATCATTTGAAATAGGAAATTAAGTGTCAGATATTCAAGTCAAAAATTTTGAACATTTCAAGAGCGAGCAGTTTAATAAGCTGCTGGAAATCAGTCGGCTGCTCAATTCCGCAAGTTATCAGGAAAATTTGATACGTGACGCCCTCGATCTGGTGGTGCGTGTGCTCGATGCCGAGCGCGGATTGTTTGCCAAAAGCGTACAAGACAATGATTTTGCCATCATCAGCGCGCGAAATATCAAGCAAGAAGATATCGTGGACGTGTCGCAATTCTCATCGGGCATTCTCAAGCGCGTGGTAGAAACGGGCAAACCGAGCCTGTACCATGATATTGAATCCGACCCAACCGTGTCCCAATTTCAAAGCGTACAAATTCATCATATCAAATCGGTGATTGGCGTACCCATATTTTTGAATGGCAGGATTTGGGGCGTAATTCTGGCGGATAGCCGCGGCAATCGCAAACATTTCACCGAAGAAAATCTACAGTTTTTGGAGTTCTTTTCCAACCTGGTGTCGATGTCGCTGGACAAAATCATCGCCATGGAAAGCCTAAAAGACGAAAACCAGGTCCTGCGCAACCAGGTGGCCATGACGCGCACGATTCCGGACATGATTGGCGACAGTCCCGCCATGCGCAAAGTGGCCGATCTCATTCACCGCGTCGCCAAAACCGACGCCACGGTTCTGCTTTTGGGCGAAAGCGGCACCGGAAAAGAGTTAGCGGCAAAGGCCATTCATCAGCTTAGCGACCGCAACGATCAACCGTATTTGGCGCAATTTTGCGGCTCCATTCCCGACACTTTGTTGGAAAGCGAGTTGTTCGGATACAAAAAAGGCGCATTTTCCGGCGCCGCAACGGACAAAAAAGGCCTGTTCGAAGTGGCCTCGGGCGGCACGTTTTTTCTGGATGAAATTGGCGATATTTCCGTAGCTACGCAAGCCAAGCTGCTGCGCGTTCTGCAAAATCAGGAAATCATCCGCCTGGGCGATACCCAGGTCAAAAAAGTGGATGTGCGCATTATAACCGCCACAAATCACGATTTGAAGCAATTGGTTCAGGACGGTCAATTTCGCGAAGATTTGTACTATCGTCTGAATGTGTTTCCTATCACGTTACCGCCATTGCGGGAACGCCGCGCGGATATTTTATTGCTGGCCAACCATTTTGTTGAAAAATATCAGCGTCAGATTACCATCCCATCCACAACGTTAAACAAGTTGCTGGATTTTGATTGGCCGGGAAACGTGCGGCAGTTGGAAAATGTTCTACAACGCGCCCTCATTTTGTGCGACGGAGACAAATTGGAACCCGAGCATATTATTCTGGAAGAAGGCATGCAGCAAATGACTTTGGGCGGCACACTCAAAGAAATCGAAAAAGCTGTTCTATTGAATCGTTTAAAAGAGTTTAACGACAACCGTACGCAAACCGCCAAATCCCTGGGCGTGTCCGTGCGTTGGGTACAACTTAAACTCAAAGAAATTAATGGCGAAGCATCAGAATGACGCAAGATAGCAACATATTATTCGAAAAATTTGATATTCTCGAGTGTCTGAAAAAAGAGACTGGCCTGGCAGTCTATAGTGCCAACCACATCTATTTGGGCAAGCGCATTCTATTAAAAACGCTGGATCGTAAAACCATTGCCGATCCGGCCATGCTCGACCGTTTTCAGCGCGAGGCCAAAACCTTGGCGCGACTCGACCACCCGAACATCATCAAGGTGCTCGATTTTGGTACCTTTGAGTCGTTTTTTTACATATCGTTTGAATATTTTGACAGCCGAAATTTGCGCGAGGTTGTCAAATCCGCCGAGCTTTCTGAAAAGCAAAAAATGGCTGTGTGTGTTCAGATCTTTCGTGGACTCGAGTATGCGCATTCGCATAACATCATTCATCGCGATATAAAGCCGGAAAACATTTTGATGAATGACCAGTTTCACATTAAAATTGCCGACTTTGGTCTGGCGCGCTTGCATGGCGAAGAATCATTGACGTTGCAAACCTCAATCGTGGGCACACCAAGCTATATGTCGCCGGAGCAAATTCGCGGCGAAATCTTGACACCAAAATCGGATATTTTCTCGCTCGGCATTGTGGTTCTGGAGCTGTTTACCGGCAAAAATCCGTTTTTGGGTAAAGATGCCGGAGCCACCTTAAACAATGTGCTGTCGCATCAAATTGATGCAACGCTATATGAAACCGCGCCCCCTGTTGTTGCGGAAGTTTTGCCTCGTATGTTGGCAAAAAGACCACAAGATCGTTTCGAATCGGTAAAAAAGCTTTTGCCACTTTGGGGAGAACAGGACAATGCGGTTTCCGAGTTGCCCAAAGCAGAAGAAAAAGCAAACTCTCGTTTTTCAAGCGGTGTATGGCGCGCGGCTGCTGCGCTGGTTTTTGTGATTCTGGTTTCAATTTTAATTGTGGTGAGCAATGGCAAATCTCCCACGGTTGAGAGCGAAAATCTTGTGCCGCTAGCTCAGGACTCTCTAAATATTGTCAAAGAGCCGCAGCAGCGAGATTCGCTAAACAAAACCGACACCATGGCAGAAGCCAAGATCACTACCGAGATGCCGCAGCAAACCGAGCCTGTCCTGGAAAAAGAGCCGGACGTATTAAATATCCCAGGTCGTTTGATGGTGCGTTGTTCACCTTGGGCCGTCGTTTATATTGATAACGATAGCGTGGATACCACTCCCATGGAAGAGCCGTTGCATATTTTGCCGGGCGAACATGAATTAAAACTGCACCATCCAAATTTTCCTATTTACGTGAAAAATATTCGTATTAACCCCGATGAAGAAAAGCTTGTAGCAGTTGATTTGGATACGCTGTACGGATTTTTTACCTGTGACATTTATCCCTGGGCAGAGGTGGTCATTGATGATGAAACCAGAGGCACGACGCCTCTTCGGCCCCTGCTGTTGACACCGGGGAGCCACATCTTAACTGTTAAAAATCAACAATATGGAACGGTTAGCGACACGTTTTATGTGCAACGACAAGATACGTTTCATTATCAATTAAATTTTGAACGCCTGGTACGAGGCAGTGTGCTGAACTGAATAATTAGAGGAACGGTACGGTCTTTGCGTGTACACAACAAGGTTAAAAGTGAGTTATAATAACGTGAAAACATTATGAAGTTTCCCATTTTAAAACTTTGCATAATGGGGGTGATGATATGGCAAATCGGTCTTTCCGACCTGTTCGCTCGCGAATTAGGTGAAATGCCCTTGCCAGTGGCGGATGGTGAAGCGGTGGTGTATAATGATAAAATTTATCTCTTTGGCGGTTATTCGGACTCGTTAAAATCGTCTGTGGATTGGATTCAGGAGTTTGATCCGTTTGCTCCCGAAGGCCGGCAATGGCGCCTGGTGGGAAAGATGAACATAGCGCGCAGCAATTTTTTGGCAAAACTCTATAATGATACGGTCTATATTGCGGGTGGCAAAATCGATCCGGCAGAAACAGTAGTGCAGGCTATGGAGACCTGGTCGTTTAATGAAAATCGATCCGAGCTGTTTGCCGAAGACAAAGAGCTTAATCGCATAGGAGCTGCGGGGGTTGTTTGGCAAAACTATTTTATTATTGTGGGCGGGTATTACAGCAATACCGCCAATGTTATACCTAATTATATTGTAGCTTATAATTTAGATACGGATAAAGTTGATTTTTCTCTAAAACGCGGCCAGGGGCCAGACATGTACGACCAGGTTGCCGCTCTTGTCGATAACCGCATTTTTGTGTTTGGCGGTGTGCGCAACGGCGTGTCGAACCGCATTTATGAAATTGTTATGAATTTTGATCAATTGCGGCCGCAGGATATTCGGGTGCGTCCCGATCTCTCGACATCACGAGCCGGATTTGATGCCGTGGTTGCGGAAAATGCTGTATATCTTATTGGCGGCTACAGTGAACGCGATAAAGCCATAACCTCTGTGGATAAATTTATAGTGACTTCCAAAGGCTTTGAGATTTCGAAATCCGGCTCTACGCTTATTTATCCGCGAAGTTCCTTAATGTCAGCCTTTGTAAACGATAGCATTTACGTGTTTGGCGGCTATGACGCCCGTGAGGATGTTGTATCTCAAGTTGAAGTTTTTCCGCATGAAGAAGCTTCGACCCATGTCGAGGAGCGGGTCACTGTGAATCAATTTCGACTGGCACAAAATTATCCCAATCCGTTCAACTCCTCAACTCGAATAAAATTTGAACTGCCGTACCATGAATCCGTTTCTCTGGATATTTTTTCAGGTACCGGTCAACTTTTAAAAAATTTGGCACAAGGAATGTTTCCAAAGGGGAGACACGAGTATGTATGGGATGGCCGTGATACAGCCGGGAATCCGCTGCCCAGCGGCGTCTATTTTTACAAACTCACCAGCTCTACGTTTACCGAAACCAAAAAAATGTTGCTTGCACAATGAGGCTCAATACAAAGATACTCTTTATTATACTGCTTGCTTGCTGCAGCTCCGGGGTTTCACAATCCGGAGCTGTACAGCTAGAAATGATGCAGCAAAAATACCGCGCGTTTGATTATGATGCGGTCATCGACATAGCGGAACAGGCTCTAAAAGATACGTCGGATCTGGAAAAAGATGAACGTATTCAAATTTACGAGATGAAAGCCGCGTCCCATTATTCCAAAATGGAAATGCAGGAAGCTTTGACCAGTTTTATGAATCTGTTGCGTCTGAATGCAGACCACGAACTGGATCCGGTCAAAACGTCACCCAAAATTATTAGCTTTTACAACGAGATCAAAGCCAACTTTTTGCAGGAACAAGCCATCACACCTCCCGAACCGCAAATACAAGTGGTAGATACTGTGCGAATTGTGGAAAACTCGACCGGATTTTATCGCAAAACCTTGCCGGCATCGCTGCTTTTGCCGGGAACCGGGCATTGGCTGGCCGGCAATACTCGAAAAGGAACATGGCTTACCTCTATTTCTGCTCTTGCATTGGGCGCAGCCGTCTATTTTACCTACCAAACGCATGAAAAACAGGAACTCTATTTAAATGCAACAGAAACCGAAGACATTCAACAACGCTACTCTTCCTATAATTCTGCCTTTAAAAAACGCAATGCACTATGGGCAACCTATGCGATATTGTGGGCCTATGCGCAAACCGATCTGCTGTTTTTTCAAACGCCGCAATACTCAATAAACCTCTCATTTATGCCAGAACGCAATTTCTCTCCCGCCTTTATCTCCTGCTCTGTTCATTTTTAGACTGCATGTGCATAT
>CAYPZM010000017.1:0-28371 GCA_964414825.1 uncultured Cytophagia bacterium | reverse complement strand
GCAATCCCTTTTTTGCCAAATATACCCGTCTGGTTTCAAGAGGTGGAGATATTGTGGAGCAGCCGATTCCGGTGCAAAACATCAAACCCGAGCGGCTGCTATTTGATCGCGCGATGTTGGACGTGCTGAACGTAAAATATATTCTTTGCCATTCCCCCATTCACGATCCCAATTATGCCGAAATCACCGATAGCAGCATGTACATGTACGAAAACAAGTCCGTTTTGCCGCGCGCTTTTTTTGTGGATTCGGTGGAAGTGATGCCCGGTTCACGCGCCATTTTTGATGCAATGGACGACCTAACGTTCGATCCACGCCGCGTGGCTTTTGTGGAACAACAGCCGCCATTCCAAGTAAAAAATGCGGATAGCAATTCTGTAACGATTCAAAAGTACAATGCTATTGAAATGCTTTTGCAAGCCCACGTAAAAAATCCGGCCATGTTGGTGTTAAGTGAAGTCTATTATCCGGCGGGTTGGCGCGCATTTGTGAATGGCGAAGAGACGCCAATACTTCGCACAAACAGTTTTATGCGATCCATTATGTTGACTCCTGGCGATCACAGGATTCGATTTATATTCCTGCCCACCTCGTTTTTGATTGGAAAATGGACCAGCATTGTGGCAGGTGTCTTGCTTTTTGGTGGATTTATTGGCGGGCTGGTTTTAATGATTCGTAAACGTGACGAATCCACGGAGGAGTTGATTACATGATAAAAACGGTCAAACGATCATTATATATGGAATCGGGCACCCTTCGGGGTGTTTTTTTTGTTATAATCATCATGTCGATTATTGGCATTGTGCTGTATACGCAAACTCTGGTGTCTGATCTGCGCAAGGAAACCCGAAATATTGTGGAATTTTACGCGCAAACCTTTCAACGTATCGCCTCTGCCGATGTGGATGGCCGCGCTTTGAATTGGGTGTTTGAGAATATCAACAAACGCACCAATTTTCCGCTCGTGTTAACGCAACCGGATGGTGAGCCGTTTTCATGGAAAGGATTGACCATTCCGGACTCGTTTCGCACCCCGGATGCCATCCGCGATGTCAAACGAGTTGTCCAGCGTATGGGCCAGGAAAATCCACCGGTGCCCATCATGTTCGAAGGCACGGTCATTAACTATTTGTATTATGGCGATTCGAAAAATATCATTCAATTGTCACGCCTGCCTTATATCGCTTTGGCAACCATGGGCTTGTTGGTGCTCATCGCTTTTGTTGGATTCAACAGCATTAAAAAGAGTGAGCAGAGGTTTATTTGGGTGGGAATGGCCAAAGAAACCGCCCATCAATTGGGTACACCTATTTCGTCGTTAATGGGGTGGATTGAAGTGCTGCGTTCGGATGAGCTGCCAGAGTCGGATCTTAATATGGTCGTCAATGATATTCAAACGGATGTCACTCGACTGGAAAAAGTGGCGGCCCGATTTTCGCAAATTGGCTCGCAAGGCGGGTTAAAAGTGCAGCCGCTTGAACCCATCTTTCGCGATATTATTGCCTATTTTCACAGGCGCCTGCCGCAAACCGGCAAACAAATAAAACTGGTTGAAAAATATGGCGATATTCCGCCCGTACCGGTGAACCGCGATTTGTTTGAATGGGCGCTGGAGAATTTGATTAAAAATTCGATTGATGCGATGAAGCAGGAAAAGGGCGCTATTGTCATCAAACTCGGGCAGCTCGAAAATCAACGTATTTTTATCGATATCCAGGATAACGGCATTGGCATAACCGCAAAGCGCAAGCACGATATTTTCAAGCCAGGTTATAGTACAAAAAAGCGTGGTTGGGGATTGGGTTTAAATTTGGCCAAGCGTATTGTGGAAGAGTATCACAGCGGACGTCTGTTTGTCAAAGAATCGCATCCGGGCGAGGGCACGACCATGCGCATTGAGCTTGAAGTAAAGCCGTTATAACCAGCCACTGTCGCGATACCATTGCGCGGTTTGTTGCAACCCTTGTGTCAAGGATGTTTTGGGTTCAAAACCCAGCAACTTTTTTGCCTTCTCGCTGCTGCATAACCACGAGGGTTGACGTAGCTCATTCACCTTGTCTCGATTCAGGATCGACGCTTTTCCGGAAAATCGCGCCACACCTTCGGCCACTCCTGACAACGTGGCTACCAGCCACAACGGAAGCCGCAATACAAACGGCTTTTTTGACAATACGGTTGCGATCAAAGATGTTAATTGCCAAAAAGACACCGATTCATGGCCGCACATGTAAAACAGCTCGCCATACGCCGCGTTTTTATTGCATGCCGCCATAATGCCGTCTATCAAATCGTTAATGTAAATAATGCTGATTTTTTGCTCACCGCGTCCAACCATGGGCAGCAGCCCATTTTGAATCTGCTTAAATAACACAAAAAAATCTTTATCCCGCGGCCCATAAACGCTGGGTGGGCGGATGACCGTTGTTGCAAACGGATGCTCTTGTAATACTGCCTCTTCCGCGCGCCGTTTAGCGCGTCCATATGCCGAGACTGGGTTTGATTGCTCTTCGGTTATTGGCACGGACTCAGAACTTGGACCGCCGGCCGCCTGGCTGGAAACAAAGATAAACTGCTGAATAGTCGATTGAGATTCGCAGGCTTTTAACAAATTAACAGTAGAGTCATAGTTTCCCGAAACATAATCCAATTCGCAGCACCCGCGTGTCACACCTGCCAAATGGAACACAATATTGACGTCCTTTACGGCCTGGGCCAAAGAAAAGGTCTCGCGTAATTCCCCATAAACCAAATCAACGGGCAAATCTTGTATCCAGCGTAAATTACTGGTCTCGCGAACCAAACAACGAACCGAAAACCGCTGTTGAATTAGTCGTTCGACCAGGAATGATCCGATAAATCCGTTACCACCCGTAACCAGTGCTCGCATGGGCTCCTTTCGATTATGTGAGGTCTAATATACGGAATCCCTTTTAACTTGTGCAATACTATTTAGTTTGCGCTTGACTAAGAGTTGGTGAATTCCTATATTTAGGCGAATCAAATTCAATCTCAACGGTGACCTTCCTCATCGTCTAAAATACCTAAATTGACTTACCAGGCTTTACCTTAAACCAAAAGACTTTGCTACAGGGAGATAAAAAGTGGTAGACCTTTTCGAAAAGTGTTCACAAGGCAAAGGCGCGCGCGCAAAGCAAGCCATTGAAGAGGGGTGGTATCCTTATTTTATCGCGATTGAATCCGGCGCTGATACAGAAGTGGTGATTAACGGTCAGCGTAAAATTATGATTGGTTCCAACAACTACCTCGGACTCACCCAGGATGAACGAGTCAAACAAGCAGCCAAAGATGCCATTGACAGATTTGGTTCGGGCTGCACCGGATCACGATTTTTGAACGGCACGTTATCGATTCATGAGGAATTGGAGGAGCGGCTGGCAGAGTTTATGCAAATGGAAGCGGCGTTGGTTTTTTCAACCGGGTTTCAAACCAATCAGGGGACTATCTCCACGCTTGTCGGCCGCAGCGATATGGTCGTGGGTGATGCAGATAACCATGCCAGTATTGTTGACGGCACGCGCCTGGCATTTGGCCGTTCTCTAAAATACAAACACAATGACATGGACGATTTGGATGATGTGCTGTCGCGAAACGGCGTCTCCGGCGGCGTGTTGATTGTAACCGACGGCGTTTTTAGCATGGGTGGCGATATAACACCGCTTCCCGATATCGTCAAAATCGCCAAAAAGCACGGCGCACGCCTCATGGTGGATGACGCGCATTCCATTGGCGTGTTGGGAAAAACCGGTGCCGGAACCGCAGAGCATTTTGGTTTGATCGACGAGGTTGACCTGGTGATGGGTACGTTTAGCAAATCCTTTGCATCGCTGGGCGGATTTATTGTCGGTTCACAAGAGGTGATTCGGCACATTAAGCATAACGCTCGCGCCCTTATTTTTTCCGCAAGTCCGCCACCGGCTGCTGTTGCAACCGTTTTGGCCTGTTTGGATATTCTGAAAAAAGAACCCGAACGATTGGAAAATCTGTGGCACAATTTTTACAAAATGAAAAAAGGGTACGCCGAGCTGGGATTTAACACGGGAAACAGCCAAACTCCCATAATTCCCATCATTATTGGTGAAGATACAAAAACGTTTGAATTTTGGCGGTTGCTAAACGAGAACGGTGTGGTCTGTAACCCGGTGGTCAGCCCGGCTGTGCCGCCAAATATGTCGTTATTGCGAACGAGCTATATGGCAACACATACAGACGAAGAGTTGGATAAAGTGCTGGATACCTTTGAAAAGGTGGGAAAACAGATTGGCCTTATTTGATTATCACAAAATGCTCTACTAGTCCAACCAGTAGAGCATACGGCCACAATTTTCGCATGTAAATAGTTCCGAACCTTCCCGGCCTTGAGAGCTAATTGAGGTCGGTTGCCTCAAAAAACATCCCAAACAGATATCATTTTTTACCGGAACAATAGCGCGTTTTAGTTTTCCACGCAACCGCTCGTAGCGATACAAGAGCGGTTTGCTGATTCGTTCGGCCAATTCTTCACGGGCATTTTTTAATTCGCTAAATCCGGTAATAGAAAATCCCAATTTTTCCACTTCTTCGGATTCTTCGATCATTAAATCCAGGTCTTGTAACGAAACCAGGAGCTCCAAATCTTTATTTACCATTACTGTCGATCTCCTTGAATAACTTCCAAGAGTTCATCAAAACTGTTTACATTGTTCAGACTTTTTCGCTTGCTATCATCTTTGAGAATCGTAACCAGCGATCCCAAAATCGGAAGATACACATTGCCTTCATCGCTCGGCGGCGCTATAACCATAAAAAAGAGGTGCACAGGTTTGTTGTCGATGGCATTAAACTCGATGCCCTGTTCTGAACGCCCGAATGCAATGATCACATCGGCAGTGGCTGTGGTTCGCCCGTGCGGCACGGCTGTACCTTTGCCAATTCCTGTGCTGCCCATGGTTTCGCGCTGCGTAAGCATTTCCAGCACAATGTGTTTATTTTTTACCAACTTTTCCGCAACAAACAAATCCAGCAGCTCCTCCAAAGCTTGTTCTTTGGTCTGGGCTTGCATATTCGGAATAAATAATTCTTTTTTGAAATGTTTGGTTAAATCAACAGCCTTCATGAGGGCTCCTCCTGTACAACAGAACGACTGGTGTCGTCTTTTTGCTTTAAGGTCAAATATTCTCGGATTGCAGGGTGAATATTGATTGTTTCAAAATTTAATTTGGCGAGCTCGCCCAGCAATGTTTCTATTTGTATGGATTCGGTATCCGTTTTTTTGATAAAGATAATGTTTTGCTCATCCACCCGGCAGCCAGCGCTTTTGAAATCACCTTTTTCAAAACGCACGGTCACACCCAATTGGACTGCAATGCCCTGCAGTTGCGTCAAGAGTGTTCCATTTTTAAGCCCTTTGATCACTTGTTTGGATCGAGCTGATTTGTTACCCATCGCACATCCTGTGAAAAATCAAGATTGCAAATTAACAAGGCATCCGGCTCATCAACAACCACAAGATCGCTCACGCCAATGAGTGACACCGTTCGGTCATGAACTTCAATATAAGAGTTTTTCACCTGTTTTAAAAGCGGATTGCCTTTAATAACATTGCCATTTTCGTCCTTGGGAGAATTGTTATACACCTCTTGCCAGGTTCCCAAATCGCTCCAGCCAAAATCGGATTGCACCATGTACACGTGATCGTTAGATTTTTCCATCACGCCGTAATCAATGGATTGTCCCTGCAGCGAGTCATACACATCATAAAGCGTGTTTTGATAATCGGGACTGTCCATTGCCGCACGAATAGTTTCCAAGCTCTGGTGCAACTCGGGCATAAATCTTTGAATGCGATCCAAAATGGTTCTCGTTTTCCATATAAAAATGCCACTGTTCCAGTAATAGGTGCCTTTGTCGCAAAAAAACTTTGCCGTTTCCAACGGTGGTTTTTCCGTAAATCGATTCACCGAACAGACCTTTGGCTGCTCCGAAGCACTATCGGCTTCAATATACCCGTAACCGGTTGCCGGATAGGTAGGCCTTATACCCAAAGTGACCAGCGCTTTAGGATCGTCTTTAACAACACGGATGGCTGTTTTGAGGCAGTCTAAATACTCGTGCGTGCGGGTAATGCGATGGTCCGCCGGGGCAATCACCAGAATGCTTTCCGGATCCTGTTTGTAAAGATAAAGTGCCGCCAACCCAATGGCCGGCGCGGTATTTTTCCCCATAGGCTCGTACAGGATGTTCTCCTCAGAAACCCAGTCAATTTGTTCGGACAAGATGTTTTGCTGTGATTGTGTGGTTACGATAAAAATACGTTCTTTATCAACCAGCTCTCGCAAGCGATCCGCGGTGTTTTGTATCAATGTGCCGCCATCCACAAGAGAGAGATATTGTTTTGGTTTGGATTCACGGCTTTTGGGCCAAAAGCGCGCACCAATTCCCCCTGCCAAAATTACGGCATAGACATGGGATAAAGAGATATGTTGGGCATCTTTACTCACGTCAATCCTCGCGTAAAAAAACCCGTCTGCTCGTTACGAGGAGACGGGTCAAACTTTCGTTTGCGTTCTTTATCAAAGGCGAATAGTATTCTTTGCGATCCGTTTGTCCATTAACGCGGCAATTTAGAGATGCTTTGCAAGCTTGTCAACAATCTGCGATTTGGGTAGCGCACCCACGACAGTTTCCACTACATCACCATCTTTAAATACTAACAATGTGGGGATGCTGCGAATATTGTACTGCATCGCGGTGTCTCGATTGTGATCGACATCCAGCTTGCCAACTTTGACCTTGCCTTCGTATTCATTGGCAATTTCTTCTACCACCGGTGCCACCATTTTGCATGGCCCGCACCAAACTGCCCAAAAATCAACCAACACAGGGGTGTTTGCGTTTATAACCTCTTGTTCAAAATTTGCATCGGATAATTCAACAGGTTTTGCCATGGTAATCTCCATAAAATGATGAAAAAAAACATAGAAATATTTCTATTGAATTGCAACAATAAACTTGTCAGAAAACTTCTTTAATAAAGTAAAAAAACATCACACCAGAGGCAACGAGCTTGAGGCCAATGCCCATAAACGTGCCCACAAATACGCCCCAGCCGGCGCGCAATGCCGTTTGGGTGTCTTTGCCAAACGACAATTCTCCCAACAAGGCGCCCAAAAATGCGCCGATAAAAATACCCCAGGGTGGGAAAAATAAAATGCCGATCGTGGTACCGATGAGCGCCATCCAGACGCTGCGCTTTTCGGCCCCATACTTTTGTGCACCCCAGACCGGGATAATATTATCCAATATACTGACAACGATCGCAACAATCGCCATAATGACCAAAAATGAGGCGCTGTACGGTTGCCAGTCTTTGGCGATGGACATAAAAACAAGCGCTAAAAAATTTAGCGGTGTTCCGGGCAGCGCCGGAATGATACAACCAATGAGCCCCAAAATCGAAACGATAAATCCCATAAATATGAGAAAAATATCAAAAACATTCATAACCTGCCTCAAGCGATTGAGTATGTTTGAAATTTTGGTTTAAAGGATTTCCATAACAATACATACACCCATGAACACAAGAGTGATACCAGCCGATATCGTAGCTTTCCGTGCACCCGCACAGCTTTCGTTGCCCCTTTGCTTTGCGTGTCGAGCATTTGTAGCCGAGCGGATGTAGTTCATTGAGCAAATTGCCGTTAATGCAGCGGCTGGTTGGCCAGCCCGGCACGCAGCACCCAAACAAGCGCAATTTAAACTTTTGTGCGATGTTTTGCAACCATTCCGTTTCTTGCTGCCGAGATTTATCCGAAAGAGCCAGCGGAGATAAACCATGGCGCTGCAGTCGTTTCGCTACTTTAGGATAAATATGCACCCAACTGATAGAGATATCCGTAATGCCATTGTGGGCAGCAATAGGAGCCAATTTTTCGAAAAAGGATAAATTTTCTACGAGTTTGCTATTGAATTCTTTACCGTGAATGATGGGGTCAAAACGCAAGCGAATGCGGCGAGGACTGCCGCACAGGTGCACCAACTCGTCAAGCTTGTCGAGCACCTCAAAAGGTGGAGGCACGTTTGGTTCAATACGAGTTCCTCCCAAACCTGTAATCGTCAAATGCAAAAAGAGTTGATCGTAATGAAAGAGCTGATTTTGTAGCTGTTTATGATTCAGCAGATTATGCGGATTTTTTGTCCATATCACCAATGTGTGAACCAAGTCGGCAGGTGCTTTTTTTAGAGTTTGCACAAATGCATCAGGATTGGCCACCATATCTGTGCGACGACTGGCTGAAATAACCTTGCGTCGTGAAATCTCCGGAAAAAGCTCTGCCGTTGCTGCCATGATCTGTTCTTAAACCCACCGATTGATGTGAAAGGCCGAATTCTGGCGCTGTTCGGCATAACCTTCGAGAGTCATGCGCAAATCACTGTTGATGACGCGATATTTGTTTTCCAATAAAATCCGAAACGCATGGGGAGAGTACATGGGGACGCGCGCCAATATGCGATTTAATGATTTATCTTTTGCAAACAAAATAATATCATTTAAAAAATAGCTGAAATAAAAAGGCGGTGTTTTAGGGTGCGCGGCGAAACTGACGATCCGCAAAAAGGAGTTTTGCTCTTCCACCAGGCTAGGTTTGGTTTGCAGTACCGCAACGCCGATGGGAGCTCTTTTGCGCATAAATAAAATGGTTTCGCCAAAATGGTGCTCGTCTGTGCTGTTGATGAGGTCCGTATAATCAACATCCGAAGCCACCAGGTTTACGAGATCCCAAACTCGTAATTTAAATTCTTTTTTGTCCGCTGCCGAGAGTCTGGAATAAAATATTTTTTTGTGAACCGATTTGTCTTCAGGACTAGGTGTTGACGGCACTGGTCGGACCATATCGATGGACAATGCTGATGGTACAAAACCGATTTTCCCATAAAATCCCAAATTACGACTACTTCTCGGATTGGTTTCGATCCCAATGGTTTTGCAGCCGATGGAACGTAAATAGTTGACTGCATGTTGGGCCAGGTCTTTCCCCAATCCTAAATGGTGTTTTTCCGGAGCGATGGCCAAAGGGCCAATCCAGCCGGTGTTGCCCCACACATGGCAAAACGCCGCGCCACGAATTTGCCCGAGTTCCTCAAGCACAAAACAGCCATCCGGACGTTGCGAAAAATACATCTGAATAAAATCCGCGCGGCACATCGGCACTTCAGTGTGGGCGTATCCGTCATCAATGCGGCCTTGGGTAAACGCGCGGGAGATCATGCTGTTTACTTGCTGCAGGTCAGACTTTAGCATTTTTCGAATAATTGTATTCATAGCAAGTTTTCTTGGAGTCATTGGCAATAAATGCGCCACAATTGCAAGGTAACATAACTTGGAAATGCTTCCCATAACGTGTTGTTACGCGCTCAAAAAGAGAACTCGGACGTAACGTCAATTCGAGTGGTGTTCTGGTGGATGATCGTCCAGCGAGGGAAAACTACAAATGGAACAAAAAAGTTCGCCAGCGCGAAACGTCACAGTTGTCTTTGCTGCTCTAAAAGTCTACTCTTTAACATTTCGCGTGCTCGAAAAATTCGAACTTTGACTGTGCCCAGGGGGATATTGAGTTCTTTGGCAATTTCTTCGTAGGATTTGTCCTGGCTATGGCGAAGCAATATTGCTTCTTTATATTTTTTCGGTAACGAATCAATCGCCACCTGAATTTGACCGGTTCGTTCTTTGGAAATTAATTCCGATTCGGGCCCTTGCTCCTTATCCGGAAAGTCGCGCTGAATCTCTCCGTTTTTCGCCTTGATCGGCGTGTCCAATGAGCAGGTTGCCAGCTTTTTTTTGCGAAAATAATCGATGCAATTATTGGCCGCAATTTTATACAACCACGTCGAAAAAGCATAGTCCGAATTAAACGACGAAAGCGCCCGAAAAGCTTTGATGAACGTCTCTTGTGTCAAGTCTTCGGCCTGAGCCTTGTCTTTTACCATACGATAAATAAAATGATAAATTTGCTCGCGAAAGCGTTTGACAATGTCGGCATACGCTTTTTGGTCGCCGGACAATGCGAGAGAGATGAGTTCAGATATATCAAGTGTCATAGTAAGCAGATTTGTTTGTATTTTAGCCAAAAAAGTAGCACAAATTCGATTAACAATCAAGTAAAAGTTGTTGCAAAAAAAGAGGCGAGATTGTAACTTGGCAAGATTTGCAAGAGTTGACGAATTGGAAAGCAGATGATAGAATCGATCGGAATTGATATTGTTGATGTTGATAAAATTCACCGAGCAATCTCTCGCTGGGGCGATCGGTTTTTGCGCAAAGTGTTGACGGAGGACGAATACCGCTATTGCATCGCAAAACCGGGCAGAGACCTATCTGTTGCGGTGCGTTTTGCCGCAAAAGAAGCACTTTATAAAAGTTTGCCAGAGGACATCCAAAAGCAGGGCCCCAGATGGCTGGATGTTGAAGTGATTAACGCATCCTCCGGAAAACCCGGGCTCAAATGCTCTGGGGTGCTAAAAAATTTGCTTCGAGACTTTAGTCTGCACGTGAGTTTATCACACAGCAATACATCGGCAGTGGCAATGGTTGTGTTGGAACGAAAAGAGGTGCAAAAATGAAGGCAGTGGTTACCGCCAAAGAGATGGCCGAACTCGATCAATTTACCATATCCGAGCTGGGCATTCCCGGAATTGTGCTGATGGAAAATGCCGGACGCGGAATTACAAAAATTGCCCTCGAAATGCTGCAATATCCCGCGGGTAAACATGTGGTGATTTTCTGCGGCGCCGGCAACAATGGCGGCGACGGATATGTGGTTGCCCGACATTTGCTCAACCACGGCGCTATCGTTAGCGTATATGTGCTCACCGACCGAGAGAAAATTAAAGGCGATGCTTTAATTAATTTGAAAATCCTCGAAAATCTAAATCAAGATATTTTATTTATAGATAAAGTTCCTGTACATCTGTCGCCTCCCGCTGATTTGGTGGTTGACGCCATGTTGGGAACCGGCGTTGAGGGCGCATTGCGCGGATTGTATGCTGAAATTGCAGAATGGCTCGACTCTGTGGATGTGCCGGTTTTGTCTGTGGATATCCCCACTGGCGTCAATGCCGAAACCGGCGCTGTACAAGGGCCCGCGGTTCGCGCCACTAAAACCGCCACCATGGCCTTGCCAAAACGTGGATTGCTGTTTTCGCCAGGCCGCGAACACACGGGCGAGCTGCACATTGTGGATATTAGCATGCCGGAAATTGCTCTGAGGCAGCACCATCCCAATGCCTTTTATGTGGATCTCGAGTGGGTACGAGAAAAGCTGCCGCAGCGCTCGGCCGACGCGCATAAAAACCGTCTCGGCACAGTAGCCGTAATTGCCGGTGGCAAAGGATTTACGGGCGCCGCTACAATGTCAAGCGAAAGTGCCCTGCGCAGCGGTGCGGGACTGGTTTATGCCATCATCCCCGAAAGTTTGAATCCTGTCTTGGAATCCAAGCTCACCGAGGTGATTACATTTCCTGTAAAAGATGAGGGCAGCGGGTATCTGAGTGTCGATGAGCTCGATAACATTTTGGAGTTTATCGATTCCAAAACCGTTGTAGCGCTCGGCCCTGGATTAGGCCAGTCCAAAAAAACCATAGAGCTGGTGCATGCCATTTTGTCAAAAAGTGATAAACCGCTGGTGGTCGATGCCGATGGGCTCAACTCGTGCCAAAATCATGTTCAATTGCTTAAAACTTATAAAGGCGACCTGGTGATTACTCCGCATCCGGGTGAAATGTCGAGACTAACGGGTTTGAAAACAAAGGAGATCGTTCAAGACCGCATCAATATCGCCAAAACCTACGCTAAGGAATGGAATTGCACCCTGGTTCTCAAGGGCGGTCCCACGGTTACAGCAAATGCCGAGGGAAAAGTCTTTATCAATTCAACTGGGAATGCCGGCATGGCATCCGCCGGTTCTGGTGATGTGCTCACCGGAATCATCCCTGCGCTCCTGGCACAAGGCAAAAATCCAACAGAAGCAGCAGTGGCTGCCGTATTTGTGCATGGCTGGGCTGGCGATCTTGCCGCGCAAAACCTCGGTCAAATGGGTATGATTGCCGGCGATATTCTGCAGCGCCTCCCCCTTGCATTTAAACAGATAATGGAATAACAAGTGAATTCTCTATTTTCTCGCTGGACTGTTCCTGTATGGTTGTGGGCTCTGTTTATTCTTGCGGTGACATGGTATCCCACCTTAACGGTTCCTGAGACCGGAATCGATGCCCAGGATAAAATTGCTCACTTTGGTGTGTTTGCGATTCTTGGCTTGCTATTCATCCGAGCTATGAGCAAATATGAAATAAATCGCTTGTCAAAAGTTGTTAAAAGAACGATATTCTATTGTTCAAGTTTTGCACTTTTAGACGAAGCAGGACAAGCGTTCATTCCAGGCCGTTCGGCGGAGTTGTTTGACGCCTTGGCAAACTTGGGAGGTGTTTTGATTTCAGGAATTTTGTTCCGATATGTTTTGCTTCCCATACACAACCGAATTCAACTTCCTTAATACGAGAGGAAAATGCCTTCCCCAAAAACAATTCTCCTTTTTATAGTCTTGATGACGACGATTGCTGCCGCGCAATGGGAAACCTACGAGTATCGTCAAGTTCAGCCTCGGATGATGCTTGGCGGGCAAATTGCTCTGTTTCGCATCTCCTTGAGTGATTTTGAAGAAATCTATACCAGTCGCTGGGGCGAAAGCTTTGGCGGCTTTTTGGGTGTGCGAGCCTTTGGCGCTCATTATATAACATTCAAGTACGGCTCTTTTCAAAAGAACGGTCGAACCGGAAAGCATCCGGAAACCGGTCGTGATTTGCAGGATGCCCGATGGAATGAGCAGTGGTACAAGCTGGGTTTACGCGTCCATCCAACCGTGGAGAATAGATGGGGCTCGTACTATGGTTTTGGCATTGCAGCTTACGATATTACTGAAACTGAAGAGTTGTCCATTTTTGACAAAAGCACGACCGAAGATGAAAATGAGCTTGGAACCGGCTTTTACCTGGAAGCCGGATTCGATTATTTTATGCACGAAAAAATAGCACTGTTTTTTGATATCGAAATTGCCTCAGGCGGCGTCCGGGGCACAAGCGGATTTGAAGCGATGAGTGTGGGCGGTTGGAAGTTTGCTGGTGGAATTTCGTTTTGGCCGTTTTAAAAAGTCAATTACCCATTGTAGCTGAACATCTCAGTTGCATAATTCTAGTGCCAAATTAATTACAGGAGGTGTAACCATGGCCGAAACAGCCTATTGCGTTAAATGCAAACAAAAACGCGAAATGACGGATACCGAAAAAGTCACCATGAAAAACGGACGGCCAGCTATGAAAGGCAAGTGCAGCGTTTGTGGTACCGGGATGTACAAAATTTTACCCAAACAATGACAAAACTCGAGCAACATGGGGGACATGACGTACCTCTAAAGAGCAAAAAGGCGGACCGAAATCCGCCTTTTTTATTGGTTTTTCAGCTCATGACATCTATATTGCCAAACGAGGGAGAAAGATGAAATATTGGCTGATGAAAAGCGAACCCACTGTTTATTCGATCGATGATTTGCAGCGCGACGGCTCCACCTGTTGGGAAGGCGTGCGCAATTATCAGGCGCGTAATTTTATGCGAGATGAGATGAAGCCTGAGGATTTGGTACTGTTCTATCACTCCAACAGCAATCCACCTGGTGTTGCCGGCTTGGCTCGCATCTACCGGGAAGCGTATCCGGATCACTTTGCCTGGGATCCGGCCAGTCCCTATTTTGATGAAAAATCCTCGCCCGAAAATCCGCGCTGGTTTATGGTCGATCTTTGTTTTGTAGAAAAATTCACGGATAGTGTGACCCTACAAGAGCTCAAGCAACATCCGGATTTGGCGGGAATGTTGGTCACAAAGCGCGGCATGCGTCTTTCGGTGCAACCTGTGGAAAAGGCTCACTTTGAAATCGTAGCAAACTTGGGACAGACCAAATAACACTTAAACCATTCAAAATATGAAATACATTGCTGACTTGCACATCCATTCCTATTATTCCAGGGCCACCAGCAAACAACTGAATCTTGAGCACCTGTTTTTATGGGGCCAGCTAAAGGGGCTGAATGTTATTGCAACGGGTGATATTACGCATCCGCTATGGCTGGAGGAGATGCGCTCAAAATTACAGGAAAGTGAGCAAGGCCTGTTTCAATTAAGGCCGGAATTCCGTGTTAAGCAAAATGAGGTACCTAAAGCATGCGCAGCGGATGTCCATTTTATTCTTTCCGGCGAAATTAGCACAATTTATAAAAAACATGACAAGGTGCGCAAAGTTCACAGCGTGGTGTTTATGCCATCATTTGCGGCGGTCGAAACGTTCCAAGCCACCCTCGACCGCATCGGAAACATTCACTCCGATGGCCGACCGATATTGGGATTGGATACCCGCGATCTACTCGAAATTGTGTTAGAAACCGATGATAATGCCCAATTTATCCCCGCGCATATTTGGACGCCCTGGTTTTCTATTTTCGGTTCCAAATCCGGTTTTGATTCGTTGGAAGAATGTTTTGAAGATTTGACGCCGCACATTTTTGCGCTGGAGACCGGATTGTCAAGTGATCCGCCTATGAACTGGCGATTATCCATGTTGGATGATTATACGTTGGTATCCAATTCCGACGCCCATTCGCCCGCAAAACTGGCTCGCGAAGCCAATGTGTTTGATACGGACTTGACGTATAACAGCATGTTTCAAGCTCTGAAAAATCGGAATGATGGAGGTTTTAAAGGCACCATAGAGTTTTTTCCGGAAGAGGGCAAGTATCACATGGACGGACATCGCAAGTGCAACCACCGCATGAAACCGTCCGAAACCATTGCCAACAATGGCCTATGTCCGGTGTGTGGCAAACCTGCTGTAAAAGGTGTGAATTATCGTGTGGAAGAGCTTGCTGACCGTCCGGAAGGGTATCAGCCGAAAAGTAGGCAACCGTTTAAAAGTTTAATACCGTTGCCAGAGGTTTTAAGTGAAATCACCGGCGTGGGCCCAAATTCCAAAAAAGTCAATCAACTGTATCACAAAGCTTTGCATGAATTGGGGTCTGAGCTGAATATCCTGATGAATATTCCATTGACAGATATTCAACACACCTCGGGCAGTTTGCTGGCCGAAGCTGTGCGCCGCATGCGTCAAGGTCAGGTTGATCCCGATCCCGGATATGATGGCGAATATGGTGTCATCCGTATATTTAAAGAGCGCGAACGCGAAAAACTTTTGCAGCAAGAAACTCTATTTTCGATGCCTGAAAAAAAGCAAAAAAATGATCAATTTTTCGGCTCCCCAAAATCCGCACAAACCCAAATTACTGCTGTAAAGGAAGATAGAACAAAATATGGATTAAATTCTGAGCAGCAAAAGGCGGTCAATTTTCGCGGTGCGCCGCTCATTATTCAAGCCGGTCCCGGAACAGGCAAAACTCGAACACTCACTCATCGCCTGGCTTCTATGTTAGAATCAAACGATGCCAAACCGAAGGAAATTCTCGCCATAACGTTTACCAACAAAGCGGCTGAAGAAATGCGTTCTCGTTTGGCTTTGATTCTGGATTCCGAAACCGTGCGGTACATGACGATTCAAACCTTTCATGCCTTTGGCGTTTCTATTTTGCGGGAACAGGATGAATTCTATGGGCGAGACTCTGATTTTATTATCCTGGATCCTCAACATGATGAGAACTTGGCTGAAAAATTAAAAGCTCAAACGGGACAGTCCTTAAGCAAGGCTGTGTTGGAACGAATATCGCAGCTTAAAAATCAGGGATACAGTCCGGATGCTATCCCCAAAGAGATTCTTGAGGCCATGCCGTCTCATACGCAACAAATTTTTGAAGCGTACGAGCAGCTACTTGAACAAGAAAATGCGGTTGATTTTGATGATTTGATCAATTTGCCTTATCGGCTATTAAGTCAAAATCCCGATCTGCGGCGACAATACCAGAACAAATATCGCGTTATCGCTGTGGACGAATTTCAGGACATTAGCAAAACGCAATACGAGCTGTTTAGAATTTTAGCCTTTACTGCCAAAGATGTGTGCGTAATTGGCGATCCGGATCAAGCAATTTACGGGTTTCGCGGCGCAAGCGCGAATTTTTTTAAACGGTTCACGAATGATTTTAATGCGAATTGTATTCGATTGACACAAAATTACCGCTCAGCCCAAAACATCTTGAATGCCTCGCTGCAAATCATGGGACATGAAAACCATGGAGACGAAAAAATACTTTGGTCCAATATTGATCCGGACATTCGAATTGTTATGGAAGTTTCGCCCTCTGAAAAAGCCGAGGCGGAATTTGTGGTTCACAAAATTGAACAACTCATGGGCGGAACCACATTTTTTTCAATGGACAGCCAACGCGTTGATGAGCGGGAAAGTCAACAAACTTTTAGTTTTTCAGATTTTGCTATTTTATTGCGTTCCAAAAGCTTAGCCGAGAATATCGTTGAGGCTTTGGCTCGTTCCGGAATCCCGTTTCAAAAAATTGAAGAAAATCGATTAACGCAGCATCCATTTGTTGCGCTGTTCCGCGCTGCTTTGCGTTATGTTCAAACCCATCAAATCGAACCGCTTGAGGTTGCAGCCAAAGCATATTTTGGTGAAAATAGCAGTGCCTATGTACAATTTCACAAAGAGACACTTGCTTTACCGAATGATGTGGAGGTGGATACTGTGCTGGATTGGCTGCAGTCCACACATGCTTTTCAAGATAATAATGAGATAGCCGAGCTGACAAAACAATTAAAAAATATCGTATTGCAAAATGGTGCGGAAAACGATCGTGTTTTGGATGCGCTCGCATTACATCGCCAAATTGACCTTTTTGATGATCGGGCCGATCGCGTGAATGTGCTCACTCTGCATGCCTCAAAGGGACTGGAGTTTCCGGTTGTGTTCATTCCCGGTTGTGAAGAAGGACTGTTGCCTTTATATTTTCCTGGACAAAAGCTTGATTTGGAAGAAGAACGGCGTTTGCTATATGTCGGCATGACCAGAGCGCAGCGATATCTTTATCTGTGTCGCGCTAAAAAGCGCACAATCTATGGACAAAAACATGATCGTGAGCCCAGCCGATTTTTGACCAGCGTTTCCGAAGCTTTGGTCGAGAGGCAATTGCGCAAAACCGTAAAAAAACCTAAAAATGACCAACTGGCATTATTTTAAAATGATCAAAAAACATTTAACCTCGATAAATCTTTGTGACATAGATGATGATGACGACATCTATCGGATTTCAACTGAGCAAAAAAATGTAAAGCTGTACGAATCCTTAAAAACAATCGGTCTTGTCAATCCGCTTGTGGTTCAAGAAAAACAAACGGGCTATCGAATGGTTTGTGGCTTTCAGAGATTCTCTATACTGAGGGAGTTGCAAGCAAAAAAAACCGAAGCTTTTGTGCTACCAAATGCACAGCCTTCGGTGGATGTTTTTTGGTATGCTGTGATGGACAATCTCGCGATTCGGCAGCTCAATGCGATTCAAGTGTCCCGAATTATTAGCACTCTTGAGACATCATTTTTTGTTTCCCAAGAGAAAATAATTCAGCACTATTTGCCTGCGCTCGGATTTGGTCGAAATCCCCGAGTTTATACACTTTACAAAGATTTGTATGAGTTAAATGAAACGTGGCAAAAATGGGTCATTTATGACCAAACACCAATCGACGTCGCAAATGATATCCGGTTGCTTTCAAAAACGGAGCAAGAGGTATTATTTAACGTATATTCTGCTTTGCGATTAGGGAAAAATCGGCAGCGCGAATTTTTGCTGTTATTAAAAGATGTCTGCCGCATTCATGAAATAACGTTCTTGCAACTTTTTGAGCAACAAAAAGTTAAAGCATTGTTAGATGAGACAAAAATTACGTCGTCGCAAAAGGCCGATTCTTTTAAGGTGTGGCTATGGGAGCAGCGGTACCCCCACTATATGAAAACGAAACAAAAGTATGAGACCCTTCTCCGCGAGAACGTGCCGCCTCGGGTGGACATTCAAGCGCCACCCTTCTTTGAAGGCGAAGAGTTTCGCGTCACATTTTCGTTTGCCAGCAAACAAGAGTATATACAGCGACTGGAACATCTACAAGCTCTTGTTTCGAATAAAACTATTCATCAAATGTTGTCCCTTTTATGAATCAATCCAAAGCAAAGCAGTTTACTCCACAAAAAATATATATCGAAGAAAGCATCAGCCATACGGAGCTGGCGAAACAGATTATCGGAAAATTCCCACACGTACCTCAAGAGTCGATTAGAGATGCAAATGAGCTGCTAAAAATATCCGCAATACCCTTGAAGCCAGAGAGTTGGCAAGATACCATTCTGCTAGCAAAACAACGAGGCCCTTTTTTGCGCTTGTGTCCTGGTACGCAAAAACATATTTGCTGCATGTATCATAATTTGGATGTTGCCGCGGGTTGCGACCTCGGCTGCTCGTATTGTATTTTGCAGGGTTATCTGGATACGCCGCTCATCACCTTTTATTGCAATATTGATGATATGTTTAACGAGCTGGACACGAAAGTGGTGCGGCATCCTAATCAATGTTATCGTATTGGAACCGGTGAGTTGAGCGACAGCTTGACCTTTGAGCACATATCTCAAGTGGGGCCGTTGCTGGTCAATTATTTTGCCGACAAACAGAACGCAATTTTAGAGCTAAAAAGCAAGTCGAATCAAGTCGATCATTTGCTCGATCTGGATCACAATAAGAGAACCGTTATGTCCTGGTCCATGAATTCGCAAGCCATTCAGGAAAAGGAAGAGGGTTTTGCTATATTACTGCGGGATAGGCTTTTAGCAGCACAAAAGTGCCAGGATGCAGGATATCGTATAGGTTTTCATTTTGATCCCATGATTGTTCATAAAGATTGGCAGGAACAGTATCGAGAAATGGTGGACAAAATCTTTGCGGTCATTCGCCCTGAAAACATTGCCTGGATTAGCCTGGGCGCACTGCGTTATCCCGCTTCGTTTGATGACATTGTTCGAGAACGTCATCCGGACTCTTCCATTTATTTGGGCGAACTTTTGCCGGGCATTGATAAAAAACTGCGCTACTTTCGTCCGCAGCGTGTAGAACTGTTTAAAAAGATGTATGAATGGATTCGTTCGTATTCTAATGATGTATTTGTCTATTTATGTATGGAGAGCCGGCAGGTGTGGCAGCAGGCGTTTGGTTCGGCGCCTCGAAGCAGTTCGCATTTAAAACAATTGCTGGATGATCGAGTTATACCATGATGAGGCACAATTATTCCTCATCACGAATGAGCATTAGCAGAGCGGCATGAGGCACAATCAAATACAGATCGCCCTCGAATTTGACTTCGATGGCCGCTTTGCGCAAAAAGAGAGCATAATCACCAATTTGGGCTTGCATGTGCGATTGCTCTTCGAATGCTTCTCGAGCTTTCCATGGCTCATCTTCAACGTCATTCGGCGGTGTCATGGGCAGGCCTGGACCCACTTCAACAATCCGCCCACCCTGGATTGATTCTTTTTCGACAGCCCATTTGGGCAAATAGAGCCCGGCATCGCTGCGATCTTGACCCAGATCGGGCACAATGAGAATGCGGTCTCCAACGACGATAATTTCTTTTTTGCCTTTTTTCATCAGTCCCTAAAAGTTAGAAAAACTCGATACCGGATAGAAAATAGTTAAAATTTGCGTAATAATCAACACGAGCCATGTCGCCAAGTATCTTTGAATTATCTTGTGCTTGAGCGCTAATTTGGTTAATTTTTCAGTGCTAAAAAAATGAATTTTAATGGAGGTCCTGTGAAACGCTCTTTTATGTTGTTCTCGATAATCGTAATACTACTTGTGCAGTGCGCTCCCAATCCTCAGGAGAAACGTATGCAACAGTTTATTAAATCTTATGTGGATCAAGTGAGGCCGTTACAAACCGAGGCAGCGTTGGCCTACTGGGAAGCGGCTGCCACAGGTGAAGAGGCCAACTATGACCTCTACAGCGATTTGCAGTTGCAACTAAAAACCATCCATAGTGATTCCGGCCGCTTTGCCAAGGTAAAGGCACTCAAGGAGCAAAATGAACGGATCGACCCGCTCTTGCAACGGCAGCTTGAGCTTGTTTATTACAATTTTCTGCCGAACCAAGTGGATTCGATATTGCTGGGCCAGATTGTTCGGCTTTCATCGCAAGTCGAAAAAGAGTTTAGCACGTTTCGTGGCAAAATGGATGGCGAAACCATTACCAACAATCAAATTGAAGAAATATTAAAGAACGAAATCAATTCAAAGCGACGGCAGCAAGCCTGGCTCGCCAGTAAACAAGTGGGCAGCGCTGTGGCCGATGACATTGTGCGGCTGGCGCACTTGCGCAACGAGGCGGCTCGTAAATTGGGCTTTGATAATTTTCACACCATGTCATTAGTTGCTTCCGAACAGAATGTAGAAGATATAAATCGAATTTTTGCTGAATTGAAAATTTTAACCGATGAACCGTTCCTTAACTTAAAGTCCGAGCTCGATTCCATCCTTGCCGGTCTGTATGGCATTGGAGTTCAAGGTTTGATGCCCTGGCATTATCACGATCCGTTTTTCCAGGAATCGCCGCTGGTGTACGAGATCAATCTCGATCAGTATTATGAGGATAAAAATGTCGTCGAGCTGTCTCGACAATTTTTCAACAGTATAAATCTGCCTGTCAGCGCCATTCTTGAAAACAGCGATTTGTATGAACGCGAAGGCAAAAATCCGCACGCCTTTAGCACCGATATAGACCGACAAGGCGATGTGCGAATTTTGTGCAACGTCAAAAACAACGAGCGCTGGATGGAGACCATGTTGCACGAATTGGGACATGCCGTGTATGACAAATATATGAACCCGGACACGCCCTATCTATTACGGCAACCCGCGCACGCGTTTACAACTGAGGGCATTGCCATGTTTTTTGGTCGATTGAGCAGAAATCCCTATTGGATGCAAGACATGTTGGAGCTGTCGGACAGCGAGCGCGAGAGCATTGCTGCTGTTGCTGACAAGTACATGCAGCTCAAACAGCTCATTTTTGCTCGCTGGGCCATGGTAATGTATGAATTTGAAAAATCATTATATGCCAATCCGGATCAGGATTTGAGCGCAACATGGTGGCAGTTGGTTCAGGAGTATCAATACGTAAGCAAACCGCCGCAACGCGACGACCCCGATTGGGCGGCCAAAATTCACATTGCGCTCTACCCGGTTTATTATCACAATTATTTGCTCGGTGAATTGTTCGCTTCGCAATTGCAGCATTTTATTACACAAAATTTGCTTGAATTGGATGCTGATGCGAATCCAAGTTATGTGAACCAAAAAGATATTGGCCAGTTTTTGCGTACTAGTGTGTTCGAGCCTGGTGCGACGCGGCATTGGAACGACATGATTGAACAGGCCACGGGAGAAGAGCTCTCGCCCCGGTATTTTGTCGAACAATTTGTCAACTAGTTCGATATGGATTTTTCGCATCTTATTGAGCCATGTCAAGATGGCACGATCAAATATCAAAATCCGTTTTCCGGAACGCGGTGCTGGTACACGCCGGGGCGTAAACACCGCCCGAATTATACGGATTATCGTCATCAGCCTAAACCGATTCCAAAACAAGATCCACCTGGCTATTGCGCGTTTTGCCCGGCACGTTATTGGGAGACAACACCGGAAAAGTCGCGCATTACTTATGATGGCACAAAGTGGCTGTTGAAGGATTCTCCCGAGCCCGAGGATATTTTTTCTACGATGGCGCATTTTCGGCGTATTGGCAATTTGTATGAGATCGTTTCAATGGACTATTGGAAAGGGAATTACGGCTATAAGCTTTTATCAAAAAATCAAAAGATGAGAGATAAATATTTGCATAGCCGCATGGGCCGCAATCATGTCCTGTCTCTCATAGATGCGAAATTACAGCACATGGAGCCGCGCAGATTGGAAGCGATTTCGCTTGAAGACAAATTACGTATGGCCGATAGTTTTTTTGGCGGCGCGCACGAGTTGATTATCCCATGGCAACACTATAGCCAGAATGCGCAAAACGACTCCGAGCTGTTTTCCACGGGAGACATGACTATTGAAGAACATTTTCAATACATCAAGCTCACAATTCACAGTATTGCAGACATTTACGAGAATAATCCTTTTGTTCAATTTGTTAGCACCTATACCAATTGGCGGCGCGATGCCGGGGCCACGTTTGAACACTTGCATCGTCAAATTATTGGTTTGGATATTTGGGGTGACAGTTTACAACGCGCAATTGCATTGACGAGAGAACAGCCGGATGTTTTTCAGTATTATATCGAGTTTTTAGCTCGACGACAAAATTTGTTCATTTGCGAAAACGAGCATGCAATTGCAGTCGCCGATATTGGGCAGCCCTTTTCAACAGTCGCCATTTTCTCGCGCCAGCGCAAGCGACCGCACGAGCTTTCGGAAATCGAAATTCGCGGTGTTTCGGACATTGTTCACGCCATCCACGCCGCGCTCGGTCCGTTGGAACCGTGCAACGAAGAATGGTATTATAGGCCGCCGAATGCAGACGCTTTAATTCCGTGGTATATTTTGATAAAATGGAGAAAAAATCGACACGCCGGGATTGAGGGCATTACGCGGCTCTATGTTGATGTGTTTCGGCCCGAAGATATACGGGATATGTTGATCGATAAATTACGCCAAAAGCAGCAAAAAGGACAAATTGCGTCCATGACCATAGGCAGGAAATAGCTCTTCCGACAGCGGACTGGATAAAAAAAGCTTGAAAGTCGTGTGCAATTCGGATATATTGTTTTAGATGTGAGTTAAAACAAGGTTTTTATGATACTTGAACGAAAACTGTTATTTGCATGTCTGCTTTTCCTTGTATTCTTTTCCTGCGAAAATCCGTTTGCAACGCGCAAACCAGAAGAGCCGGTCACCAATCAGTCAAATTGGATTCAACCGACATCGCCAATTTATGTGATTGTTAATTTACAAAATGCCATTTCCGAACGGAACATCGCCAACTATTTGCGGTGTTTGGCAGACACCAGCGTGTCCTCCAAACAATATCGATTTTTTCCCGAACCGGCGGTGGCTAATGCCAATCCGGGATTGTTTTTCGGTTGGAGCAAGCAGGAGGAATCGAATTATTTGCAGCAGTTGAATGCGTTTTTGCCGGATGATTCCACGGCCACGGTAAAATTTGAGCGGCTGAACGAGACAACATTCCAGGATTCCGTTATATTGTTGCAAAATTATAATCTAAAGATGCATTATAAATGTCAAACCGGCGACTGTCCGCGTAACCTGCGCGGCCAGGCAGAGTTTCGTCTCGTGCGCTCGGACGATGATTTTTGGTATATCTATCGTTGGAGCGACTTTGCGACCGGAGACGAGCCTTCGTGGAGCGAATTAAAAGCCAAATTCGGGAAATTATAGCTGATATGCGAAGAGCCCCGCGCAAAAATCGTGAACCCAAAAAGGTTCAACTTTTACGACTTGTGAACATTAAAATGCCAAAATTGGACTGGAAGATTTTGGTTTTGGCGGTTCTGGCGTTGGCGCTCGTCTCAATAAATTTTCTGGTCATCCCTGCCGTAAAATCCTCAGGCCCGCCGCGGATTAAACAGCAACAAGCGGCTAAAATCTCCGAAACGGTTCATGCCGTTTTGAGTGAATTTGCAATTCCGCCGCAACACATTTCCCGAGATGACTCGGTTACACAAATCAAAATTCCGCACGAGTTTGACTTTTTTGCCATTTACAAAGCAATTCGCTCCAGCTTGGCCGCCATGAATGCGGAAATTGTCTCCTGCCGCAAAGCAACAGGCACCTCCATTCTGATGAGCGTTGGCAAAAACGAGCAAGTTGTTGATCACTTTTTATTTGTCAAATCAAAACGCTTGGAAATCTCACGCGGCAGTGTCGCGCTCGTTATTGATGATTTTGGCTACTCATTCAACGAGACTACTCGAAAATTCTTGGCGCTCGACATTCCCCTGACCATATCGATTATTCCCGGCCTCGCTTATTCACAAAGAATTGCGGACATTGCAAAGCTGCATCGAAAAGAAATCTTGATTCATATGCCCATGGAGCCATTGAACGAGCCGTATGAAGATAACGGATTTACGCTCATTTCCGGCCAGGATCCGGGCATGGTGTCCTTGCGTGTACGAAAAGCATTTGCGCAGTTGCCGGCGGCCGGCGGCTTGAATAATCACCAAGGCTCCAAGGTGACCATAAATGAGGAGATGATGCAAAGTGTCATGTACACCTTAAAGTCATTAAATAAATTTTTTATCGACAGCCGCACCAACGTCAATAGCCTAGCCTATACAACGGCGCAGCAAATTGGTTTGCCCAGCAATGAAAACAACATGTTTATCGATACAACGGACAACGTTGATTTTATTGAGAAGCAACTGCTGCAAATGGGGGCCACGGCCAAAGAGCAGGGACAGATTATTGCTATTGGCCACGTAAGAGAAAATACCTTGCGCGCTTTAGAGCGCTCTATTTCCAAATTAAAAACAATGGGCGTCACCTTTGTATATGCATCCGATATTCTAAACTAACCAACTTTGAAAGGGAAATCCATGGCTCGGTTATGTCTTTGTCTGAACCATATTGCAAAAATCCGAAGTTTGCGCAAGGGTCGAAATCCCGATCCGGTTGCCGCAGCTATTGCCGCGGAAATGGCTGGCATTGAGGGTATTGTCGTTCAATTACGCGACGACCGTTCGGATATTACGGATCGTGATGTAACGCTGCTTAAACAAGTGGTACAATCCCATCTTAATTTGGCCATTCCGATGAACGATGAGATGATCAAAAAAGCCATCAACTGGTTGCCAGATATGGTGACTCTGTTGCCCTCCAGCAGCGGCGATAAAGCCGACATCTCGCTCGATGCCCCGGCGACTCTACCCTATATTGAAGAAGCAGTGAAAACATTGCGCGCCAATAACATTGTGACCACGGTTCTGATTGAGCCCGATGCCTCGCAAATTCGCGCTGCGGCACGTGCCCAGGCCGATTATGTGCAGTTTAGCACCACCGCCTTGACCAAAGTTGAAGATTTGGGTGCCATGGGTGAATTGGTGGAACAACTGCGTTCCGCCGCCATTACCGCGCATAAAATAGGTTTGGGTGTCTCGGCCGGTCGTGGTTTGAGTGCGCAAACTTTGAGGGAACTGGCCGATATCCAATATATTGAAGAGTATAATGTAGGCTGGGCCATTATTTCGCGCGCGCTGCTCGTTGGTATTGAAAAAGCCATAACCGACTTGAAAAAGTTTTAGAATCTTAATACGACAAGGAGATTGGTATTCACATGAAAGCTTTTATCGCAGTGGTTTTCCTCTGTCTTTTCACATCTTTGATGATTGCGCGTCCTATGACTCCCGAAGATTTGTGGGCCATGAAACGCATTGGCGATATGCGGGTTTCGCCGGACGGGAATTGGATCGCTTTCGAATTGTCCGAATACGATATGGAACAAAATTCCGGCAAAACGGATATTTGGCTACTATCCACCCAGGGCGGCGAGCCGCGACAGTTGACCACTAAAGCGCATAGCAGCACTGCTCCTCGCTGGAAGCCGGACGGTTCGGGTATCGCCTTTTTATCGAGCCGAAACGGTTCCGAGCAAATTTATTTTTTGTCTTTAAAGGGTGGCGAAGCGCAGCAGCTCACGGATTTGCCGGTGGACGTTAACGATTTTATTTGGTCTCCGGATGGAGATCGATTTGCCTTTACTGCATATGTGTATCCGGAAACAAAATCACTGGCCGAGACCGCGGAAAAAGACAGCGCTCAAAAAGCATCAAAAGCAAGTGCGAGAATCATCGATGACCTCCTATTCCGCCATTGGAACCGTTGGACCGATGGCAAATGTACACATGTTTTTACCTGCAAGACCGATGGCAGCAATGTCATTGATTTGACGCCCGGCAATTTTGATTCTCCGCCACTCGGCCTTGGCGGCAACCAGGATTATGTCTTTTCTCCAAATGGGGAGCAGGTGGCCTTTGTCAGCAACCGAACCGCCATGCCGGCTGCCAACACCAATAATGATCTATTTGTGGTGCCATCAACCGGCGGCGAGGCAGAATGTTTGACCGTTGAAAACCAAGCTGTTGATAATCAGCCGCTCTATTCTCCGGATGGGAAATATCTGGTTTACAAAGCTATGCAGCGACCGGAATTCGAAGCCGATCAATATGAAATTATGCTCTATGATCGTCAGAACGGCACTGCAAAATCCCTTACCGGATCTTTAGATTTAACACCGCAGGAAGTGGTTTGGGCGTCGGATAGCCAATCGCTTTATTTTAACGTTGAAGAAAAAGGACGAGTGACGATTTATTCTGTCGCAATCAAAGATGATAACATTACGAAATTGGTTGAAGAAAATGTCAACTCCAATTTGCAGATTCATCCGGATGGCAAAGCGCTCTATTTCAAAAAGCAATCCAATCAAATGCCGGATGAGATTTTTGCGCTGGATTTAAAATCCGCTAAATTACAACAGCTCACCTTTGTCAATAAACCGCTGTTGGACGAACTGGACATCAACCCGGTTGAAGAGTTTTGGTTCACCAGTTTTGATGGCAAGGCCGCACATGGCTTTTTGCTAAAACCGCCGGCATTCGATCTTTCAAAAAAATACCCGCTGATTTATTTAATCCATGGCGGTCCGCAAGGCATGTGGAGTGATGATTTTCATTATCGCTGGAATATTTCCATGTTCGCATCGCCTGGTTACGTAGTTGCCGCTGTAAATTTTCGCGGCTCTAAAGGCTATGGACAAGAGTGGTGCGATGCCGTGAGCAAAGATTGGGGTGGTGGCCCGTACCAAGATTTGCTATATGGATTGGATTATGTGCTGGAAACCTATGACTTTGTCGATTCGGAAAAACTTGCTGCAGCCGGTGCCAGTTACGGTGGTTTTATGGTCAATTGGATTGCCACGCACAATGAGCGATTTGATGCCCTTATCAGTCACGCCGGCGTATTTGACCAACGCAGTATGTACGGCGCCACCGAGGAGCTATGGTTCCCGGAGTGGGAGTTTGGCGGCAATCCTTACGAGAATCCTGAACTTTATGAAAAATGGTCGCCCTCGTTTTTTGTGGAAAATTTCAAACATTACCAAACGCCCACGTTGGTCATTCACGGTCAAGGCGATTACCGCGTTCCGGTAACCCAGGGTTTTCAAATGTTTACGGCTTTACAGCGTATGGACGTGCCGTCGCGTTTGATCTATTTCCCCGATGAGACGCATTTTGTAACCAAACCGCAAAACGCGCGCTTGTGGTGGAATGAGGTGTTTGCCTGGATAGAAAAATGGATCAATGACTGAGTGATCATCGTTATAGTATTGCATTGAATGTTCTGTAACATATAATGTGCTCAAAGCAATAATAACGACCGTAGTATTTTTTAGCAGGTTTATGAAAAAAAATATTTTAAAAATTATGCTTTTGCTTTTTGTCGGAATTTTGCATTTTGCTTGCGAAAATCCTCTTGAAGAAGAGCAGAAAAAAGAGCGAGTTTTAATTTTCATCGACGAGTACCTGGTCGAGTCCGGCAGATATATTTTATATTGGGATGGCAAAGACGACGAGAGAAAATATGTGGAGCCGGGTCGCTATATTGTGTTGCTTGAAATTAAGGATTGGCAAGACCAGGAGTATATTTTTGCTGAAAGTGGTGGAAAACCGGAAGCCAACAATCGCGCGCGGTTTGAACCCGGATATTGGTTGAGCAATGATCTGGAAACCCCGTTTCCGGACACGTTTCGAGTCGAATCCGGCACCAATTTTCCCGTTGTGCTTTCAGCGCCGAATCGTGTTAAAATTTCCATTTATAAGGATTAAATCAGTAGCATGATGAACCGGAAACAGCAGTCATTTTAACGATGTTAGGATGAATGCAATTCTGGTTGCATAAATCTTAATGTAACCAAGAGGGAGGTCACTCATGTTAATGGCCAATGATCATGTACGTTGGGAGGGTTTGGTGCAAAATCAAGTCCGGTTGTGGAAAGAACGAGAGGAAAACGAGCCCAAAGAGTCCGATCAACCTAAAAGTGTGTGGGACAAGGCACACATCACCATTTCGCGAGCGTATGGAGCGCGAGGCTACCGAATTGGTGAATTGATTGGAAAAAAGCTCAATTGGGAGGTTTACAGCAGAAGTCTGGTGGAACACATTTCGGACACGGCAAATTTGCGCGAGCAAATCATCAGCGAATTTGATGAAAAAAGGCGCAGCGCTACCTTGTCACAACTTCTTTTTGACCCAAAAGCCTTTTCC
>CAYPZM010000016.1:15155-28667 GCA_964414825.1 uncultured Cytophagia bacterium | reverse complement strand
TCGGAGCGGTGGTCGCCCTCCCTGCCATCAGCCTGCTCCGGTGACATATAGGCTACAGTCCCCATGCGTGTGCCGACTTGCGTGCTCATCGTCTCATCCATCAATTTTGCCAAACCAAAGTCCATGATCTTGACGCGGTCGTTTGGCGTGATCATGATATTAGCGCTCTTAATGTCCCGGTGAATAATTCTTTTTTGATGCGCCACATGCAAACCGGTGGCTATTTGAATCGCGTATTCAATGGCTTTTTTGATGGGCAAGGGTCGTCCACTGCTTAATTTGTCCTGAACGGTCTGCCCCTCGACAAACTCCATGGTGATGAAAGATTGCGTATCATCTTCTTCTATATTGAATACATAAGCGATGTTGGGATGGTTGAGAGAAGCAGCGGTTTGCGCTTCGCGGTAAAGGCGCAGTTTATCGGCTTCATCCACCGCAGTTGATGATATAAACTTGAGCGCCACGGTTCGGTCGAGCCGAGTATCGTGGGCTTTGTAGACCTGGGCGATGCCACCGTCTCCAACTTTTTCGAGGATGCGATAATGAAGAATTGAATTACCCACCATTCAACGTTCCTTTATATAATACAGTTTTTTAACACATGAATCCGAATCAACAATTCCAAAGTGAATTTTGTTGAAACAGGGAGTATTAGACAGATTTTGCATGAGAACTTCCGGGAATTTTCAAGTGCCACTATTTTTGCAAATAAAACTTGAAAAATAGCCCAACTATTGGAACATGTTCTACCAGGAATTCCATTCCTGGAAGCAGCTTCGCGTCGGTCGTTAAGCCTGTTCGGAAAATCATGAGGCAAAAAAAAGCCCCTCTTGAGAAGCTCAAAAGGGGCTTAATGGAACAAACATTTCAGCCTAGAAGGAAAAACCAACGGAAATCCGATTAACGGCGTCGAAAAATTCCGTGTCGGAATAGGCATAACCGAGGTCGACGGCAAAACCGCCAACATCAGCCTTAAATCCAAGACCAGCGGAGAGTCCTTCAACATCGTAATTAAACTTGTAGCCGGCTCGCAGGGCGAACATGTTCATAAATAAATATTCGGCGCCCACATGGATGCGTTCTGAATAATCACGCGGATGAATGGCATCGACAGAAATCAGCAATGGGTTGCTGTGCTCGCCCCAAAAATCCAGAATATCCATGGCAAACCCGAGGACAAATGTCAAGGGCAGCTCAAAGCCCTCTTCCACATATTTGAATTCCGGCGAAAAGTTGCGAATGAACATACCGAGTCGGAAACTTTTGAAACCGGGATAAAACATGGTTCCAAAATCATACGCAAAACCGTTTACGTCGTTCTCCATAGTGGTGCCGTCGCTCATCAGATTACTGCCCAACTGTTGCGCGCAGTATTTAACCTGTCCGCCGATGGAGAATTTGTTGGTCAGCGATTTGGCATACGACAAGCCGACGGCATAGGCGCCCACATTCAGGGAACCGGTGACCGTGTAGCCCTGTTCGGTTGCGGCATACATGGTGCCGACCATATCGCCATAATCCGACGCAATAACGCTAAGGCCGAACACGCCAAAATTGCCAAAGCTTTTCGCCACACCACCGGCGTTGTAAGTAATATCCGCCAGCCATTGGGTTCTGCCGAAAAACACGCTGTAATCTTTTTCCATATACGCAAGGCCTGCGGGATTGTAAAACATGGCTGTGGCATCGTTGCCGACCATGGCATAACTGCCGCCCATGGCTGCTGCGCGGGCACCCACGTCAATTTTCAGAAATTGCAGTCCCGTCTGCGCCGTTTTGTCAATCGCAAACGCAGGCGAGAGGCAGAGCAATCCCATGCTCAGAAAAATAAAAAGACAAAATATCTTTTTCATTATTATCCTCCGTTTCACTCAAACATTAGATAGATGTGCAAAAAACCGAATCATCGCACAATCAGGAACTTTACATTTTTGCTCTCGCCTGCTGGCGTGCTGATATTAGCAATATAGATACCGCTGACCGGAATTTGTCCGGTATTCGTTGTTTGTTGCTCATTTTGCAAAATGCCCCAGGCCGCATCGCCGGAGCCAGCGGTATGTTCGATTGTTTTTACCAGATCGCCACTTTCAGAGAAAATCCTGATCGTACATTCCGCAGGCACATTGTAGAAAATAATTCTGTTCCGATCGCCCGGGAACTGGAGGTCTTCAGCTTTGAGGTTGAACGGGTTGGGAACCACAACAATGTCATCCAACGATGCTCCCGGAGGTCTGGCCAACAGCGCCGGCTGTGTGGTCATATTGGAGAATTTTCCACTTTCCAGGCTACGGACAACTCCGTCAAAGTCGGACCCGTTCGACAGACCATCATCAAACGCGGCGACATAATAATAATAAGAGGTGCCGCGAACCGCGCTGCGGTCGTCGTAACTGTGAACGACGGTGGGATTGTCCGTTCCCTTGCCGCATTCAAATATTTTGACAAACGCCGAATCATGATATGTGCCGGTGCAACGATAAACGCGATATCCGGCAAAATCCGAAACAGATTCCGACTGTGTACCATCCCATTGAATTTCAATACGATCCGGCATGGACGTAACCTCAATGTCGGGCGGCGGTGGCGGAATCGGCACGTTGAAATTTTGCCGTTTGGCCCATTGTGCTGCCGACGCATTTTTGAACAATGAATCTTTGCCGGTTGCCACCCAGCAGTCCTTGGCCCAATCGTTGGGATCGTTATTATAAAGTTCAGGGAATGCTTGGTATTGCGGCGGCAGATTGTCCTCGCCTTGCCAGACGCACTTGCCGTTGTACCATGCTTTGGCAATTTCGAACCCTTTTTGTTTGGAGATGCTGCCGGCGACCAGGGCGTAAACCAACCTGATAGAATCGCCGGGCGCCAAGTTATACGGGCCCACCGAATTAAAGACGATGGAATGCCACGCCGTGCCCCAGCCTTCAAAATCGCGAATGGTTTTGATGCCGCGTTCGTCCGGCGGCACTTCATGGAACGTGCCCGGATAGGTGCCTTCCATGAGTGGCTGACCGTATTGCGGCCACAAACCACGTTGCATCACGTCGTAAGCCAATTCCCATTCGGATGGCGAATGTCGGAGCGAATGCTCTTTTAGATAGAGTAAACGATAGCTCCAAATGGTGTGCATTTGCGGTTGAGCCGGATCATCATTCACCATATCATTATTGTCGGAACTGACAAACAGCGTTGCTTCACCGCCATAACCGGGGGCGGCCAAACGGATGGAGCCTTGGTCGTCTCGAGGATGGCCAAAATCATCTATAGTCGAATTGTGAGTTCGACAGGAATAATTATACATTATGCGTAGCGAATCGCCAGGCCGGCTGCCGTACCAACTGCTCCATTCTTTGTCTCGACCTGCACCTGGTTGACAGCCAATTTCTCGTTGAATGTACAAACCTTCCAGTGTTTGATTCGGCAATTCAATTTCATCATCCAAATCCACATTGCCGGTATTTTTGAACACCAGATCATAGATGGCATAGTCATCATGATTGGCCTGGCTCCAGCCATAGACGCGTTGATGCACATCCAGGCCGATCCATGTGCGCATGCGAGATTCGATCATAATATCTGCCGTACCCGGATTATAATCCGGATCGACGTGATCGCCATCATCAAACGGAAACGGATCGTGCAAAATCTTGCCGTCCACAACAATTTTGGGAGGTTCGTAGCGAAAATAGCGGTGGATGGTGATGCCGTTTTCATCCGGCAAAGTCGGCATGATCATTACAGCATCGGAGGTTCCAAACGGCGCGCCCGCTAATCGTACGGGATAAAAGGTGCCGTCTTCGGAGGTCCAGTTTTTCACGCCGATTCGGGTGCCATTGTTTCGAAAGTAAAAACGGGAAAAGCTGCGGTTCGGATTCTGGTGCCCGTCATAATAGTACCGGGCCGCATCGTTCCCGCCCTCGGTTTCACTTTGATGGCCATTGTCAAACACCTTGGCCCAAAAACTGCCGACGTTGACCCATTTGTAAATGCCAGCAGCATAGGCTTGCTGTCCGACAAGCAACAGCAAAATCAAGAATATGGATCCTATTAGGCAAAATCGTTTCATAATCCTATTCTCCTTTATTAAAAATCAATTCTGACGCCAAAAAAGTAGCTGCGCATATCACGATAGGTCAAAAAGTCTCGGTTCGGCATATTGATATACGGTTTGTCGTCGCTCTTCACATCGCCAGGGTTATCATCGCCTGCGATATAGAGACCATTTTCTTCATCTCTCAAGCCATCAAAAGCGGCATCCGCGTACATGGGCAGATGCAATGATTCAAGATAGTCTCGTCGGTCCTGACTATCAAAAAATCCTTTTGAATGGATATATTGTTGGTTAAACAGGTTGTTGACATCGGCAAAAAGTTCGAAATTGGTGCCTGCCAAATTGAACCGTTTGCTGAAGCGCATATCCACCGTCCAGGTAGGTCTCCACTGAATATTATTCTGCACCCCATCGAGGATCAGGGGATTCCACGTTTCGTACGCTCCCGCATGCCAGAACAACACCGGACTGACGACGATATCGCCAAAAGGTTTGGCGGCGCCAACAGCCGGGCCCCAATCCGATGGCGAACGCAACTGCACATTCGCGCGAGCGTAAGGCCGAATTTGAATACGGTCGATATTCGGATCAACCAAGCCCTGAACCAGTTGCAAGCGCGGGTCTTCATAATAAGCATTTCGGCCGAGGAAACCATTGGTGCGAACCTGGTAGTGATAATTCAACCAGCCCGTAATCCAGGTGCCAAAGCTGCGCTCAAGCCGAACCTCAAAGCCGCGAATATCTTCGTAATTGTTATTTCCTTGCGTGGTGTAATTGACGCTACCGGAGTAATTGGTATATGTGATGTCATTCAGCTGATTGGTCACATCTTTGTAAAAGCCGTTGAGGTGCAACAGGAACATATCGGCAATGTTATATTCCACACCCAACTCATAGGCCACCGTGCGCGGCAAATCCGCCGAGGGATTCCCTATTCGTCGGATCGGATCGGAAGCACGGCCCCAATAGAGCTCATACATTCGAGTCGAGCTTGGCATGGAGTAAAAATGGCCATAAGAGAAAAACAATTTCACATTTTCAGAAATTGGGTGCGAAACACCGAGACGTGGACTGATTTTTAGATGGCCCTTTGCTCTTTCTTTGGGCGCATTGGTTGTTAGCTGATCGCGCAGCCGGTTGGTGAAATAATCCGAATAAGGATCGGTGAGATACCAATCGGTGTTGGGTTCGTTGTAATCCAAACGCACGCCGATATTGGCGATCATGCCCTCAAATTCGAGCTTGTCCTGGATGTAGGCGCCCAGCCGATACGGATTATGATCCCAGATAATTTTGTAATCCTCCCACGACGACTCGAATCGATTTCGTTCAAAATGGGTGTGAAGATCATCATAGGTAAAATCAACACCAACTTTGACCTGGTTGTAGGTGTTCACCTGACTGGTCAGGTCAAATTTAACGTTTGTTGAATTGACCTTGCCATAATCCCGATGCCCGCCGCCTATAGCGTTGTAAAACGTACCATCTTGTTGAGCAATGGGTTGACCGGTGCCAATCCAGAATCCGTACGGCCGTTCATCCACCGGTGTATTGCCGAAATAGCGCACGGTTGTCGTATCGCGCATATCGGCTTCCGTCCATCCGGAGGCGTTATTGCGCACCGTAACGTTTGACACTCTGACATTGTAGAATGTTTTGGGACTGAGCACATGATCGAAGGTGAGGCCGATCATCGAGGTGTAGATGTCAAAATGCACCAATGCCGAGGGCCACCACTCGATAAAATACCCGGAGGTGCCCGAGCCAAACAGAGCGGGCGAATTCAGAATATCCATACCGTTTGTAACATAATCGTTGTCTGTGCCGCCTTCGCGCCTATTGGCTACGGTTTTGGTTTCACCATAAATTCCTTCGACGGAGAGTTTCATCGATGGACTGAGTCGAGAGGTGAGTTTTAACGAGCTATTTCGGTCTTGAAAATAATCGCGGCTGGTGGGCAAAGCAAATTCTTCCCAGTTTTCCTTGTGAGAAACCATAAAGGCGAGGTTTCCCAATTTTTTTCCAATAATCGGAACGCCACCTGTAAAACTGAAATCGCCGTTCCAATCGGGCCGGGTGCCGTATTCTCGTTCTTTTTGGCCCAAGGCCGCACTACCCTCTATCGTATGATTCCACAAGAACAAGTCGCGACACTCTTCCGGTGTGCGATCGTTTGTCGGATCATCATCGGACAAAAGCTTTTCCGAATAGGCATTCCATCCCATAAATTCCAGGTTTTGGCTCTGCTTTTTGGCATCCCACGTTCCATTTTGCGTACCGACCCACATAACACCAGGATCGAGATAGGGTCGAAGATAAAAGTTGTCCGGATTAAAAATGGAGGCGCCGGAATGCTTTAAATGCGATGGTGAAATACGAAAATCGATGGAGCCATGGTAGCGACCGGGGTCCGGGTCTTTGGTGACGACATTGATCAAGCCGGAGCGCACATTGCCATATTCCGCATTAAAACCACCTTTAATGATAGAGATTTCCTGCATGGTGCTGAGGTTCACGGACATGAGTGGTCGATTTGTTCGGTTGTCGACGACCACCAGACCATCAACCATAAATTGTGTTTGATCGAGACCGCCGCCGCGAATCAGATCGTTCTCAATACCAGCTTGCATATTGATGTATTGCTCAATGTCCCGCACCATAGGAACGGCGTCCACCTGTTCCACATCGGCAACAATCTGGCTTGAAGAGACGTCTTTTTTCACTATTTCGCGTTCCGCCACAACCACAACTTCAGTACCTTCAACGGCTGCAGCGTTTAAAGCAAAATCAATGACAGTCGTGTGATCCGTACTAACACGAACATCGGTTTTGACGATTCTGGAGTACCCCATCATTGAGGCCTCGATGGAGTAAACATCGGGTCGCAAGTTAAGGATAAAATAATTGCCTTCCGTATCTGTGGCGGCGCCCAGAGAAGTCCCGACCACCACAACATTAGCGCCGGGAAGCGGTTCACCCGTTTCACTATCTGTAATGGTGCCCGCAATTTTTCCCGTAATACCAGCCCAAAGCGGTGTGCCGAACAAAAGTGTAAACGTTAAAATCGCAAAAATCCCATTGCGCAAACAAGAAAGCAACGTTGTCTTTTTGTTCTGTGCCATCTTGCTCTCTCCTCATAAGTTAAGTGTTAAGTTGAGACGTATTTCTTATAGTTTTTGTATTTTTTTGTTCTCCTTTCACGGTTTTTGCTAAATTAATTTGTGCCTTGTTTTGAGTAAAAGCGTAGATTATGTTCTTCGGTTAGTTTCAAATGATCCGTCATAGCTTTCTCCGCCTGGTTGCCATCCCGAGTTTTAATAGCATTGAGAATTTTTTCGTGAAAAGCCAGCGTAGTGTCAATTACAGTTGAAGAATAAAAAATAGGAGGATGAAATTTACTCAAAACATGAAAGATGGGTTCTAATACAATGGGTACAAGGGGATTATCGCATGACCGGGAAATGATATTATGAAAATTAATATCGTAATGACTGATAAGAAATTTGTCTTTCCGGTTCAAATTCATCAGCTCAAAACTTTCGGTGAGCCGTTCCAGCTCTTCGGCAGAACGGTGTTGCGCAGCGAGTCGGCATACAGTGGGTTCGATCATCTGACGCACGGCAAGAATGTAAACAAGCCCTTCGCGTCGGCACTTGAAATCCACAAGTTGCGAAAACGGATCAAGCACGGCGTTTATAGAAGGCTCGGTGATTATGGCGCCTTTGCCTTTAATAATTTTGACAAAGCCTTTTATGGACAACATCAACAACGCTTCACGTACAACTCCCCGGCTCACAGAAAATGTTTGTGAAAGTTCATTTTCGCTGGGCAACGACTCGCCGGGCAAAAAAACTTGCTTGTAAATCGCATCTTTTAATTGCGACTCAACTTGCTCGCTGAGCTTGGCTGGTCTTTCCACGCCCTTTAATTGATTTAGCTTCTTGGTCATCTGTCCGGGTATCTACCTATACACTTGTTCGACAAGTCTAGCCAAAAAGAGATTTTGCCCATTATTAAGAATGATGGTGCATTTGCATACGAATAGCAATTGTAAGAGATGGTTCATAAATCGGAAAAAGAACAAGCGCGCAAACAACTCCGAGTGCGTTAGGGTTGGTGATATGTCACCAGATTAATATTTGGCTTTGCAGATAAAACTGTTTGCAGCACCCGTCCGATTGGAAGAGGCGTGATGCATAAAAGATTAGAAGTAATTTGAATCAATATACAAACATTTTCTGTGGAGGGGTAGAATTGAGAGCCTTGTCATTAGTTGCTGATTGTATTTAACACAATATCCCACTAAAGTCAATAACTATTTTGCCGGGATAAAAGATTTTTGTGTATTAATACTTTTCTTGCTTTTGATTTTCTGCAAACTTTTTCATTTTTTCCGCGAAATATTGTAAATACATCTTTTGCCATTTGAAATTCCGACTTGAATATTTTACAAGGAATATTTAACAGATTTTATGGGACAACTGGTCGTTTTTTTTATATTAAAGTGTCACCAACTTTTGCTGATGAAACTTGTTTCTTGCCTCGAAATCAAAATCATGGAGAGATATTGTGAAAAACATTCTGCTATTGCTTATTCTTTTGCCATGCACACTGATGGCGCAAAACCTGACCGGTGGAGGCGAGGCATCTCCGAATTTATTAACACATAAAGAAGCATTGCAAAGATGGCAAGATCTGCGCTTTGGCATGTTCATCCATTGGGGGCCGGTAAGCTTGCGCGGCACGGAAATCGGCTGGTCGCGCGGACGCGAGGTGCCGAGTGACGAGTACGATCAACTTTACACAGAATTTAATCCCGTGTTATTTAATGCCGACGAGTGGGTGAAAATTTGCAAGTCCGCGGGCATGAAATATATCATTTTGGTCACAAAACATCACGACGGCTTTGCTTTGTGGGATTCCGATTATACGGATTATGATATCATGGCCGGGCCATTCAAACGCGATATTGTCCGGGAGATCTCCAGGGCGTGCAAGCGGCACGATATTCTTTTCGGCACCTATTACTCTATACTGGACTGGTATCATCCCGATTATCCCATTGAATTGCAGAATGGTGAAAAAGTTATCAAGCCGGACGCGGATATGACGCAATATCTCTCCGACATGAAAGGCCAGGTACGCGAGCTGATAGAAGCGTATGACACGCAAATCTTGTGGTTCGATGGTGAATGGGAAGAGCCATGGACACACGAGATGGGCATGGATTTGTACGCCTGGCTACGTGGATTGAACGACGAGCTGCTGATCAACAATCGCGTGGACAAAGGCCGCGAGGGCATGGACGGTGTCAGCAAGGGCGCGCAATTTGCCGGCGATTTTGAAACGCCGGAGCAACGCGTGGGCGCCTACAATCCGGACACGCCGTGGGAGTCGTGCATCACCATTTGCCAGCAATGGGCCTGGAAACCGAATGATGCGCTAAAATCCGCAGAGGACTGCATCCGCACACTCGTGCAAACCGCGGGCGGCGATGGTAATTTGCTGCTCAACGTCAGTCCCATGCTGGACGGCCGGTTGGAGCAACGCCAGACTGATGTATTGACAGAGGTTGGCGACTGGCTGCAAATCTATGGCGAATCGATTTACGGCACACGCGGCGGACCCATTCCGCCGCAAGATTGGGGCGTCACCACGCATACGGAAAACACGATTTTCGTACACGTACTCGAGCCAATGACAGAAATTCTGTTGCCAGATTTCTCCAGGCCAATAACCTCCGCACAGGTACTCGATAACGGCGAGTCTGTAACGTTTACAGCGACGGAAAACGGATTGACCTTAATGTTACAAGAAACCAACCAGGAAGTTGTGGATAGAATTATCGTATTAAAATGATCAGCCAGCGCAAATTCATGTTATCCAATTCAAAACATAGCTTGGAAAAAAGCATCGTCAATTCCCTCGACGGCCAGGATGAAGCGTTGTTGCCGTTTCTGCCTTATCTGTTGCAGGATTTGTGGGGAATCGGCGCCTCGCCCAAGCATCTTGCCGAGTTGGTTAAAAAACATCATTTACAATACACCATCCAAACCGCTCTTGATCTCGGATGCGGCAAAGGCGCAGTGTCCATGGCATTGGCACAAGAATTTGGCTGGACGATGACCGGGATTGATGCCATGCCGGAATTCATTCAAGAGGCGCAACAGCGTGCGGAATCCTTTGGTATTCAACAGTTGTGTCAATTTGAGGTTGGTGATATTCGCCACGCGGTGTCCGAATGTTCCGGTTACGATCTGGTTATTTTGGGCTCCATCGGACCGGTGTTAGGAACCATCCCTGAGACATTGCGCGCCATCGTTCCCTGTTTGAACGATATGGGATATGTGCTATTGGATGACGAATATGCAAAATCGCCCAGTGCTGACAATTTTCCCACTCGCTCTGAAACCGTGCAGCAGATTGAATCGACCAGCTTTCAAATCCGTGATGAGCTGTTTTATTCAGAGGATTTTATGAAAACTTCCAATGAGGAAATTTTTGTTCATATCGGACGCCGCGCGGTGGAACTGCAAGAGCAGCATCCAGAACATGCAACCTTGTTTCAGGACTATGTTTCCGCCCAGGCAAAGGAAAATCGAGTGTTGGAAAAATATGTAACCTGCGTAACCTGGTTGTTGCAAAACTCCCAGCACTCCTGAGGCACAACCCTTTTCATTTCTCGCCGCAAATGTTATATTGTAGAAAGTAAAAACATAAAGGTGGTTTATGCAAACACGACAACTTGGCACGACCGAACTTTATCCCACTTTTTTGGGAATGGGCGGATTTCATCTCGTTGAAACGCCGCAGGCGGATGTGACGCAACTGCTCAACTCGTATCTCGATCGCGGCGGTAATTATATTGAAACCGCGGCGGATTATGGCGACGGCCTGTCGGAACGCAAAGTCGGCAACGCAATCTCGCACCGTCGGGACGAATTCATTCTGGCCAGCAAATGCAGCCGCCGCACTCGCAACCAGGCCAACGATTCGATTCAACAAAGTCTGGAACGGTTGCAGACCGATCACCTGGATATCCTGTTTATGCATGCGGTTCAAACCGAACACGAGGCGGAACAGATTTTGGCACAGGATGGCGCCATTCAGGCGGCGCTCGAGGCGCAACGGGCCAGCGTCGTTCGCTATCTGGCCATTTCGGGACACGGCTATCCGTACGGGTTGCTAAAGTCCATAAGCGAGTTTGATTATGATATATTGATGACGCATTTTAATTATCTGGATGATTTCAATTATCCCGTTATTTCTAAAGAGCTGGTGCCCCAATGCCAGGAAAAAGGCGTCGGACTGATTGGCATGAAGGCATTGGCGGACGGCTATCTGTACCGTTCTCCGGAGGTCGGCATTCGTTACGCCCTTAGCCAACCGATTTCGACGCTGGTGATGGGCGCGAATACCCTGGATTATCTGAATCTTGATTGGGAGATCATTGACAACTTTACTCCCCTGGAAAAAACCGAGTGGGACGAGGTGCAAACCAACGGCCTGGAGCTCGGCGATTATGTGTGTCGGCAATGCGAAAAATGCGATTCATCCGGGTTCAAGCCGTCGGAGATTTTTGCCATCGAAGGCGAATTTGACCGGCAGATGGATGACGGCCGCATAAACGACGCGGCGCATTACGCCTTGCGTGAACATTTGAAACACTGGTTTGCACAGGCCGAAAGCGCGAAACAGCGCTATGCTGCCTATGAGCCCAAAGTGAATCCGGCACAAGATTATTCTGACTTGAATCCATTGTGCCCGTATCATATCGACATCCATCGCAAATTACATCTGGCGCATGCCAAGCTCAGCACCGACGGCACTATTTTTTGAGGCAAAAATGACAGACTTTCCGCTTCACCTTGGTCAATCAACGACATTTTCCAAAACCATTTCCGAAAGCGATGTTTATCTCTTCGCCGGCATCACCGGCGATCTGGCGCGTAATCACATCGACGACGAGTACATGAAGCAATCACCATTTGGCCAAAGGATCGTGCACGGCGCTCTGCTGGTGGGGTTCATGTCCACGACGTCCTCGCTCATTATTCAATCCGCGGTGGACAGCGGCATTGCGGAAACGCCGGTATCGTTGGGATACGACCGCATTCGCTTTCTCAAACCGGTGTTTATTGGCGATACGATTACGGTTCACTATAAAGTGGAAGAGATTCAACTGGAAAAACGCCGCAGTGTGGCCAATATCGAAATTTTCAATCAAAACAAGGAACTTGCCTGTGTGGCCAAGCATATATTAGCTTGGGTAAAAAATCCATCACCCTAAGGGAGGACACCATGAAATCTCTCGTCGTTCTGTGCTGTATTGTGTTGTTGGTTGGTTGCTCACGCGATAAAAATCCCATGGGCGCGTCCGAGGCGGAGGCGCTGGGATTTTACTTTTTCCAGAACGATTCCATCACCATTTACAATGTGGACGAGAATCAAGATGCCGCATTGCAAGCCGAGCCGTGGTTGTCCGGCACGGACATTGAATTTTTTGATTTTTCTTCGCACGTCATTTACCTCAAAAGCGGAATAAGCGCTATTTTTCCCGAATATGAAAATGGATTTGAATTATTTCGAGCCATGCCGCTAAAACCGTTTTGGGTGGTGGCCGAAGGAGAACGATGCTATATAGGTGCGTTCCACACCGCGGCCAGCAGTTTTTCTCCACAATTTCCATATTTTGACGAAATGGCCTTTCACCGGTTCCCCAATGATGTATTGGCGCTTAACAAAGCATGGCAGGATCCGGACGCCCGCGATAATGCGACGGTGCGCGAGGCTCTAATCCGCGCCGGTTTGTATCACGCCGGCATTGCGGTGAATATTGAAAACATCCAGCTTGTGGAAAATGGCGAAACCGCCACGATTGGCTACGATTTGGTGATCCACAACAAGGACGAGGACGACCTGCTCATTTTTGATCACGACAAATGCGGCGGCAGTATTTTCAACTATTATACCAACGGGCCAACGTTTTGGGACGAGGACAATCAGCGGCACAACCGGGCGCAGCGTCGTCCGGTGACCGAGGTGGATTCCTGGCAACCGCAATGGTTCACGCGCCTAAATATCGGCGAGACCAAACGATGGACGATTACCTTGAGCGGTTATGACAAATTTGAACACGGCACCTATAATTGTTCGTTTACCTTTACGCATCCCGCAGCCATCTCTCGCGAGCAACGGGTTGTGGATAACGCACGATATTGGATGGGGCAAATTGAAGCACCGCAAGTGACTGTGACATTTTAAGCCAAGTTCGTCCATGGGTTCCAGTTCGTCCAGGGATGGAATCCCTGGACGCTTACTGATTTCAGGCTTCAAGCCCGATTCAAAATGAGAATCGTTCTTCCAGGGATTCTATCCCTGGAAGCCAAGTTCTGTCGGGCTTCAAGCCCGATTTAAAATAAGAATTTACCATCTCCATGAATAAAGACTTGAGTAGCCTGGCT
>CAYPZM010000016.1:0-15145 GCA_964414825.1 uncultured Cytophagia bacterium | reverse complement strand
ATTTATAACTCCGGAGGATGGGGAAACACTTCCCTGGAAAAAGCAACCGACTTTGCTTGCAACTTTCCCCCAACTTTAATATACTGCTTGTCAAAAATCCCGCCAAAACTATCTGAGGAGGCTTTATGAAAACCACACGTCGCCAATTCCTGCAAGCGGCTGGCGCGGTCAGCGCAGCGGCTATGTTGGGTTCATTATCGCGTTGTGCTCCATCCGAACCACCACCGAATGTTGTGCTGCTCTTTTCCGATGAATTAAGCCCGGATTTCCTAAGCTGCTACGGCGGCGATATGTCCACACCCAATCTCGACAAACTGGCGGTAGAGGGCATGCGCTTCACCAACGCATTCACCGCCGCGCCCATGTGTACGCCAAGCCGATTTGCCGTGCTCACCGGCACCTATCCGGGTCGTTGTTCGCATCCCACATTTCTCAAAGCATTTCCCTACGACAAACCCTACTCTACCGCCTGGAATACCTTTATCGACGCCTCCATCCCCACCTTAGCGCGGCGATTGTCGGAAAACGGCTACCTCACCGGCGCTACCGGCAAATGGCATGTGGGCGATTTGTCCGATGACTCGCAATTCCCGCCGCTCGACACGGATGCGGAGCCGGCCGATCCGGCCGTGGATGAGCAGTTGCGCGAGCATCAGGCGGCTGTTACCGCTAAAATCAAAGCGGATGCCGGTTTTGACGAGGCGATCAACATCTCCTGGGACAATTTTGATGCCTTTCCGGTGAAGAAATTACGCTATCACAACTTTCCGTGGATCAATCAAGGTGCCGTACAATTTCTCGAAAAAGCCAAAGATTCGGGCAAACCGTTTTTTCTCTATGCCGCCACCACCGCGGTACACGGGCCGGCACATCAGGCCATGTTCAATTACGATTTATCGTACACGCTCGGCGGACACGATCCCGATGTGCTCAATTATATGCCACCGGTGGAAGAAATTCAACAACGTCTTGAAAACGCGCCATCGTGGGAATCGCACAAACTGGCGGGCATGGCGTGTCTGGATCATCATGTCGGCCTCGTTATGGAGACTCTAAAACAATTGGGATTGGAAGACAATACGATGGTCATTTTTATGGCTGACCATAACGTGGAACCCGGCAAAGCCACGGCCTACGACAAGGGCAATCACATACCCGTGCTCATCAAGTGGCCCAGGCATGTGCAGCCCGGTTCGGTTGCCGATGCCCTGGTGCAGAGCATTGACCTCGCCCCCACGCTATACCAGGCCGCAGGGATTTCCGTGCAAGACACTCTGGATGGCCAGAGTCTGTTGCCGCTGTTGAACGATCCGACTAACCGGGTACATGAGTTTATGTATCTCGAGTCCGGCTACACCCGCGCCGTCACTGACGGTCGTTACAAATACATTGCCTTTCGTCCGCCGCAGTCGGCTTTAAATGAAATGAAAACCGGCACAACTCGATATGCACCCAACCACTTGAACATATTCAAACAAGCGCACTCGCAAATTGCCCTGGAGCATTATCCATACTATTTTGATGCGGATCAATTGTACGATTTGGAAAACGATCCGCACGAGCAAAACAACGTTGTTGACGAACCGGCATACGCCAATGTGCTGCAACGCTTCAAAGACGAGCTGGCGCGGCGATTGACCACGTTTAAACATCCCTTTGACCTGGAGGCGGACGATTTTATGACCACGGACACTTATCGCAATCTCGCCGCCAACACCCGCGCCATTGGCACGGATTTTATCGAGTGGCTGCCGCGCGACCATGGCAAAATTGTCTGGCCGCCGCAGGAGTAGCGCTGCAATAATCCAGTCAGGGCTGCGAGCCCTGACTGGGTTCCGCTTCCCCTCGGTCTCAATCCGTAGATTTTAATTCCTCTCGAATAATGCGCCTCAGCGTATTCTCCAAGTTGTCTTGAAGCATGCTTTGCTTGAGGGCATCGTTAATTAGCGTTTGATAGCCACGTCCGCCCGCCAAGGACTTGAAATACGCAACAATCGTTTCGTCGAGAAGAATATTCACCCTCACTTTCTTTTTTGATAACGGAATTTTGTTATAGCGTATTTTCGCATTGGCCATCTGTTCTTTGCTGACCTCCGGAACCTCAGATGTATTTACCTCTTTGCTTTCTCGTATCCTCAGCTTTTCAGGATCAGTTTGCGAGTCGTTCAAAGAATAATTTTTGTTCATTTCGTGTCGCCTTTCTTATGGAAAAAATTCTTATTCGATGCTCGGTTTCTGTATGAGCGATTACAACCACAATTTCTCCAAGCAATCCCAAAGTAATATATCTTTGTTCGCCATAGTCAAACCTGTCATCTTGCATCGTTAGTGTAATGCCCTCAAAAATTCGGTAGGCATCAATAAAATCAATCCCATGTTTTTTTAAATTGGATTTACGTTTATTTTCATCCCATTCAAATTCCATATCTTGACATACATATTATTATACATATTGTCAAGCAATTTATCAATTGGCAATATCTCTTTCCAAATCTACTTCCCACTTTTAACTTGCATATTTTAACACTCTTTCCGTACCTTCCTCCCAGTAGTAAATCAGGGGCACGTATGTTTTTCTTCAAAATAATTTTGCTGATTCTATTCACAGTCACTCCAATTCTGGCGCGACCTCAAGTCGGCGTTGTGCTCTGCGGCGGCGGCGCCAAGGGATTTGCGCACATTGGCGCATTGCGGGTGATGGAAGAGGCCAACATTCCCATCGATATGATTTGCGGTACGAGCATTGGCTCCATCATGGGCGGATTTTATGCCTGCGGTTACCGCGCCGAGGATTTGGCCGAGTTTAGCCAATCGCAGGACTGGCGGCACCTCTTTAGCAACCCGGTGCCTCGACGGGTCATTCCGGTGTATGAGAAAAAAATCATGAATCGATATGTCGTATCGTTTCCGCTTGAGGAACGCGACGTCAAGCTCCCTTCGGGCCTTATTCAAGGCCAGAATGTCATCAATTTATTTTGTGATCGCTTGGCTCGGTTTCATACCACTGAAAATTTTCGCAATCTCCCCATCCCGTTTTTTTGCGTGGCCACGGATTTGGAAACCGGCGAAGAGGTTCGGTTGGACAGTGGATTTTTGCCCGAAGCCATTCTAGCCAGCATGGCCGTGCCCGGGGTGTTTGCTCCGGTGTATATCAACGACCGTGTATTGATCGATGGCGGCGTGGTGAATAATTTGCCGTCCGATCATATGAAAGCATTTGGTGCGGATATTATCATTGCCATTGACATTGACCGTAATTTAAAATCGCGAGGCGAGCTGAATTCCATCGACAATATTCTTCAGCAGCTCATCACATTTCAGGATTATGAAACAACGCAACGCAATCGCGAGTTATGCGATCTTATCATCGAGCCCGATATATCCGGGTACCAGGCCACCGATTTTTCTCAACAAGCCGTGGATTCGTTAATCGTTCTCGGCGAGCGTGCCGCGCGGCAGCAGTGGGATGCGTTAATCGATTTGAAAAAAGAATACGGACTACCCGATGCGAATCTGCCGCCTCGTCCGGATTCCTTGCCGCCGGTAAAATTAACGGGGCTCCGCGTAAAGAGCCAAAATCATACGCAACCCGCCTTTGTTCGGAATCGCTTTGACATCGAGTTTCCGGATACGCTCAGCATCGCCGATATTCATGCCGGGGTCGATCGCGTATACGGCACCCTCAATTTTGATCGCGTGTTTTACGAGCTTGCCAGTGATGAACCCACGGAGCTCATTTTGCATGTGCAGGAAAAAAGCACGCGCACGCTCAATGTGGGATTTCATTCCGATTCCTACAAAAGCGCCGCCGTGCTGCTCAATGCGACTATTCGAGAAAGCTATACCGGCGTGTCTCGCTTTATTGCCGATGTCGAGCTTTCCAGCGAGCCTGGCCTGGCAGCGTCGTACATCTTTGGTCTCAAACATCGCCCTTTGGTTGGGGTGGCCGGTCGATTAAAGGACATGCAGGTTGATGTGTTTGATGCGGGGGACAAAGTGCTCACGTGGGATGTCGTTTATGGCGTGGCCGATGCTTCACTGTTTACGCTGATTCGAAACGGTTTCCAATTCGGATTTCGCGCCCAGGTCGAGCACTACCGAGGCAGTTCGCTGAAAGCGTCGGAGCTCGATTGGGACGTGCCCGAATCGATTCGCAGCACGCTGATCAATTACAGCGTTTTTGCCGAGCTGGACAATTTTAACCAAAAATATTTTCCCACCAAAGGCGCAAGCGTTCGAGCCGAATACCAGGCCACCACCGACAATGGCTGGCAATTCGAAAACCAGGGCCCGTTGCACAGCGCCTGGCTGCGCTCGCATATGGCCCAACAGGTGATGCCGCGCTTGGTGTGGCTGCCGGGCGTTTCGGCGCGACTCGTATTGACTCAAGCGCCTCCCCTCATATTGGGAAATTTTATCGGCGGTCCGCGGCGCGCCACCTTTTTTGACGAGCATCTCCCGTTTTGGGGCGCCGAACGCCTCACGCCCGTAGATCGGCTCCTTTTTACTGCCCACAGCGATGTGCGACTGCGCGTATGGGAACAGACCTACGCCACACTCCTGCTCAACGCCGGGTACCACTCCCCCTCCTGGACTCGGTTCACCAGCGGTCAATGGCTCTGGGGCGCCGGCCTGCAGCTCTCCTACAACAGCGTTTTAGGCCCGGTTTCCGCAACCTTTGCCATCGGCAATTTAACCGACTCGGTACAGCGGTTTTTGGCGTTGGGGTATTGGTTTTGAGGGGGAAAGGCACTATATAGCTTTATTAGATAGGATGTTCAGGGGGCAAACATTCGAACGCTGAAAAAAGAGCTGAGGGATTATGCGAATTCTATGCCTGCTGTTTCTTTTGCTGCAACCCCTGTTTTCGCAACGTGTTATAAAAACCTGGGACTTTCGGCCGGAATATTTTCCCTATCAATTCCAACTGATTGAAAAGCTCGGCAATCCGGTTGTCTTTGCAGACCTCGACAACAACCAGCAGTTGGAAATACTCACTTATGAAGCTCATAAAATTAACGGCACCTATGCAAACATTCAACTCCGGGATTTAAGAGCCAATATAAACTTTCAAAAAAACTATTTTGATGAAAATGTTACCATTATCTCAAACGTTAATTCGTTGAACCTGAATAGCGACGCGGCCAAAGAAATTCTTGTTCCCTGGTACAATAGCGACTCGCTTTTTTTAAACATCTTGTCGATAAATGGCGATTCGTTGCATACCATCACCCTGACCGAACGTCAACCACGTTTCAGAAATGGGGAGCTTGTCGACTGGATGCCAAGCGTGCTTTTTTCGGAATTTTATGATTTGGATAGCGATCATAAAAAAGAGCTGATCACCGTCCTCATAGCGGGCCATGCTCTTTATCCTCGCGGCGTTTTTGTGCACAGCTATCCGGAAGGCGAGTTCATTGGGCGCTCCATCATCGGCGCAAAACCCAGAACTGTTTTTTTCGATGATTTTGATTTTGACGGCACGCAGGAAATGGTCATTCACACATCGGCGCCGGCAAATGGCGCGGATGGCTCCGGACTCACCGATCGTGTGCCGTATGTGCTTTTGTACGAATTTGATCCCGCTCCCATCCTCGTCGATTCGATGGTGCTGGGCGATTCAACATTCACGCAAACTCAAATTTTTTATACCAATTTTATCGGCGATGACAAAAAAGAATTTGTCACGGCCCGCCAAATGGATGCGCGAGGCGAACTCGCAGAGATCAATATTATTAATCCGATAAATTTTGAAATTCAAACCCACCTTTTTGATTTCCCGATCAAATCCGTGTGCCTCTACTCGGCGCCCGATGAACACTATTCCAAGCTTCTCGCCGTCGATACAACAAATACGCTGCTGCTCATCGACAACCAGTTTAATGTTGAAAAACCGGTGACCTGGCCGGAAAGTATCGGCGAGATTCGAGAAGGGCCAGATATCGACAATGATGGATATCCGGAAATAATCATTTACGGCAAGCTGCACAACGTGCTCATTAATCACCATTTTGATATCATCGGCATCTGGCCGCAAGGTGAGTTGTATGACCGGTACATCGACAAATTCCCCGGTGAGTCCAGGCCGGTTTTGGCCACCCGGCAAGGCAGTGAGGTCCATGTCTATAGAACCAGGCATTCCATGTATTTTTGGATGTATCGTTATGGATTTACGATCCTGGGCTTTTTATTCGTGTTCATGGTTTTTATCATTCTTGTTTTTGGCGTCAAGGAACATCATCAACATAAAACCATAACCCGCTACATCGAGCACATCATCGAATCGGATTCGCGCGCCATTGCCATTGTCGATAAAGATTTTAACGTTTTCAACTGCAATCAACAACTCCTCGACTGGTTCGGCAAAAATAGAAACATCAAAAGGCCGAGCTTTGCCGAATGGTTTCAGGAGTATCCGCAATTGGTATCAACATTACGGGACTGGCATGCCGGCTACAGCGATATTCGCCGCGACAAAAGTATCACCCTCGATACGTCGCTTGGATTGCGCACGCTGCGGCTGACCTTTGAGCCGGTGCCGAAACCGTTGTTTACAAAACGCGTCTATCAAATCACGCTTAACGATGAATCCATCCACGCCGAACTGCAAAAAGCCAAAAGCTGGACGCGCCTGGCCCAGCGCGTGGCGCACGACATCAAAAATCCGCTCGGCACCATCCTGCTGATTTTGCAAAAAATTCGCAACCTGAGTGAAAAAAAAGGCGCCGATTACGCGGACGCTGTGTCGCCGCACATTAACAAGATCGAAGACCGCATCGAATCGTTGCGCGTGATGACGCGCAATTTTATGAAATACATCAATATCGAAACACCGCACTTTGCACTGATCAATTTGAATGAATTTCTCAATGGTACGTTAGAGACGGTTTCCAAAAGTTTGCCGCCGGATATCACTTTACAGCCACAGATTCCTGAACTCATTACTGCGGTTGAGATTGATACCGAACAGATCGCGTCGGTGATTGAAAATCTCATCAGCAACGCCATCGATGCTTTGCCCAAAGGTGGCAGCATCACGGTGTCGTCGCGACTGGCACATCGCTTGCAATTCCCCGGCTATGACGACCGTCCGCGAGATTATGCGCTGATCGAGATTCGCGACACCGGCCTCGGTATTCCACCCGAGGTGGTCGAGCGGCTGTTTGAGCCCAACTTTTCTTACTCGAAAGAAAGCAGTGGTTTAGGGCTCGCGATGTCAAAGAAAATCATTGAGGATCATCACGGATTTATCGAGGTCGAGAGCGACGTTGACGCCGGCACGCTGTTCACGATTTATTTACCGGCCAAATCCGTGCTCTGAATGTTCAACAATTTTTATTCACATGTTGCATAAAGGAAACAATCGTGACCGCCAAACTTTTACTCGTTGACGACGATCCGTTTTTTCGTGACGGATTCAAAGATATTTTGTTGGACGAAGGGTATTCGATAGCCGAAGCCGAGGACGGCAAAATCGCCCTGGATGTGCTGGCACAAAACAGCCATTTTGATTTGCTGCTACTCGACCTTAACCTGCCGCGCGTCTCGGGCATGGAGGTGATGAAAACCGTGGCTGATTTGTATCCCGAATTGCCGGTGCTGATCATCAGCGGCGCCGGCACCATTCCCCTGGCGGTCGAGGCGACCCAAATGGGCGCCTATGATTTCATCGAAAAAGATGACGACCCGCGCAAGACCATCATCAAGGTGCGCAACGCCATTGAAAAATCGCAACTGCTCAAACAGCGCGATCGCCTGGTGGCCGAACAAAAAGAGCGCTACAAAATGATCGGCTCGAGTCCGGTTATGCAGCACGTTTTTCATCTTATTGATCGCGCTGCAAACAACACCAGCAAAGTGCTCATCACCGGCGAGAACGGCACCGGCAAGGAAATGATTGCACGCGCCATTCACAATAATAGCGATCGCGCCGCCGGGCCATTTGTCGCGGTGAATTGTGCCGCCATTCCCGAGAACCTCATCGAGAGCGAATTGTTCGGTCACGAAAAAGGTGCTTTTACCGGCGCGCATGCGCGCAAAATCGGCAAGTTCGAAGCCGCGCATACTGGGACGTTGTTCCTCGATGAAATCGGTGACACCAGTCTGATGATGCAGGCGAAAATCCTGCGCGCGCTTGAAGATAATAAAATTGAGCGAGTGGGATCGCTTCATTCAACTGACGTTGATGTCCGTATCATCGCCGCCACCAACAAAGACCTCGAGTTTGAAATGGCCGAGGGCAATTTTCGCGAGGATCTCTACTGGCGCCTCGCCGTGCTGACGCTGCAGGTGCCGCCGTTGCGTGATCGGCGCGAGGAGATACCCGACCTCGCCACTCATTTTCTCAACGAGTTTTGTCGAAATGAAAAAAAACCGGTGAAAAGTTTGGCCCCGCAGGCGCTGACAATCCTGTTACAGCAGGACTGGCCCGGCAATATTCGCCAGTTGCGGAACATCATCGAGCGGCTTTGCGTTTTGAGCGACAATCTAGCCATTGACGGTCGGCAGGTAAGCGACGCGTTGAAAAAAACTGAATCAACTCCCGAGCAAGCCGACGTCCAAACCTTGCGGCAGGCGCGGGATGTCTTTGAAGCCGAGTTTATCCGCACCACGCTGTTGTCGCAGGAGTGGAACATCCAGTCCACTGCGGATGCTTTGGGGATTGACCGGACGCATTTGTGGAAAAAGATGAAAAGGTTTGGGATAGACAGGTAGTAGCAGATCCTGCCAATACCTTCTGCTCAACAGTCAAGTCCCAGATACGGTGTGTATTAATTATTTTGCAATTTTGACTAAAATAGTTAAGTTAAATATGTAAAGAAAAGACGAAAGACGAATAATGCCGACAGTTTTGCGACTTGGCGCTTATCGATTCTTCTTTTATGCCGGTGACAAAGATGAACCGCCGCATATTCATGTGGAACGTGAGAGCCGCACATGCAAGTTTTGGCTGAATCCGGTGCTCTATTGCAAAAGCAAAGGATTCAATCGTCACGAGATCAACCAAATTTATAAAATGGTTGACGAGTATAAAGATGATCTTTTAAGGAAATGGTATGAGTATTTCGATTGACATCAGCGCTGTCCAAGCTGAGCATATAAAATTCGAGGAAAATTCGTTGCTTGTCGATTTATCCGACGGACGGACGATCGCGGCGCCGCTGGCCTGGTATCCTCGACTGTTTCATGCAACAGAAAATGAACGAAACAACTGGCGGCTCATCGGCCGGGGCGAGGGCATCCACTGGCCGGACCTGGATGAAGATATTAGTGTGGAAAATTTGATTGCCGGCAAACCATCGGGTGAGGGGCAGGGGTCGTTTGCTGCATGGCTGAAGGGACGAAAGAAACAGCAATAGCCAAAAACGCCACCTGTACCAATCGTCCCGCCGCTCCGTGTCCGAAAAATCCCAGAAAAACAGAGTGATTTTTCGCAAAAATGTCTCTATTACCACAACAACTCATAATAGAGACCATCATGGGGCGCTCACGCTTTACGTTTTATGAACCGACTGTACCGTATTTTATAACCTGCACAACTGTAAACTGGCTGCCCGTATTCAATAATCCGGGCATTGTGGACATTCTATTTGATTCCCTGACTTTTCTGCAACAACACAAGAGCTTAGCCGTTTGGGCTTATGTGGTCATGGATAATCATCTACATCTAATTATTTCCTCTCCGGATGCGAGTAAACAAATAGGGGATTTTAAATTATTTACCGCAAGAGCAATAATTGATTATTTAAAAGAAAAGAAGGCTGTTATGCTCTTGAGAATGCTTGCTTTTTACAAATTGAAACATCGACAGGATAGGAGTTATCAAGTTTGGCAGGAAGGATTTCATCCGGAAATGATCGTTGATACAACTATGCTGTCACAAAAGATCGAGTATATTCATGCTAATCCGGTGGAAAAACGATTTGTAGCCTTGCCGGAACATTGGCTTTATTCCAGCGCCCGCAATGTTGCGGGATTATCATCCTTTTTGCAGATACCATCCCTGGAGGAATTGCTGCGCTAATTTTGGGGACGCAAGAGCGTCCGGGAGGCATTCCCCCGCTCCCGCGGGGGAACGAGCCCTCTAAACCATCATTCCTGAAGGGGATCATAGGAAAAAAGAAAACATTACGTATTAATAATGTTGATTTTTTTCAACATTGAATTGCCACCTCCATCAATCATTCCCGCCATGTCACGCCTCCTAATTCTTATCTATTTAATAACTTATCCAATCGGAACCCTGGCATTCATTCAAAAGGCACAGTTTTTGGCGAAAGAGGGGAAATGCCAATAAGGCTTTAAATTTTTTCAAAGCAAAATGGAGGTGTTGTCATGAGTAGCAAACGTTCAATTTCCATCGCGTTGATAATCTGCCTGTTAACCGGCGTTTTAGTAGCGCAATCATTTCAGGATGCCGGCTTTAAGCTGCCCTATACCATTTCTGCGCTGAATTCAAGGACAGCACATGTCCCATCGACTAATTGCATTTATGTTTTCGGTGGCTATGCGAATAACACCTGGGCGAACAGCGTGGTTAAAATCAATCTGAATTCGAAAACAAGCTATCAAATTTCGGAACGAATGCCGGTTGGCGGTGATGTTGTCAAAGTTGGCTACAATTCCGATGATGGCTTGGTTTATCTCTTTTCCGGAAAAGATGTCTATTATTTTAATCCCTCAACTGAAAAGTTTACTAAAAAAGCAACCGGTATCTTGCAGGAGATAGTCGGGGACTATGCAACGCTTACCTACGCAACAGCAGAGAAAGCTTTTTACATTTTTGGCAATCGAGGATCGGCGAGAGGAAATTTTACGCTAAAGTATACCCCTGCGACAAATTCATCGTCCAAGTTGAGCAACGCTCTTCAACCTTCGAACAACACGTCGCCCGCAGCGTCCTATTGTCAAAACAACAATCTGGTTTATCTATTCGGAGGGAATTATAGTTCTTCCGAATATGACATAATTCAAAAATTTAGTCCAACTACATCTTCTTTTACAACCTTATCAGCAAAACTGTCTCAAACCACAGGCGGCCCGAACTCCATTTATGTCCCCGCCGAGAACAGCATTTATATTATCGGCGGGTTTAGTGGCAGTAGTGTTTTAAAGCGTACCTATAAATTTAACTGTTCATCAGAGAACATTGCCTCATTTTCAGATCTTCCAGAAACCAGACACGCAATAGGATTGGAGTATGTTGAAAACGAGAATAGAATTTATGCATTCGGAGGAACGATAAGCAGTACAGGGGGATATGGACCTGCATCTGACAAGATTTATTATCTTCAATTGGAATCTGGGCCATCAGCGCCTTTTACCCCTGATGCTAACACCGTCGCTCTTTACCATCTCGATGAAAACAGCGGCACTAAAATTAATGATGCTTCGGGTAATGCTAATCATGGTACTTCTTATGGTCCCAATTATGTAACGGGAAAGTTTTCAAAAGCTTTGAGATTTGACGGTTATGATGATTATTGCAAAATACTATCATCTTCTTCATTCAAAACAATAAATTCGAACAGCCAACTGACTATTGATGTTTGGATTAATATCAATCAGTATCCATCCGCAGGGAAAGAAGGTGGTATTCTGAGCAAATGGGGAGCAGGAGGTCCAGAAGACGATGAGTGGTTGCTGAACTTGGACTCCAATGGTAAAATTCGTTTTCATGTAAATAGCTCGACATCTAGCGTAGGTCCCTCTACTCAACTTTATACCAATCCGATCTCGAAGGGTGTTTTTCATTTAATTTCAGCAGTCTGGAACGGCAGGACAAAAGAAGCAGCTATTTATGTGGACGGAAATAGAGTTGCATATACCAGTAATGCAGTAGGAACAATGCCGGCAACTTCAGAACCAATTGATATTGGTAGTGATTGGGTCTGGTATAGAGATGGAGCATATAATGGTGTTATTGATGAAATTCGAATATCAAACATTGATCGTTATTTAAACTCAGCGCCCACACCAACAATTACTGTTGTCTCTCCAAATGGCGGCGAAACCTGGTACAACGGCGAGACCCACACCATTACCTGGTCCAGTCAAAACCATCAAGGCAATGTAAAGATTGATTTGTACAGGGGAAATACATACCAATCAACGATTATTAGCGGTACATCAGATGATGGGAGCTTTACCTGGACAATCCCAACAAATCTCGCTGAATCGAACCAGTATCGAATTAAAATAACAAGTTTGAGCGACGGCAATGTTTCCGATTTTTCTGACAGCTATTTTACCATCAAGAACAAACCAAAGCCAACAATAACAGTGACAAATCCAAATGGAGGAGAGATTTGGTATTTCGGGGAATCAAAGACCATTTCCTGGACGAGCAACGATCATCAAGGCAATGTTAAAATTGAATTGTTCCAGGGAACCAACAATTACAGAACAATTATTAGTGGCACATCAGATGACGGCAATTATACCTGGACCGTTCCTTCAAGCTATGCTGAATCCAGTCAATATCGAATTAAAATAACAAGTTTAAGTGACGGCAATGTTTCCGATTTTTCTGACAGCTATTTTACCATCAAAAACAAAGCGAATCCAGAGATTACTGTAACACGACCAAACGGAGGAGAGATATGGCATATCGGGGAAGCAAATACCATCTCCTGGGCCAGCAAGGATATTCAGGGTAACGTAAAAATTGAGTTGTTCAGGGGCTCGTCCTATTACACGACCATAAGCAGCAGCACGTCCAATGATGGTAGCTTTGTCTGGTCTATTCCAACAAATTTATCGGAATCAAGTCAGTATCGTGTAAAAATCTCAAGTTTGAATAATACAAGTGTTTATGACTTTAGCGATAATTATTTTACGATTAATAAAACAGTCGAAGCCGTTCCAATTACTCCAGTTGCTACGACTCCACAATACCCAAATGCTGAATTTTGGGTGGATATCAATGTGGGTAATGCCTCACAAAATGTGAGCAATTTAAAAATTGTCTCATTCGAATTGTCTTATACTAACACAAACATCATTGACTACATGAGCTATCAAACGGGTTCATTTTTGACCAACAGTACAGCGACGGTTATTGCGGATGATGCAGCAGGAAGCATTAGCGCTTCAGTTTATAAAACCTCTGGCGGAAACTCAGGCCATGGAACGGTCTTGCAACTTAGATTTAAAATAAAAGCAAATGCTTCAAATAATCAGTCAATCACTTTTACAATCAATGAAGTTCAAGCCAACGATGCGAATGGACAGTCCATCACATTGTCACCCGGATCTTTAACAGTAATTGTTCAAAGCGGTCTGCTCGTGTGGCCTGGCGATGCCAATAATGATGGTCGCGTCACAATATTTGACATCAACGCTATTGTTGCAATGCATTGGAATAAGACCGGTCCGGTTAGACCAAATGCAACCGTTGCCTGGCAAGGTCAACCGTGCTCACCGTGGTCACCTGCTGATGCCACTTATGCAGATTGTAATGGCGATGGCAAAGTATCGATTTTTGATATAAATCCTGTTGTCATTAATTTTGGAAAGACACACTCGTTGTTGAAAAAGAATGGAACATCAGATGATCCACTCATTGTCAAGAATCAACAAGCAGATCCGGACATTTATTTTGTAACACGAGAATATGATGAAACAGCCGGTGCATTTTGGGTGGACATTGTGGCGGGATCGCCGCAAGAGCTGTTACAAGATTTAAAAGTCATTTCATTTGAGCTAAGCTATACAAATACAGCACAGATTGATTATGACAGTCACATGATCGGAGCTTTTCCATCGTCATCTCAGGCAACAATCATCGCGGATGATCCAGGTGGTATGATTAGCGCATCAGTTTATCGCAGCGATGCTGGAGAAACAGGTTGGGGAACGGTATTGAGCTTAAAATTTAAAGCTGAAAAAGATGTTTCCTTTGAAATCAAATTTAACAATGTTCTGGCCAATAACAGCTCTGGACAAGTTATACCCCTTGAATCCCAGGATCAATCGATTACGACTTCAATTGCGGCTGCAATAATTCCGGAAAAATTTGAGATCATGCAAAATTATCCGAACCCCTTTAATCCTTCCACAACGATTGAATATTCGATACCGCACGAATCTCACGTCCGTATTGAAGTTTTTAACGCTTTGGGGCACAGGGTAAGAACACTTATTGATGAAAACCAAGTGGCAGGTCGCTATACTATTCAATGGCAGGCAAGAAATGACCATGGCGAACCGGTTGCCTCCGGCCTTTATTACTACTCTTTAAAAGCAAACGATTTCAATCAAATTCGTAAAATGTTGTATATGAAGTAAATTTTCAGAAAATGACCTGACTTTTAAAAGGTCAGGTCATTTCATCGTTTTCGTCAATCTTATATCCGAAGAGCTAAGATCGGAATAAGCCTTAATAAAGATTTCACTTGATCAAAAACAACCAGGACGCGCGACGAATACGTTGCGCGGGGAGCATGTGACCCAATAATTTCGATGGCACGGCTCCCGTACCCAAAAGGATTACATATCGTCATGACGCAACGATATATGGCGCGAAAAAATCATATATCACCGTGACGGAATGATATATTGCGGCTAAGGGATGATATATGACCGTGATGCAACGGCATATAGCGCGAAAAAATCATATATCGCCATAACGGAATGACAAATCACCGTGAAGGAATGATGTTTCACTGGTCAGGAACGGTTCCGGCGGGAGAAAGAATCATTTATCACCAGCCGGGAACGATATATTCCACAGAAAAATGATAAATCACCATCAAGGACTGAATTATCCCATAAAAATATTATATGTGCCGCGTGGCAGGTGGTTGCACCTTGGAGAATTATTATCAATTTTCCTCTGTTATCTGCCACTCTCATTCCCGCGCTCTGGCGGGGGAACGCATGCAGGGACGCTCTGCGTCCACTGCGCTCCAAATATAGCGGACGCTGAGCGGCCTCCCATGCATTCCGCCGCAGGAGCGGCGGAACGAGGAGGAATCCCTGCAGAGGGATCGGGTCAATTAACCTATCGCACCAACGTCATTTTCAAAGATTTGATTTCATCCCCAAACTTCACCCGCGCCAGATAAATCCCGCTGCTCACCGCACTCTCATATCGATCCAATCCATCCCACTGAACCGAATGCTGCCCGGCAACCATCGGCTG
>CAYPZM010000015.1:0-28772 GCA_964414825.1 uncultured Cytophagia bacterium | reverse complement strand
TGCGGCAATTGCCACACGTTTACGCCGGATGGCCGCACTTTGGCTATGGATGTGGATTATGCCAATGACAAAGGCTCGTATGTCATCAGCGAGATAAAAGATGAAACAATTTTAACGCCGGATAAAATTATCACCTGGAGCAGCTATAGGCCGCAAGATGGCGAAAAAACCTTTGGGCTGCTGTCGCAAATTTCGCCGGATGGCCGTTACGTGGCCAGCACGGTCGAGGACCGTTCAATATTTGTCGCGACCGAGGGTTTGCACTATTCGCAGCTCTTTTTCCCCATCAAAGGCATTATTGCGATTTATGACCGCGAAACCAGCGAATTTTTTGCCCTTCCCGGCGCCGACGACCCCGAATTTGTGCAAAGCAATCCCACCTGGAGCGCGGACGGCAAGTTTATTTATTTTTGCCGAGAAACAGCGTACACGTCAGAGGCGATCGAACAATCGAATGAGGTGCTTTTGCCCACGGAGCTGGCGAAAGAGTTTATTAACGGCAAACGTGAATTCAAATACGATATTTATCGCATCCCGTTCAACAACGGTCGCGGCGGAACTGCTGAGCCATTACCCGGCGCCTCGAATAATGGCAAAAGTAATTTTTTCCCGCGTCTGTCACCAAATGGCAAATGGCTGGTGTTTACTCGGGCGGAAAATTTTATGCTGCTGCAGCCCGACAGCAAATTGTATATCCTGCCGGTTGATGGTGGTGAACCGCGGCGGCTCTCATGCAATACGGACTCTATGAACTCCTGGCATTCCTGGTCGCCCAACAGCACATGGCTGGTGTATTCCTCCAAAATCCGAGGCGCGTATACCGATTTGCTGCTTACGCACATTGACGAGAATGGCAACGCTTCACCACCGGTGTTGCTGGACAATTTAGCGTTTGAAAACTATGCTGTCAATATCCCCGAGTTTGTCAATCTCGGCACCCGGTCGTGGAAAACCATAAAAGATGAATTTTCGCAACAGGCGCATTATTATTTCACCATTGGTCGCAGCAACATGGGTGAGAAAAAGCTCAAAGAGGCCCTGGAGGCGTTTGACCGCGCTATAGCACTCGATCCCACATATGCAAAATCTTATGTGTTCAAAGGGCACATTTATTTTGCCAACGATCAGATGGAGCCCGCCTATGAAGCTTATTGCAGCGCAGCCGAACACATTACGGATAATGCGGATTTGTACCAAAACCTCGGCACCACCTGTTACAAACTGCACAAATATGACGAAGCCATTTCGGCGTTTGATCGTTGCATCGACATCAATGACCAAAATGCGGAAGCGTTTTTGGGACGCGCGCTTGCCTACGCCAAATCCGATAACCTTAAAACCGCCATGCGCGATTTTGACCGCGCGTTGCAGTGCGATCCGGAATCGGCCCGCGTGTATCACGAACGTGGCGTTTGTCTGGCCATACTCGGAAAGTGGCAGAGGGCCATTGACGATTTGCAGCGCGCGGCGCGGCTTAATCCCAATAATGCCAACACGTTTGAAAAGCTCGGCAGTTGTTATTACAAGGTGCAACACTTTCAACAGGCCATCGGGGCCTACACCTCTGCTATTCAGTTGCAGGGCAACGATTACAAACTATATGAATATCGCGGCGACAGCCATTACAAGCTGAATCGTCTGCAAGAGGCATTAGCCGATTATTCGGCTGCGATAGGGACGCAACCACGCGCCGGCACGTCGTATTATCGACGCGGTGTGGTAAACATTCAATTGGGGGACAAATCCGCCGGCTGCAACGATTTGCTGATGGCGCAACAGTTAGGCATTCGAGAAGCAAACGGTATGCTGGAAAAACATTGTAACCCCTAAGATTATGCGAGGATTATGTCGGAACAAATTATTGTCAGCGGAATGGGTGTTGTGTCGTCGATCGGTATCGGCTGCGAAACATTTTTTAGCAATTTGACAGCCGGCACTTCAGGTATCGATTCAATTACATTGTACGATTCATCCCCTCAAGCAGTCCACATTGCCGGAGAAGTTAAGGGCTATAATGCCAACGATTATTTTGAACGCAAAGTTTTGCGACGGCTGGGCCGATTTTCACAGTTTGCGGTTATTGCCGCGCGCGAAGCGATTGAGCAAGCCGGACTGCAATCTGATTCCATAGACAAAAATCGGGTAGGTACGATCATTGGATCGGGAATTGGCGATTTTGGCATGATAGAAGAGCAGGTCACCAATTTTTACAATAAAGGGCCGGGCCGAATGAATCCCTTTACCGTTCCGCGCGTGGTCACCAATATGGCGGCGGCAAATGTGGCATTGGAATTCGGGTACACCGGCCTCAGTCTCGGTACGTCATCCGCATGCGCCACCAGCAGTCATGCGATTGCTCTGGCGCTAGGTTTTCTGAAAGCCGGTTTGGTGGATGTGGTGCTGGCCGGTGGTGCCGAATCATGCATTGTGCCGGCATCCGTCGAATCGTATCATGCGTTGCGCGCTCTTTCGTTACGAAATGACGAACCGCAGCGCGCCAGTCGCCCGTTTGACCAGAATCGCGATGGATTTGTGATTGCCGAAGGTGCGGCGGTACTGGTGTTGGAATCCTTTAAACACGCTCAAACTCGCGGTGCAAAGCCCCTTGCCGAGCTCGCCGGTATCGGTATGTCCTGCGATGCGTTTCACATTACGGCCAGTCCCTCGGACGGTCGCGGTGCCGCCGATGCCATTCGCCAGGCGCTGCACACGGCAGGACTCGACATTAAGGATGTCGATTATATCAACGCGCACGGCACCTCAACACCGATTAATGATCCGGCAGAAACCGCGGCCATCAAATCCGTGTTTGGAGAGCGAGCCTATGACATTCCAGTGAGCTCGATCAAATCGATGATCGGCCACGCCTTGGGAGCCTCAGGCGCGCTTGAGGCGGTCGCCACTGTGCGCACTATTACCGACGCCATCATTACTCCCACTATCAATCTGGACACGCCCGATCCGCTATGCGACCTGGATTATGTGCCGAATGTCGCGCGCCGGCAACCGGTAAACGTAGCCTTGTCAAATTCGTTTGGTTTTGGGGGACAGAATTGTGTTTTGGCGTTTAAAGCAGTGGATGGAAATCTATAATCAGGCCAATTGCCGGGCAATGCGTAACGACTCGGATTTGTACTGTTTCGCCTGGCTCCACGAACTATTGCGCTTGCCGCTAATGATGATATATTTTTGCAATTCATATAAAAAATAAAACAGCATTCGGATTCGCGCTTCCGGCGACTCGTCGCGCTCCTGCCCATAGCCATGCCAAAACGACGGCTCGGAAATGCCGCAATAATCCAGCACCGCAAATTCAATTTCCGGATCGCCCCACAAGGCGCGGTCCCAATCGAGCAAGCCGGTCACCTTGCCATTTGTGTCTATGAGAATATTTTGCGCCCACACGTCCATGTGCATTAAAGATGACGTGATGTCCCGTTGAAAGACTTTTTTGTATTCGTCAAACAGCGCGAGCATAAACTGCCCCTCTTCCTCGGAATAGGCCTCAATGTCCATAATCTGCCGAATCATTTTGCTCCACATGATGGCAAACGCCTCGTGCCAGGAATCCTGGGGTTCCATCGGCTGGTGGGCGCCGAGATAGCCGTACTGCTCCGCGGTGATCGCATGAACCTGCCGCAAAAAATCGCCAATTTGCTGCAGCACCTTGTCCCACATGAGCGAGGTGAGAAATTGCGCATCCGACGCCGGCGTTCCGGGAAGGCCTTGCATGATCAAATAGTCATTTGGGAAAATATCATGATCCGTATCATACACATAAATTTCCGGCACTGGCACATCGGTGCGCTCGCGCAAAAGGCGGTGCAGTTCGGGCTCTTGCGCCATCATGTTTTTTTCATAAAAGACAAAGTAGGCATCTTGAGGCGGCGCAATGCGAACCACATAATCCTCTTTTGCAGTCGAGACAAAAAAGGAGGTGTTGAATTTGCCGGTGGAGATTCTGGAGATTCCCAGCTCACTTGCAATTAAATGCTTTTTCATTAATTTATCGATATCAGCTTTCCGAATCTGCTTTGCCATGTCGTCTCCATGATTTTACGCATTTCTACTGACAATAAAATCAACATAATTTTCTGGAGTGATCACCTCAAACTCGCTACCGGGATAAGCTTCAGAAAATGGCTGCGGTATTTTGGGCTTTTTTTTCGGATTCCACTTTATCTCAGTAGCATGCAGAACGCCTCCGTATTCTTCGATATAATCAATCTCCCTTTGGGAATGGGTTCTCCAAAAATAACTATTGAGCCACCGTTGTGAATAATGATTGGCTTTCTTTCGTTCCGAAATGATAAAATTCTCCCATAACGCCCCGACATCCTGGCGAAAGGCCAATGGACTAAAGTTTTTCAAAATGGCATTTCGTATCCCGTTATCATAAAAATATATTTTTTTGGCTCGTTTTAATTCGTTGCGAAGATTTCTGCTCAAAGCGGATAGGCGAAAGATAACAAACGCCTTTTCCAGCAAATCAATATACCGTTCGATAGTTTGGTTATCTGCACCAACTAATTGTCCAATTTTATGATAGGAAACCTCGTTGCCTATTTGTAATGCAAGGGCTTGAAGTATTTTTTCCAACAATACTGGCTTTTTTATCTGCTCCCATACAAACAAGTCCTTATACAAGTAACTGTCGCTAAGCGAAGCAAGAATATTCTTTTCCTGTCCAGGACTTGTGACCACTTCTGGATAATAACCATAAATCATACGATGTTCGAGCAATCGCTGCTCTTCCATACTCGATGTAACATCAATCATCTCTTTGTATGAAATTGGATACAAAAAATACTCAAATTTGCGACCGGTCAGAGGCTCATTTATTTTACTTGCCAATTCGAGCGAGGAAGAGCCGGTTGCAATGATATTGACATCTGGAATACTATCAACCATAAGCTTTAACGTCAAACCAATATTTGGGATCTGTTGCGCCTCATCCAGCACAACACACTCGTACCCACCGGTCATCGTTTTTAATCGGGTTGAAGTAGTGTCGGTCAAAGCAAGCCTGATATCTGCCTCATCGCCGTTAAGCCATAAGGTTTTTGGGGAGCTTAAATCAACCACATGCTTAACCAGGGTAGTTTTGCCCACCTGACGAGGTCCCAGAATTAGAATAACTTTTCCAGAATTCAGATTTTTCAAAAGTATGGGTGTCAACTCTCTTGGAATCATGAAAAAGCCTCTTTTTGCCTCAATTTAATGATATAATCAGAAAAGCGCAATATTATATTATATTTTGCGACTGTGATCGCAATTTTATATATAAATATTGCGATTATAGTCGCAATATTTATTCAATATTTGCGATTTAAAAAAGCCTATTAGCTCTCATCAAACTATTTAACTTTTCCTCAAATTTCCCTATCTTTAAATCCCACAAGGAACAAACAAAATCGAGGAATCTTATGCTAAAGTCATCCCTTGTCGTTCTGCTTTTGATTGTTGTTTCGTTTTCTCAGACGGTAAACAAAACGCCCATTTCGGCATTTATCGAAAATCCCGCGCTTGTGCAGGAAAATCAAGAGCCGCCGCACGTGCCGCTGGTGCCGTTTGATACCAAAGAGGCGGCACTGTCGCATCGTTGGGGCGAGTCGCCCTATCACCAGGATTTGAATGGCACGTGGAAATTTCATTTTGCTGAAAATCCATTCCAGGCGCCGCAAGATTTCCATGAAACAAATTTCAGTATAAATGATTGGGCCGACATCCAGGTCCCCGGCACCTGGCAAATGCAAGGCTGGGATCACAATGTCTACCGCAACATTCCTATGCCGTTTGGGCCGTACGATCCGCCGCTGGTGCCGGATTTTATCAATCCGACTGGCTCCTATGTGCGCACTTTTACGGTGCCGGAAAATTGGTCGGACCAGCGCGTGTATCTGCATTTTGACGGCGTCAAATCCGCGTATTGGGTCTGGGTGAATGGCACCTATATTGGCTTTGACAAGGGCAGCATGACCGCCGGCGAGTTTGACATTACGGATGCCTTGCAGTCCGGTGAAAACAAGCTGGCCGTGCAGGTCGTGCGCTGGTCCGACGGCAGTTATTTGGAAGATCAGGACATGTGGCGGTTTAGCGGCATCTATCGCCGGGTCTATTTGGTTGCCCAGCCCGAGATTTACATCCGCGATTTTTTTGTGACCACGGATTTGGATGACAATTATCAGGACGCTATGTTGGATGTGGATGTCCTTTTGAACAACAAATCCGATGTTTCTCCCAAAAATTGGCAGGTTCGGGCTACCGTTTATGATGATTACAAGACAGAGATCTCCTCATTTTCAGCCAAAATTAAAGAGATAAGCGATACAAAAGTTTCGCTCAATCAGCAAATTACAAATCCCCTAAAATGGTCCGCCGAAAAGCCAAATATGTACAGCTTGATCCTCGAGCTCATCGACAACAATGGCACGGTTCAGGAAATTGTTGAGGAACGCTTTGGCTTTCGCGAGATCGAGATCAAAGACGCGCAACTGCTTGTTAATGGCGTACACGTGAAAATAAAGGGCACCAACCGCCACGAGCACGATCCGTTCACCGGCCGCACCATGACCGTCGACCGGATTATGGAAGATTTTAAATTGATGAAGCAGCTCAACATCAATTCGATCCGCACGTCGCATTATCCCAACGATCCCGTATTTTACGATTTGGCCGACGAGTTTGGCTTTTATATTTGCGACGAGGTGAATGCCGAATGCCATTACGCGGAAAATTATCTCGCGGCACAACCCGGTTGGGAGCCGGCGTTTATGGACCGCACCGAGCGCTTTGTGCAGCGCGATAAAAATCATCCGTCGGTGATCATGTGGAGTTTGGGCAACGAGTGCGGGTTGGCGGCCATCCATTGGGAGATGGCGGATTACTGCCGCCAGGTCGATCCCACGCGCCCCGTGTATCATCAACCCAACCAGCCGGACGGTGATGCGCCGTTTGCTGATATTGCCGGTACGCGCTATCCGAGTCCGGCGTACCTGGACATGCAGGCCGATACCAGCCAGCGCCCCATCATCATGGGCGAGTACAGCCACAACATGGGCAATGCGGTCGGTCATTTTGACGAGTATTGGGACGTGATTTACAACAACAAAACCACGCAGGGCGGCTATATTTGGGATTGGGTGAACCAGGGCCTCGAGTTTGATTTGATCACCACGCCGGATGCGTCGCCATATCAGCATAATGTGGTGCTGCATGGCCGGCCGAAACTTGTTGACGGCAAGTTTGGCCAGACCGTACAATTCAGCGGCATTGACGATTTTGTCGAGGTGTACAATCATCCGGATTTTAACATCAAAAACGACCAGCTCACCCTCGCCTGCTGGGTGTATCCGCGCGGATTCATTGGCAGCAACTCGTTCATCACCAAAGATTCTTCGTATGCGCTGGAGCAAAATTCGCAGGATTCGTTAACGTTTCTTTTAAAAGCCAACCGTACGCACAGCCTGTCGGTGTTTCTGCCGCGCGACTGGAATTACAACTGGCACCACATTGCCGGTGTTTATAATGGCGAAGAAATGGCCATTTTTATCGATAGCAAAAAAGTCGCTGCGCAACCCGCGCGCGGCAACATTCAGCGCTCGCGGCATCCGGTCAATATTGGTCGTAATCATCAGCGGCATCATGAGCAGTGGCCGGGGTTTATTTCGAACGCGATTGTGGATGAGATTAACATTTGGAATTCGGCGCTGTCGGAGGAAGAGATTATTGCAGTCGGCAGTCAGCAGTCGGCAGTCGGTGGAAACAGGGAAATGGAGCCGAATGCAGAAAGGCTCCTACTTTCTCTTGATTTTGGAGAAACGACCCATGCGGGGACCTTTTTTTCGTATGGTGCCACACCGCAGGGTTCGGGAACGATGGACGGTATCGTCAATGCGGATCGTTCATTGCAGCCAGAGGCCTATCAAGTGAAAAAGAGTCACGAGCCGGTCAAAGTTGTTCCGGTGAATTTGCGGCAACGCGTGAAAAAAGTTGTTGTGGAGAACCGCTTCCATTTCACCAACCTGAACGAGCTGGATACGGAATGGGCGTTGTATGAAGATTTTGTCAAAGTGCAGGGCGACAGCATCTCTTGCAAGGTACCGCCGCTCTCAAGCGACACGCTGATCGTGCCGATTCGCGGCATCGATTTGATTGCCGGCGCCACCTATCGATTGGTGCTGTCGTTTAAGACCAAACAAATCTCCTGGTGGACTGAAAAGGGCTACGAAGTGGCGTTTGCAGAGATGGAATATTATCACGTTCCCGGCCAAAAATTTAATTTGGACACCTGCGCCCCCCTTTCTATCAGCGATCGCGGCGACTCGATTGTGGTCTCTGGCTATAAATTTAGATACACCTTGGATAAACAGCTTGGCGCTTTTACCACTTTGGTGAAAGATGATATCGAACTGCGCGACATTGCCCCTACTTTCAATGTCTGGCGCACGCCCCTTATGAACGAGTGGTCCGAATGGGGTGTGAAAGAATTTCAACGATGGTATGATATGGGACTCGATTCGCTGCAACACACGGTATTTTCCGTGACGGCTTTTAATAATTTTGAAAATGAAGCTAAAATTGTGGTAAAGGCAGAGTCAAAATCCGCCTTGTTTCCGGTGGTCTCGTTCCTGCATACCTACACCTATCTCATTCCCGGGTGCGGCGACATCTTTCTCGAACAAGATGTCACCTGTCGCGTGGAGCCACGCGGTTACCCGAATCGCGATATCCCCTGGCTGGCCAAACTGGGACTGCAATTCCAGTTGCCCGCGGACATGCAGAAAATTACCTGGTACGGACGCGGGCCGTGGGAAACCTATCCCGACCGCAAAACCGGCGCCAAAATGGGATTGTATTCGAAAAAGCTGGAGGAGATTGAGTTGCCATACATCATCCCGCAGGATTTTGACAACCGCACCGACGTGAAATGGACGTTTGTTAGTCGCGAGGACCGCAGCGGTTTGCTCATCGTGGCCGATGAGACCATGAACGTCAGCGTAAATCCGTATAGCAATTTGGAGCACGCCTGGTATCCATACGACCTCAAACGCGCCGAGCGCGTCACGCTCAACATTGATCACAAAGTCACGGGCGTTGGCGGCACTCCGATTCAGGTGCAGGCGCCGTACCGCACCTATCCGGATCGGTATGTGTATCGGTTGCGGCTGCGGCCGGTATCGGCAACGGATAATGTGGTTGAGATGGGGCGGCAAAGTTTTTAGGTCGAGTGGCTCATAAAGTCGGCAGGCAAAGTTTCTCGAGCGTGAAAGGAAATGACCATTATTCTTTAAAAGCTTTATCAAAAAAATCATCTTTAATCAAGTTCGACTGCCACATTCGATGACGCTTGACCGATTCCATACGTTTTTCTCGCGGCATAGCTAAAAACCGAGTTGCGTCAACAATACCTAGTTTTTCGACGAGAGCGTCGACCGCTTTTCGGACGAGTTCGTCATCTGTTGTTTGTTTATATTTCATTGCAGATTCTCCTGAAGAATAAATTCTTGAATTCGTCAAAAATATTCGTTATGTATTTTGCGAGTTCTAGCAGAATTGTCTTCACACTTTTGGTGAAATCTTTCTGCTTTCTCTTCACCGTCAGAATACTCGTCGTATCAGGGAAATCAACCAAATGTCCGCTGCCATCATCCAACTCACGGCCAATGATTTTGAAGATGCCATGGATTTTTTGAATCTTGTATTTAGTGTCCATGGCCCGCACGATTTTGCGCGCTTGCTCCCCAAAGTATACAGACCAACCGACGAGCATATGCAACACAATTATGCCATTAAACGAGACGGCCGCATTCGTGCCATTGTCGGTTTGTTTCCGATGACGTTGGCAATCGGCGGTGTTGCACTAAAGCTGGCCGGGATTGGCGGCGTGTCGTCGCACCCGAATGACCGCGGTTTGGGGCATATGAAACGGTTGATGCAGCATTGTGTTGAGGTGATGGAAACGCAAGGCTATGATCTCTCCTGGTTGGATGGTCAGCGGCAGCGGTATGCACATTTTGGATATGAAACGTGCGGACAACGAATTTCGGCAAATTTCGAAAAAGCCAATATTAAGCATTTGCTGCAGGAACCCGCAACTCTTCAATTTATCAAAATTGAAAAAAGCGATCACAACTGGTTGCGGCACATCAACAATCTTTATGAGAAACAGCCCTTTCGCACATGCCGTTCAGCTATCGATTTTTTCCACTATGCCACAAGCTGGAAAAGCTCGCTCTATATCGCGGTCGAGGATCAAAAACACATTCTCGGCTATCTAATCTCCGAGAGCGCACAAAATAAAATAACAGAATGCGTTGCGGTTTCGCCAGCAGCAACCCAACACATGTTGCAGAACTGGATTTCCGCGACGGAAAATGAGCCGTGGTGGATCAATATTGCGCCCATCCAAAATGATGTGTTTAATGCCATCACGTCCATTTGCGAATATCCGCAGATCACTCCATCGGGTTGCTGGCAAATTTTTGATTGGCAAGCCGTACTATCCGCAACCTTGTCTTTGCGACATCAATTTTCCAATCTAATGGAAGGAAACGTGATTGTTGAAATTACAGGCGTCGGGGTTTTTCAGCTAGAGGTGAGACCGGGAAAGGCAGTGTGCCGCAAGGTAGAAACCAGACCGGATTTGACGCTGAACTCCCAAACAGCCATGCGGCTTTTCTTCGGGCCCCTCTCAGCATCCAGTGTAATGAAACTGGCGGGACCGGCGCGACTACTGGAAGCGTGGTGCCCGTTGCCCTTGTATTTGTCCCGCCCGGATTGGGTATAAGCGTTCAGCGTGTCCGAGGGAACCTAAGCTCGGCTCTGGCGCCGCCGTCCTCTAACCCACCAGATCATGATCAATCCGGCAGCAATCATCGCAATGCATAACACCTGTCCCACGGTTAATGGCCCAAAAGGCGTGCCGAGGTGCGCATCGGGTTGACGAACAAATTCAATAAAAAATCGAACGAAACCATAGCCAAGCAGATAAATCGGCAAAAACAGGCCTTGGAGATTTTTTCGCTTTCTCCATCCCCAAAGAATAAGGAACAGCACAATGCCCTCAAAAAAGGCTTCGTAGAGCTGCGAGGGATGCCGCAATTGACCGGAATAGTCCTTGGGAAAATACATGCCCCACGGCACCGACGTGATGCGGCCGTACAATTCACCATTAATAAAATTGCCGATGCGGCCAAATGTATAACCCAAAGGAATGGCCGGCACCACCAAGTCCGCAAAGTTTAGGAATTTAATACGATGTCGCCGACAAAACCACAGCGTCAGCAAAAACACGGCAATCAAACCGCCGTGATACGACATCCCAGAGAGGCCGGTGAATTGGAAATCGTTACGAATATCAATCGGCAAAAAGATGCCCAATGGATTTTCAACAAACATGGTTGGATCGTAAAACAGCACATATCCGAGGCGACCACCCAGGAGCACGCCCAGGAGCGCCCATACAAACCAGGCTTGCACATCGTCTTTTGTGATGGAAAAAGACTCGGTGCGCAAACGATACATCAGCAACAGATAGACAACTCCGAAAGCTACAACGTACATCATGCCGTACCAGCGTAATTGGAAGGAATTGAGAGAAAAAATAACCGGACTAATTTTTTCAGGTAGATGCTGCCACCATTCCATAATAGGTTCCTTTATTGATTAGCAAAGGGAGTTCAATATAAACTTTTTTCATCCAGATGCAACATGAAAGGCGGATGAATGCACAAAAAGGATTTGTTTTCAAAAAACAATAAATATGTTAAATTGGAACAAAGAATTTGAGATATTTCTGTAACATATTATTCGACAAAAACTTTTCGGACAAGATCATTTTATGCCTTTAGCGCTTCCAAAACTTCTAGTTAGTGACGGGCACGGCAACGTGTTTGACATTCCAGAGCTTGAAATGGTCGGCATGAGCGGTCGTCGCAAACGATTACCTCGACAAGACGAGCTGATACCCATGCCGAACGGCAGCAATGTATTCGAGCTCCCTGGCCGTCTTCCGATTGGTTACGATCGGCGGCGAAACACGTTTGTCAAAGTGCCAACCTATCAAGGCCAGCCGGTCATCGCGGTCTCGGCGTTTATGGCGCCGGCTTATTCCCAGGTGTTGCGCAGCGCATTCATAACTCGGGAAGCGATTCGTCTGCCGCTTTTTGCCTACACAGCGCTCGGGTGGCGCAAAAATGACTTTTGGGTGGCAGCGTTGCGAGTGGATGACGATATTCGTCAAGATATCGAACGCTTTGATGAAGATAAAATTTTCGCCGGCGCACAACACATGTTACGACGTTACGATGGCAACCGCCTGGTGCAGCATCTGGTTAAAAATTGTGTGGAGCGCTATCACTGTCCGGCATCGCAAAATTTTGTGTTGGGGCGTTGGGAGTGCCCGGTACCTACAAGTCCGGCGTGCAATGCCGAGTGTATCGGCTGCATTTCGCAACAGCTAAAGAGCAGCGGCATTTCAGCCACGCAAGATCGCCTTGATTTTTTGCCAACGGTGGATGAGATTGTCGAGTTTACGGTTCCGCATTTAAAGAACGCGCCGCGGCCGATCATTAGTTTTGGTCAGGGTTGCGAGGGTGAACCGCTGCTTCAAGGCCGGCTGATTGAAGAAGCGATTCGAGACATTCGCCAACAGACGTCGCACGGCACCATTAACATAAACACCAATGCCTGTTATCCCGGTGTTCTGGAGCGGCTTTGCCATGCGGGACTGGATAGCATTCGCGTGAGTTTAAACAGCGCGCAAGAGCCGTATTATACGCGATACTACAATCCCAAGTTGTACACATTTGATAATGTTTTGGAATCAATGGGTGTGATGCGCAAACACAACAAATGGATTTCGTTGAATTATTTTATTTTTCCGGGGCTGTCGGACGACCCGGCTGAAATGGATGCGCTATTGGATATCATTCATCGCTATCGAATTGATTATATTCAAATGCGAAATCTAAACATCGATCCCGAATGGTATATGGATGAGCTGAATATTTCGAAAAATGGGCGAGCACCCATCGGCATTTTACGCTGGCAGGCCGAAATTAAAAAAGGGGCGCCGTGGATTCGCTTTGGCTATTTTAATCCCCCAAAAGAAGATTGGTAATAATAAAGCCGCTTTTGAAAGCGGCTTATTTTGATCGAATAGTATCGAGCAATTTTTCCATCAATCGATTATGCCATAGCATAAGGGCCATATACGTAAACGCAATAACGCTTAATACAAGCGGCCAATAGGGCCAATCTCCGCTCTGAAAAGCCAGCACTACGGATTTGATCACAGCCGCAACAGTCAGCACAATTAATAATATGGTCGCATACCATGTTGGGCGCATAAGCAATGCCGATTGTTTTTTTGTCGCCGAGTTAATCAACGACCAAACACTGACAAACAGCAGGGTCATTGCGCCAATTATATTGGTTAACAATCCGGGCAATTGTCGGTTTTCTTGAAACAGGGCCAACAACAGCGCCGCATTGCTTGTAATGGTGACCATTAATAACATCCACGCCATTTTCATCTATAAACTTTCCTCCGGAACTCTTTCTGATTTATGTCTCTCAGGTATAAACGAAAAACACACGCCAGAGTTCCAGAATTCCAATTCATCTATCATGCCCGTTCTTTCATGCCCTTTTGCATCCAGGGTTTTGCCAGTAACAGTCCGATGGTCGATAGCATGGCAATAAACGAATAGATAAGCCACATTTCGCCGGAGTTTTGCTGTAATCCCGCTTCTGGCCGGGGAATATAGTTTGCCACAAAGTAACCGGAATAGAGCGACGTGAGCACTTTGGTTAAAAACCATGGAAATTGTCCGATACCCATGTAGGCACCGGTCTGCCCTTCGGGAGCGATTTCGGCCACCCATTGCAAAAAGCGCGGCTGCCACATGGCTTCGCCAATGGACATGATTAAAATGTAGGTCAGAAATAACCCCGGCAGCGGACCAATGGCCAGCAAAAATGTTGGAGCTGCCATAATAAATGTGCCGAGAATCATCATACGATAAACATTGGCGCGCGCTGTAAGGCCGGCTATGATGGGAGTAATGATAAAAATGAGCAGCGGATTAATATTGGAAAACACGGTCCAATACTCGCCGATCCAGTTGCCGCGAAAGGCGCGATCTAAATAATAGGGGATGGTGAGCCAGTTGTGCGCAAACAACGTTTGCACAGGAATGAGGATAAAAATGAAATACATAAACCGGGCGTCACGAAACGGGTGCTCCGGGCGATAGCGCAAAAATTCCCACACCGAGAGCGCCAATAAAGCCACGCTTACAAGCACAAAGCCGATTCGCATAACCAGTCCGGTGTCTGAATTAAACACAAAGACGAGCCAAACCAGAGAAAGCACGGTCAAGACTGAATACATCATTAACTTGGTATTGTGGATTTTGGCTTTCGGTTGCGGTTCGCTAGGGATGTCCGTGCTCTTTTCAATCTTGCCGCTTTCCTCCATTACTTGCTTTTCTCGTTTTACGCGAGCAACCGCATGTTTGTCCACTTTGCGCGTGAGGATGAGAGAGCAAGATAGTACGGAAATTACTGTAATGGCAGTAAAGGCCCAAAATACGGCGGTCAAGCCGTTGGGCGGAAAGATCGATTCTCCAAAATCCATGGAAATGTCGGCAACGTATCCGGCAATAAAGGCACCCAAGTTCATCAGCGAATAGAGCACCGCATAACCCATGGCCGCGGTTTGCGGGTTGGTGTAGCGCTTTACCCCGGCATACGCCGCGGGTTGGTAGAGACCGTAGGCTGTCACCATCAGCAACAGTCCGCCCACCATGGTAAAAAACATGGGAGAAAAAATGCCGGCGCCTAGCGGCAAGGTGCCGGACAGCGAGACAATAAAGCGCCCTATAGCCATGGTCGCCAGCGAGAGCAGGAGTGCGGTTCGTACACCAATTTTATCAACCACGCCACCGAGGAGCAACATGGCAAAGGTGATGCCGCCGGTTACGCCACCATATACCCAACCAGCCTGCGGGTCGGTGAGAGCCACGTTTTCCGAGCAAAATTTGCCCAAAATAGTCAAAATTCCAAAATAGGATAATCCCTCCAACACATACGGCACGTTAATGCCCCACAACGCACGCGGGGCTTTGATAAACGCAACCAGGGTTTCTCCCAGTTCTTTAAATGCATCTTTAACAACCTGTCCAAATCTCTTGGCTTCCGGTTCCTGCTTTTGCTGTTCCTGCATTAAAATCTCCCATGCTATTAAAAATGATCGTCAAAATAAGATAATATGCCAGGTTTGTCAAGGCTTTTCGGCGGATTGAAAAGGTAAATTCCGGTTGCGGATTTTGCGACAAATTGCTATAATTCATCTCTCGCAAAATTAAGGAGATAACCATGCCGAACGGAGAGCAGAAAAGTTTTGTTTTTGATGATCCATCGGAAACCATTTTGTTTGATTCATTGAAACTGGAACGACCGTTGGTGTTTTTTGATTTGGAAACCACAGGCCTGGACTTGCAGCAAGACCGCATTGTGCAATTTGCGTTTTTGCGCATCAATCCGGATCGAACGCAGGAAGAGTGGAGCGAGCTCGTAAATCCCGGAATGCCGATACCGGCGGAAGCGTCACGAGTGCACCATATTACCGATGATATGGTTGCGGATAAACCACCGTTTGAAATCTTTGCACCAAAGATTCAAGCGTTTTTGACCCATTGCGATTTGAGCGGATTCAACATAGCCCGCTTTGATGTGCCGTTTTTGCAAGCCGAGCTGCTTCGATATAATGCAGCACTCGATTTGGAATCGACAAAACTAATTGATGCACAGGTGATTTTTCACCGCAACGAGCCGCGAGATTTATCCGCCGCCTACCATTTTTATTGCGGCGGCGAGCATATCGATGCTCATGATGCCTTGGCCGATGTTCGAGTTACAGTGGATATCCTGGATGCTCAACTAAAAAAATATACAAATTTGCCCCAGGATATGGAGGGCTTGCACAATTATTGTGTTCCCAAGGATAACCGCTGGGTCACCAGTGATCGCAAATTTTATTGGCGTAATGGCGAAGCCGTATTGTCCTTTGGCAAACACCGCGGCCAGACCTTGGCATGGCTTGTAGAAAACCAGCGGGATTATCTCATTTGGATGCAAAACGGCGATTTTACGGACGAAACCAAAGCCGTCATTGCCGATGCTTTGCAAGGCATTTTCCCCCAGTCTAATAAATCTGATAAAAGCGATCAAGATGAGTAAAGGATAATACGATGCGACGATATGTGCAGATTTGTTTTGTTTTAACGCTGACGGTTTTGCAAATCGGTTGGGCAAAGGACGAAAAAGATGTGGCGATATATGAAACGCACAAAAACTTTTACGGCAAGGAAAAAGAGTATCTGGTAACCGAGTTTGAGCGTTTTGAACATGTTCGCGATATTCAAGCCTACGATCCGGTATTCCATTTTCCACCCATTCGCCAGGATACGACCAATACATGCTGGTGTTTTTGCACCACGTCGTTTCTCGAATCAGAGCTGCATCGTTTGGGCCGAGGCGACGTCGAATTGTCGCGCATGTTTACGGTGTATTGGGAGTATGTAGAAAAAGTGCGGCGTTTCGTCGGTGAAAAAGGCGAATCGCTGGTTGCCGAAGGATCGCAGCCCAATGCCGTCATTCAGCGCATGCAACAATACGGCGCGGTGCGGGCCAGCGATTACAGCGGTTTGTTGAATGATGAGACCATCCACAATCATTTTGTCATGCACGATGAAATTACAGAATATCTCGATTATGTAAAAGAAAACGAGTTGTGGCATGAAGATGAGGTTATCGCTAATGTGCGTATGATTATGGATCGTTATTTGGGACGCCCGCCGGAATCGATTAACGTGGATGGCGTTGACATGACACCAGTGGAATTTTTGCAAAACAAACTGCAGCTTTCTCTCGAAAATTATGTCTCCATCATGTCATTCAAAAACATTCCGCTTTGGACACAGGATGCGTACGACGTTCCGGACAACTGGTGGCACAGCAAAGATTATTATAATGTGCCTCTTGAGGAGTTTTACAATGCAGTCAAAACGTCCATTCAACAAGGATTTAGTCTGGTCATCGCCGGAGACGTATCCGAGCCTGGCAAATATGGCTGGGGCGATATTGGCGTCATTCCCTCATTCGATATCCCATCGGCTTTTATAAATCAGGATGCGCGTGAGTTTCGATTTTACAACAAAACTTCAACCGATGACCATGGCATGCATCTCATTGGTTATAAAAAGCACAAAGGTGAAGATTGGTACTTGATCAAAGACTCAGCTTCAAGTGCGTGGAAGGGTGAATTTGATGGCTATCACTTTTTTCATGGCGATTATCTAAAGCTCAAAATTCTGGCGATTCTTGTCCATAAAGATGCGGTAGAAAAACTTTTGAGCCCGTTTGATCAGCAGCCAAACCGACAATGAAATTGTTGGAATAACCGACTATCGAATTTGGTTGTACTCTTCCACCTTTAAAGTGGAATAATTGGAGTAAACCGAAAGGAGATAGGTATGAAAACAGTATTGTCTTTTGCTATGGTTCTTATGCTTGCACTGTCCGTTACGGCTGTGGGTGGAGATAAAAAGCTCAATATTAAAGTGGATGGCATGACCTGCAACGGTTGCGTCAATAAAGTTAAAACCACGTTGGAAAAAGTGGATGGCGTAAAAAGCGCAGATGTGTCTCTGGAATCCAACTCGGCTGTCGTGTTGTACGATGACAGCAAAACCGAAGAAGGAAAGCTAAAAGAAGCTGTAAATTCGACCGGTTTTAAAGCCGTGGATGCCGAGCAAATGAAAACAAAAGATGCGGCGGGTTGTGAAAGCAAATCCGAATGCACCGGAGAAAAGAAGACAAAAACCAAAGCATAAGCTTAATTTTTAAGCTCATATTATAAAAAAAAGGCGGAACCGGTTCCGCCTTTTTTTTATCCTTTTTCAATTCCTACCAAATCGTCATATGCGATGGCTGTAGCTGCCGCAGTTAAGGGGATTGTAAACACGACCCCAACCGCGCACAATAAAATTCCGACAAAATTAATGAGCCCGAGCAGCAGTACAAAAATAGTCATTTCAAACAGATGATCTTTAATGACCTTGCGGCTTGCCTCCATAGCCTCCCAAAAATCGAGATTTTTTTCCAAAATAAAAGCATAGGTAAACAGGTACAAGGCCGCGATGAGCAATCCGGGAATGATGCACAGTGCCAGGCCGACGGCTACAAATGCGGAAATCAAAATGTTCGCCAATACGGCGGGCACGAACAAGTTAAAGCCTTTTGCAATATCGCCAATATTGATCTCCTGGCCGCGCATTCGATTAAAGATGATCAAATAGAATCCCACGGATAGTGGCCCAATAACTAAAAATTGTCCAATTGCTGTAGTTAAAGCCACTCCCACAATGACAGCAAAAATAAGTCCCAAAATCAAAAAATTAGCCAAATCGGCAGTTACCATATCCCATGCCTTGCTAATCCAGGTACCGATGTTGATTTGTTTCGCTTGCTCGATGTTCTCTTGAGGTTCTTCCGGCATAATTGCCCTCCTATTGATCTTGTGATGGTCAATAAAAAATAATCCTATTTATGAAAATAACAAGATCATATTATATTTTAATCAATTTTTATATCAAGCTCGCCAATTCCAGTGGAAATCATCAGGTAAATGGATTTGGCCGCTTGTTCGTAATTTTCGGAGTAATAATAACTACCGCGCTTATCGAACCAGTTGGGGTAATCGATTTCGGATAAAAACAAAAATTTTGAAACCTTGAGCTTGGCGCCTATGGACTGGGGCAGGATGATTGAGGTCTCGCCAATGTCCAGGTCAATGCGCGCCATAGCATTTTCAACATGCTCTCCATGAAAGTCGACAGTTAGCTCGCCGATACCGCTGTTGATGTCCGCTTCTTCGAACATCGCATTGCCCAAGTTGAGCAGATCAACTTCACCCACTTTGACGTTCACATCAAAAGTGCGCATAACCATTCGATTCGGTTGTTGAAAATTAACCCTGGTTTCTCCGGCCCAGTGGCGCAGTTGAAAATCAACTAGATGGAGATCGCCAATTTCAAAATCCGCTTCGCCAGCTTTCAAATGAGCCTGTAGAGACAATTCCGGGCCATAAGGCAACTCGACGATTACCTTGGGCGCTTGTTCTCCATTTTCAAAATTCCAGTTGTCCGAATCGATAGAGATATCGAGCTGGCCTCGCTCCTGATTAAAGCGTAGATCAACATCCGTCTTGTTTCGAGAATAGCTGATTAACACACGGCAATCACGACGGTCGTTACTAGGCACAACCTGGATAGTGCCGCCATCCATGTCGATATCAAGAGAAAGCGCATCACTTTTAATGACATAGGTATCTTCAATGGAATCAATTTCTTCGCTAAATGCAGAAACACACAAAAGCGCTAGCAAACCGACTAGTATTAAAGGCGTTTTCATAATCTCTCCGTTAGGTCGGACTCGTTTAGTTTTAAAAAATGGAGCAAAGAGAAGCCGGCTGCTTCTCTTTGCTGATACACGTTAGAACGGACGGCAGAGGCGAAATGTTACAATAATATCTTGTCCACCCTTGTCAATTCGTCGTGCAAAATTGACGCGAAAGTCGCCATCGGGACTGGCGAGAGCAAAGCCGGCATTGGTTCGCAACGAGGCCCAGGTCAAGTCTTCGAACGTATCGGTTGGGCGCGTCTCGTTTGCGGCTTGTTGCACGTCTTCCGGAACGGGCCAGCGGTTGGCGATGCCGGGCATAGTTTCATCTGCAAACCAGGCCAGGCCGGAATCGACAAACAGAATAATATCAAGGCCGAGAAAATTACCATCGCCGGCGCGCAAGTGATATTCCACATTGCCGAGTACCATACGATCTCCGGTGAGCTCTTTGAATTTGACACCGCGCAGGGTCGAGATTCCACCCAAATCGTACCAGTACATGGGCGGCAACACCCCGCTGGAAGTGGCGCCACGCAGGCGCAACGAAATATGTTCGTCCCAGCTTAACGGAAAATAGTGCGCAACATCGACAATGTAGCGTTCAAACTGAATTTCTTCATTTATCTCTTCGCCGGCATGCTCGGCAAATGCGTTGATAAACCAGCCTTTATTGGGATGTTTTTGATGATTCCGCGTATCAATGGTCAACGTTGCTGAAACACTTTTGATATTCATGGTCGCATCAAATCCATTGGCAGCGACGAATTCGTAAGGCAGGGCAAATGGATTTTCGCGAAACTCTTTGCCTTTGCCAAACAGCGACCAGTTGGTATTTTTTTGCACATTGCCAAATTCATCGTTGTGATAGGTTGCTTTAACTTTGACATTTCTGCCAAATTGCTGACTGGCATATACGCTATAGCCGTTGCGATTGTAATAATCGCGAAAATCCTCTTTGATAAAAAAGGCAGCCAGCGCATTTTCATGGTCGCAGATGATCCATTCATCCTCGGTATAGGTCATGTCGTGCAGCTCGGCGCCAATGGTGAAACGAAAATCCGAGCTGGTCCAACGCTCCAAACCGACTTTGTACTGCCATCTTTTGCTCGCAAACGAATAACCGCCTTTGCCCAGCAGCGCGAAACTGTGGTTGCGATTTGCCCACCAACCGGGTTGCGGAAACTGCAAGCCAAGCGTCAAACCGTCTACACGATTATAATTGGCATATACCACTTCATTGCTGTCATCGTCCCATTTTTCCTTTTTGTCATGTTCGCGCCGCCGCTTATGAACGGTCACCTCGTCGTCATCATCTTCCAGGGGCACGTTGGTCACCACAACATCGCCGCGAATTTTGGCGTCATCTTCTGTCCACACCTTGCCATTGACGCTAATGACATCGCCATGCACGTAAGCGTCGGCACCCAAGTCCACATCTCCAAAAATAGAGAGGACATCGCCATCGACTTCACCATCGACTTTGAGAGTTCCTTTTAGGGAGATGACATCGCCATCCACCAATTCGTCTTTATCAATGCGGGCATCACCTTTAAAGCGCAGCACCGGATCGGAACTGCCCAGATATTTTCGCTCCATCTTTTTGGCAACGCTTCGTTCTCGATAGCTCAAATCATCATAATACTCATCGTTGCCGGCATAACTTTGATTGAACAGTATCAACGTAAACAAGATGATGAGCGCCAGGGTGATCCACAGCAACATCAACGCCTTTTTTGTATTTACCATTTCCATGATACTCCTCACAATTTTATTGTTTTTATTATCTCTCAGCCGACTATTAGGCAATGCTTGTGCCAAAGGTAGAAATTAAAATGCGTAGAAAATCAAACTGGATTAGTCGCTGATTTTATTGCATATAAGGCATTGGATTGTGGCGGATAATAAAGTGAATGTGAGGAAAAATGGGGAAATGTAGGAAAAACACACTGTGTAAAAAAACAACAGTGTGGGAAATTTACACGGAGCTACTCTTGAGGGTGTGCAAGAGCTCGGCCATATCTTCTGGCATGGTGGACTCAAAAACCAAAAGCTCGTCCGTGGCCGGATGTATAAACGCTAGCACTCTTGCATGCAGCATTTGACGAGTAAATTGATTAAACAATCGATTTACAAATTTCACACGTTGTTGATTCAGGCTCGCCAACTGTTTGCCTCTGCCGCCGTAAGCGGAATCTGAAAACACCGGATGACCCAATGATGCCATATGAACGCGAATTTGGTGCGTTCTTCCGGTTTCGAGATTCAGCTTGATATAGCTGGCAAACGACATTTCGTGCAACACCTCGTAATGGGTGATGGCCTGTTTACCGGCAGAATGAATGCGCATGCGCGTCCGGTCCTTGGGATGGCGCGATAGGGCCGCCTTTATAGTCCCCTGTTTCTGCTTCAAATGCCCCCAGACAATGGCGCGATATTCACGATCTATTTTATGCGCCGAAAGCTGTCGCGCCAGGTGTACGTGCGTCACATCATCTTTGGCCACCACCAATAAACCGGATGTCTCCTTGTCCAAACGATGCACCAGGCCCGGACGGGTCATGCCTCCCACTTCGGAAAGGGAGGTGCTGTGCGCCAATAATGCATTTACTAGCGTACCGCTCATATTTCCATACGCGGGATGTACCACCAGGCCGGCTTGTTTATTGACCACGAGCAAGTATTCATCTTCATACAAAATATCGAGAGGGATGGATTCGGGCTGCAAATCCAGAGGTTGCGGTTCCGGAAAGTTGACGACAATGGTTTCGCCGGGCCGCAATGCATGGCCGGCTTTTGTTGGCACTCCATCCACAGTCACATAATCTTCGTCAATGAGGCGTTTGAGTTTGGCCCGCGTGACGGACGGAAGTTGGCTGGCCAAATATTTGTCCAGCCGCTCTTTGTGAGTCTCTTCGGTTACGGTTATTTCGATTGTTTTTCTGTCCACAATATTATGTAAAGAATACAGTTAGGTTGCAAAAATTCTCGACAGCGTGTTACTTCCGCTTGACTTTGCGATTGCAATCATTTATTTTAATATCAAGTTGAGAGCTAAAAATGATTCGCAGTGGAGGAGCAACGTGAAACGACCCGTTATCGGTTTCGGTATTGGTGTATTATGGAGTTTGAGCTTGTCCCAGGGGTTGTCTTCCTCGCCACCATTTCCTATTTTAATTTGGTACGGACCCTCGTCGTCGCAATTTATAACGCAAGACCTGCAAAGCATCGGTCAAATAGGTTTTAACCAATGCTTTTTTGATGCGGGCTCGTATGACGAAAATCTGGCTGCGCTGCAATTTGCCGATTCTGTTGGCCTTTCGCTATTTATTACAGAAGAATATATTGGTCGCTTTCGCAACGGTCAAGATTCCACTTTTTGGGAAATTGATAGTTTAACCCAGCTTTATAAAAATCACAATTCGTTTGCCGGTTATTTTTTGCAAGACAAACCGGGACTTGGCATGTTTCCCGAGCTGGCACGGCTTACGAATCATTTTGCGAGCAACCATACCGGGCTCGATTATTTTGTTCAAGCCTTTCCAAATTATGCAAGTCCGGCGCGGCTGGATACGTCGAATTATCGCGCCTATTTAACGCAATATCTTCAAGTCCTTAAACCTAAATTTCTGGCTGTTGAGCATCTGGCACTTGTAAAGGACTCGATTCGACCGGAATTTTTCGACAATTTGCAGATTCTTTCCGAACTCTCCACCGAACACCAAACTCCGTTTTGGAGCTATGTACTTGTGGTTCCGTTCGGACCGCATCCAAATGTGACGCATGCGCACGTGCGCGTGCAACTGTTCTGCAGCTTGGCCTTTGGAGCGCGTGGTGTGCAGTATTTTTCCTACCGGCCGCCAGCACGATCATCGGCTCGACATGGCGATGCCCTGCTGGATGATGAAGGTGATGTTACGCAAGCGTTTATATATTGTCGCGATATCAATCATGAACTGCACGCTCTTGCACCCATTTTGCTCGATTTGAGGCCAACAGGTGTCTATTTTAGCGAGACCAACAGATTTGGTGTTCCTCAGTTGGTACCCGGCTTGCCCATCACCAAAATCGATTCGCCGGTTATTTTGTCCGGATTTTTTACCGGCCCCAACGACCGCAAATTTGTGATGGTTGTGAACACGGATTTTAATTATGGCAAACGTCCTGCAATTCATTTTTCGGAACATGTAAAACGAGTTGTCGAAATATCCAAAAATCACATGTTGCCGCCTCTGGAATTTGCCTGGCCCCACAAGGATGGCAATGAAAAAAGCGCCTATGTTTTGCTAAAGGCGGGCGATGGACGGCTGTTTGAAATTATTGAATATTAAAACGAATCTATCTTGTTTATCCCGAAATATTCAAATGCCACAAAATACGAGGCACAAGCGTCCACTTTTAACACGTTCCGAGTTATCTTTATCTGCTTCCGTGATTGTGATAGACCGCCTGAATCCACTCTTCTTTAGCGCCATATTTGCTTTGTGATGCCCACACAATGCCGCGCTTCATAATGGTCAGTGCTTCGGGCACATCAAAATCTGCAGCCACATGACCGAGAGAGTTATAAAACACTCGTCCCGCACCATAATATTTTTTCCAGACCACCGGAATGACACTGCCTTCGATCCACGGCGCATGCTCGCCGCTAAATCGCGTAGTAGCCAGTACTTTGACGTTGGGATCGACATGCATATAGTATTGCTCGCTGTGCATATCAAAGTCGTTCAGGCCGGCGGTCACCGGGTCTTTGGTATCCACAATTTGCACGGAATAATCAATAACGCCGCCCGGATGCGCCACCCATTGGCCGCCGGTCATAAACTGGTATTCCGTGTTGTTGCGAAACGAATCACACAACCCACCATGCCAGCCGGCCAAGCCGATTTTTTTCTCGCGAACCGCTTTTAGTAAACCCTGTTCCTGTTCCTTTTCGATCGTACCCATGGTCCAAACTTGCACGATCAAATCCAAAGAGTCCATTATCGCCGCATCGGTGTAGATATCCAGATTGTCGGACACAATCACGTCAGCGCCGGCGTTGTCCATCCAGGGCACAAAAATATCGCGGCACTCTTTCGGCTCATGACCTTTCCAGCCGCCCCAAACAAATAATACTTTTTTGCCCTCTAATTCTTTTTTGGATAATTCTTGTGAAAACAGCCGAGTTCCGCTCAGCATCGCAGCAGCACCAGCAGCAGCCGTACTCGCCATAAATTCTCGACGCCTCATATTGCTCTCCTCAATTGTCGTGTGGCTTGTAAATTTGAATAGTATATCACACCCACCAATAAAAAGCAAGAAAAACCTGTTTTGATATCGAGATGTTACGTTTGATGATAATTGCTTCTGCATTTGTTTTTGTTGAAATGTATACATGCAGCATTAAGCCTTGAATAAAAGCAACCGGATAATTACATTTGCTCTTTAATTACTAAATTTGGGAGATTTTTATGCAAGCCGTGTTAATGGTCGCTGGTAAAAGTACTCGCACCTATCCTCTTACCTTAACCCGACCCAAGCCGTTGTTGCCGATAATGAACCGTCCACTGATCCGCCACAGTTTGGATCAACTGGTTGGTCTATTTGATGAAGTGATTCTTATAACCGGTTATCGCAAAGAAATGATCGAAGCAGAGCTGGGTTCGAATTATAGAGGCATGCATATTATTTATCAGGAGCAAAAAGAACAACTGGGTACTGGTCATGCCGTTTTGCAGGCGAAACCGCATATCAAAGACAAGTTTGTGGCGATGAACGGCGATGATTTATTTTCCCGCATCGACCTGGAAGAGCTGATTTCATTCGATTATGCGGCGCTGGCCAAACGCGTTGATAATCCTGAGCTCTATGGCGTGTTCGGAACCGATGGCCACAACCGTGTCAAAACTCTGGTCGAAAAGCCCAAGGAATTTATGGGGGATTTGGTGAATATTGGCTGTTATGTTTTGCGGCCTGAATTTTTTCATGAGCTCGAAGAAACTCCGCTCAGCGAGCGCGGCGAAATTGAAATTACCTCGGCCATTGCCACTACAGCATTAAAGAATGATGTGTACGCTCTGCCCATCCGCGATTTTTGGTTGCCAACCGGGTTTGCCTGGGACTTGCTTAGTCACCAGGAGTTTTTGATGAAATCAATGACAGAGAGCAATGTATTGGGTACGGTTGAAAAGGGCGCTGTCTTGAAAGGAGCGGTACAGGTGGGCAAGGGCAGCATCATCAAGTCTGGTGCGTATGTGGAAGGGCCGGCCGTTTTTGGCGACAACTGCACTATTGGCCCCAATTGTTATATTCGTAGCTGCACTTCTATTGGCGATAATTGCGTAATTGGCGCATCGGTCGAAGTTAAAAATTCGATCATAATGGCAGATACCCGCATACAACATTTGAGCTACGTGGGCGATTCTGTGGTGGGCCAGGGGTGCATTTTGGGCGCCGGAACCATCACCGCAAACCGGCGCCATGATGGAGCACATGTTCATTCCGTGATTAAGGGCAAGTTGGTGGACAGCAAGCGCGAAAAACTGGGCGCCATTCTTTCGGACGGTGTGCATACTGGAATACGCACAGCCATTTATCCCGGGCGAAAAATGTGGCCGGGAATGAAAACGCGTCCCGGAGGTATCGTTCAGCAAGACCTGATGCCGGAAAATTACGAATGGGAGTAAAGTTATGGATGAGGATATATTGAACATATCAACAACGACCGAACAGAACGGTGAAGCGGACTCTGTTTGTCCGGTGTGCGGTGCCGAGTTGATTCACGAAAAATGCAAAGTAGTGTGCCGCAGCGAAATGTGCGTCTATCGAATCATTTACAACTGCGCCGAATTTTAGCGTCTACAATCGCACGGCCAAGCTAGTCGCCAGACCAAATCCCTTTGAGGTTGTGGATGTGATGCCGTTGTAGGTGCGCATGGCCACATCCCAGCAAAACCGGTCGATGAGGAATCCAAAGCCGCCGGAATAATGATTTTCGTAACGACCGCCCAACGAGATTCCGGTTCGTACCAGGAAAAAATCGCTTACGCGCAATTCGCCACCAAATGAAAATCGCGGCTTTTCTGAGGAAAGGGCTGTGTTTTCAAAACCCTGTTCATATTCCAGTGTAAATTTGAATTGATCTTTTACGGGGACAAGCACCCCAAATCGAATTATTTGCGGCAATTGGGTGGAAAATTCGGGCACCACCGCGCTAGAGTCGCGCGATAAAATCAAGGAATCGATCCGGCCATCATTGTTGAGAATGGATTCCAGATTGTTTTGATTCAAGCGAAAATCGAAAAATATCTTTTGCGAATTCCGTTTCCAGGTCATACTCGAAATAGCGTTTTGGTAAATAAGTGACGCTTGCCATTGGTTTGCAAACTTGAACGTGGTTGCCACATTGAAGGCGTAACCCTTGCCTCCTTCCGAATAGTCCACGGCCAAGTGGCCCAAGCCTTCGATAGATGAATAGGTGGTTTGCGAATAAAAATCGGATTCCACAATATTCACATACGAAAAGCCATGAATGTACCGCGCCAGCACGCCAAAACTGATCGTCTCAACAACATCACGTTTTATATTGAAACCTTTGCCATATGCCAATCCCAACGAGGCACCGGACATGCCATCGCCGGTAACCGGATTGAATGTGTACACACGATTGAGCTCATTGCCCTTCAAGGCCAGCTCGAACAGCTCGCGGGCAAAAAAGCTGGAATAGCTGCTAAAGCCGCGCAGGCCTATGGCAAAGGAGCCGTAGCCCATGCTAATTCCCTGAACTTTTGCATTTGAATTTAGGCTGATGCCTTCTTCCGGAATTTCATTGAGAATCAGCTCAATTTCGTCGGCATCCCAATAATCGCCAACATACTGTTGATACAACAAGTGGGAAAATGCATTATTGGACAGCTCGGCGCCCAATCCCAACAAGTTTAATGAAAATTTGTGCCGAGTAACCAAACCAAGATTAGCGGGATTCAGAAACGTGGCTTCAGCACCCAGGGCCAATGCAGAGTAAGCCCCTCCCATCGAATACTGGCGAGCATTACTAAAAATTTCATACGCTTGCAGGTTCGAAAAGATCAACCCCCAACACATCACGAAAAGTAATACAACCTTTTTCAGAAGCGCACCTCGGATGATTTGGTGAGAGATTAAGACATCAAACGGAGACCGGGGAGAGCCGGTCTCCTTAAAAAATTACGTACCCATTTCCCAAGAGGCAAGATATTCCTTTTGCTCTTCGGTGAGCTCGTCAATTTCAATGCCCATACTTTTTAACTTTAGCCTCGAAACCCAATCCTCTATGCTTACGGGTACGTTGTGGACTTTAACGTCCAGGTCGCCAGCATTTTGCACGGCCCACTCGGTTGCCAGGGCTTGCGTGGCAAAACTCATATCCATAACCGATGCCGGGTGACCTTCGGCAGCCGCCAGGTTGATCAGTCGACCATCGGCCAACAGATACACGCGATTGCCACTGGGGAGTTTGTACTCGTCCACCAAACGGCGTACTTGCGTTGGGCCATCAACAGCCAATTCTTTCAAGCCGTCAATATCGATCTCCACATTAAAATGGCCGGAATTGGCGATGATGGCGCCGTCTTTCATCACTTTTACATGTTCGGGACGAATGACGTGGATGTCGCCGGTTAACGTGCAAAACAGATCGCCAATTTTCGCGGCTTCACTCATCGGCATAATGCGAAAGCCGTCCATGGCGGCTTCGAGAGCGCGAATGGGATCAACTTCGGTGACGATCACGTTGGAGCCCATACCGCGGCAGCGCATCGCAAATCCGCGTCCGCACCACCCATACCCGGCTACGACGACATTTTTTCCGGCCAGCAAAATATCCGTAGCGCGAATAATGCCATCCACAGTGGACTGGCCGGTGCCGTAACGGTTGTCGAACAAATTTTTCGTAGTCGCATCATTCACGGCAATAACCGGAAATTTCAAGGCACCATCTTTGGCCATGGCCCGCAAGCGGATAACGCCGGTAGTGGTTTCTTCCATACTACCAATGACTTGCTTGGCAATTTCAGGATAATCGGAATGAATATTGGACACCAAATCCGCACCGTCGTCCATAGTGACCACCGGACCGTGCTCGATAGCGGCGCGAATGTGTTTGTAATAGGTCTCATGATCTTCGCCGTTAATGGCGTGAACCGCAATGCCAAAATCCTGCACCAGCGATGCGGCCACATCATCTTGTGTGGATAGTGGATTGGACGCGCACAGCAGCACATCGGCACCACCAGCTTCAAGCGTGCGCACGAGATTCGCAGTTTCGGCGGTAACGTGCAGGC
>CAYPZM010000014.1:0-29198 GCA_964414825.1 uncultured Cytophagia bacterium | reverse complement strand
TTCGAACGTCTGCTTACGCTGTTCCACATAAAGTGTATCCAAAACCGGTCCGGTATGGGTGCTAAAGTTTATTTCCAACGGCACAATAAATTGAAATTGATCCCACTGTTTTTGCTCAACCGTGACCGTTGTTTTGTAGGTGTTATTCGCTGTTGTGATATTCCAGGCGATGTCGAGGTCGGGGTAACCGGCATTGTAAATCCACTGGTCAAAAAACCAGTCCAAATCCTGCCCGGATTTTTCTTCAGCAATATCCTGAAAATCCGAAATCAACGCGTTGCCATAGGCATACCTATCGATGTACGTATGCAGCGTATTCCAAAACGCGGTTTCACCAATCGTCCAGCGCAGCATGTGCAGCACCCATGCGCCTTTTTGGTAGATGGTGCCGCCCCACAAATAATCGGGATCGTAAATGGGAAAATGGCCGCGGCGTGCCACTTCATTAAAATAAGCCGGAGCCAAGTTTGCCATGTATTCGCTCAAATAGGATTCGCCAAATTTCCACTCAAAATAGAGTGCTTCGGAATAGGTGGCAAAGCCTTCGTTCAGCCAAATATCTCGCCAATCGCCTAACGTAATGAGGTTGCCCCACCAATGGTGCGCCAGCTCGTGCGCTACAATATAATCGTAACGATGATCTCCGGTGACCAGTTGCGATGAATAGGTAGTCATGCCCTGGTGCTCCATGGCACCGCGGTTGAAAGCCTCGACCATGCTGTAACGGTCAAATGGATAGGTTGAGAAAAAGGTTTCGAAAAAGTACATCATACCCGGAGTGACGTTCCAATCTTCCTGCGCTTTGTTTGAATCTTGCGGAAACACATAAAATTCGATGGGCAGTGAATCTCCGGTCACGGAAACGTATGGCAGATCAAATGTAAAATAGTCGCCGACAGCAATAGCAATCAAATAGGTGGCGATGGGAAAACGTTCGCTCCAGTGGTAGGTCGTCATGTTGTCGTGGGTGTCAACCGAATTCAAGAGACCGTTAGAAAACGCCGAAAGCCCATTTGGCACGGTGATGTATAAATCCAGAGTGGCTTTGTCAAACGGTACATCGTGCGACGGTATCCAGTAGCGCAGGGCGGACGGGGGGTAGGTGTTAATGGCCTCGCCCATCGAGTACGCATAATCTCCTGAAAAAAAGAATCCGCCAAAGCCGTCGTTGCCCGGTGTGCCGGAATAGTCGAGTTTGATGCTCACCAGTTGAGCTGGATTTTCTAATATGAAATAAACGCGTTCGGACTGCTGCTGAAAAGGCACCGGAGTGCCATCAATGGTGGCGGAAGAGACATCCAAGCCTTTTAGATGCAGAAAAAAAGAGGTCACGTCTGTGGATTCTAGCTGCGCCAAAATTTGCACCGTGCCGGAAATGGTGCGGCTGAGCATATTGATTTGCAATTTGGCGGTGTAATGCTGCACATCTATGGGATTATATTCGGCAACGTCAGACGGTCGCGGTGCACTGATCCCGCTAGCAATTTTTTCCTGCGAAAATGCCGAGGTAAAAAGAACAAGAAAAAGTAGCAAAAAACGTTTCACGGTCGCGGATCCTTCAAGGTGGTCATAATTACCAGTGCGATAAGAATCACGCCGAGCCACAACAAAACGACCGGCGTGCGCGGAGCTGCCATGCCGAATATTTCATAAAGCAAAAAAAACAGCGAAATGGAAATGTAAATGATGCCGCGTTTTTTGTAGGAATTAGCAGCTTTGTATTTATCGAACAGTGTTCGGAACATGCAGTTAACACCTGTTTTTTGAATTATCTTCCCAGTGGTGCAAAAGTTCATACACCATAACAGCAAAGGCAACGGAAACATTCAACGACTGTTTAATGCCAAACATGGGGATTTCCACGGCGAGGTCGGCCATTTCGACGAGATGATTTTGAACGCCGAGATATTCGTGGCCAATAATAAAACAGACCGGAAATTGATAGTCGGCCTGACGAAAATCCACGCTTTGGTTGGTGTGCTCCAGCGCCACGATTTGATAGCCGTTTTGCTTTAAATCCGTTATAACACGGGCCGCATCTTTGGCAAAGGTCCAAGGAACTGACTCTTCGGCGCCGAGACTGGTTTTGCGGATTTCATCGCGCGGTGGCCGGCCGGTGATGCCGCACAAATAAAGGTGCTGCAGATGAACCGCATCCGCCGTGCGAAACATAGAACCGACGTTGTGCAGCGAGCGTATATTGTCCAGAACCGCGACAAATGGATGCGGCGGCACAGTTGCCAGTTTTTCGAGATCCGGACGTTGAGCGTAAATTTCTTCAAATTCGAGTTTGCGGAGTTTTTCGGAATTCATTTTCTCTTGATAAAAGTAAATATGTGTTACGGATGTACAAGGATTTAAAAACGATCGATCGGGATGTTTATCCCGATCGTGCGATGAAACCAGGACATTCGTCCGATTAACGCTGCTCTGGGACGGATGTCCCAGACCATTGCCTGTCCGGGATTTTCATCCCGGATGATCATGAAATTAAAATTCGTTTACCAGTCCAACGTGCAAAAGCCCGCTCATCAATCCCTGCTTTTCGCCATACGCCAAGCCATAATCGATTCCCATAATCCCCAAGCCGGTTTCCAGCCGCACGCCAAAGCCGTAGCCAATTTTATAATCTTCAAGTTTGCCGGTACGGTTGTCGGCGGTGTAATAACCGAAATCGCAAAAGACAAAAGCTCGTGAGCGACGGCCGAGAATGTAGCGATATTCCATATTGGTCCAGGCAATGCTGGTGCCGCGAAATTGATCTTCGCGATACCCGCGCAAACTGCGCGTGCCGCCCAGACGGAATTGGTCGGGCACGGGAATAAATTCTTCCGAGCTGGTGATTTGCCGACCGTGCAGCGATAGGGCAAAAACTTGTCGGCCAAAAGTAGGCAGAAAAAATTCAACATCCAACGCCAGTCGATGGTTGTTTACGCGTTCATCCAACTCGTATGCTTGCAGAATTTCCGGCGGACCTAAATTTTTCTTGCGCCCGGTTTGCACACTGGTGAAATATAAGATGCCTTGCCGGGGATTTAGCAGATCGTCCCGAGAATCATAAGTTAATCCCACCATCGCGCTGACGGTTTCACTCTTTGGGATACCGAGCTGAAAACTGCCCATCGAGTCCGGCAGAATGCTGTTCTTTTTCACATTACCGACTATCGAGAAATTTTCCACAAGTGGTAGCAAAAGATCGAGACCATAATCGCGTTCAATGTAAGTTGAATCTTGAATGAGCTGTTGAAACCCAAATCCAAGATGCAGCGGAAATCCGGCAATCCACGGCTCGCGGTAATGAAACATTAAATCCTGCGAGGCGCGATCGCGTTTTTGCCAATGCGCCAAAAGTGCGCGGCCAGTGCCGAATAAATTGCCCAGGTTGATGTCAATCAATCCGGTAAAATAGCCGCTTTGCTCGTTGGTGCCGGGGGTATAACCGACAACACCGTCAAATTTGCTGGTGTTGCCTTCTTCCACCCGAATCAACAGTCCGCCCTCATTTGCTGTAGCGAGAAAGACTTCGGGCGGCGCCACGTTGCGGAAATATCCCAGCCTTATCAAACGCTGCTGAATTTTTGAGACTTTATCATGATCATAAATGTCGCCCTCATTTATGCGGATTTCCCGCAAAATCACCTCTTCTTTGGTGAATTCGTTACCAATGATTTGAATTTCTTTAATAACCAGTTGCGGCCCTTTTGCGGTTTTCCAGGTCATGTCCAGGCGCGCTTCTTCCGGCGACAGGCTGTCGAGTTGAATCGACTGCAACTCGAATTTCGTGAATGGATACCCTTGTTCTTCAAACTCGATAATTGCGGCGTGTAAATCGCGTTCGAGTTGTTGGGTATTGATGTCCTTGCCCGGACGTGAATCAAACCGATTTATAATATTGACCTGTTCATCATCCGAAAGTCCCAAAAGTGTTATAGAGCCGGTTGTGATTTCCTGTCCTTCATTTATATAAACCGAAATTTCCGCGCCCGAGCTATCGGGATAAATGTCATAAATTAGAGAATCGATTTGGGTATACTGAAAACCGTTGGCGGCGTAGCCTTTCAACAAGGTAATACTTTTATCTTGCAGCTCTGAGACGCGAAGTGGATCATTCTTTTTCAGGCCAAACCATTTTTGCGCTGTACTTTCCGAGACCTGATCGGTTCCAAAGAATTCAATCAATTTGATAGGAACAGTCTTTTCCGATGTCTGGGCCTTAACAAGAGCCAGAGAAAAAGTAAAAAGAAAAAATGTCGATAACAGTCGTCTCATAATCTACCGAAAAGCAGCGGTTATTTGGGCGCGGCCGGTGTGAATAACGCGGTCACGCTCCGGTTCATTGCGACCTGCATACGACAAAGTCGCTTGAATGACTGAAGAAATGCGATAATCAAAACGCAAATCCCAGCGAATGGACTGGCCGATACTGCGGCCGTTGGCCATTTCATAGGGCAGCACGCGATCTTTGGGATTGGTATCCACATAACTCCACTCAAACTCGGCACGAATGCGGCCTTTGTTGCGCAGCGAATAGGTGACGCGCGGAATAAGCGCATACGCCTGCACCTGTGTGGGTTGCTCGTACACCGTGTCTTCTTCCCAGGACAGCCGACCTTCCAGCGCCAATTTTAGCAGCGGTTGCGGCACAAACGAAATATCCGCGTCAAGCTCGGTGGCGTGGATGTCGCGATCCTGGCGATTTTGCTGATTAAAAAAGCGTGCCGTGCGTTTTTGCACCAATTCGGACTGCGTGCTTACCCGTTCGGAAATCCGCGCGGTCACGCGCGCACTGCGCTCCCACTCGTTGCGTTCTTCGCCGCCTTCCAAATATTGATTATTCAGCTCATCGCGCATGTGGTAACGCAAACGTAGCGAAAAATCGCGGCTGCGCTCAAATAAATAAACATCCTGGCGATATTGCAAATAGCCAAAAATTGTATTCTCCAGATCGCGAAATTTCTGCAAATTCATCAAATAGATATCGCCCATGTCATTGCTTTGGGTGCGCTCTTCCAGAGCCACATAAGATTCGCTCGACACGGCAGAAAGCGATTTGACCCACAAGTTTTGCAAATCACCGGGCCTTGAAACATTTTCAAAAAGCCGCGATGGCTCCAGTCGCAAGCGCGAACTGGTTTTGAGCTCGATGGTTGGAATCAACTGATCCGTGGTCAATATTCGCAAAATGTGATCGCCGAGCGGATCGTACACATATTCGTTCAACTCGTCATCAAAGCGGTAGTTTCCTTCGCCTTCCGGCACTTTGATGTAGACGCGTTCCTTGCGCGCCGTGGCCGTGTTGGAAATTTGATATGTCCAATTGGCATTGATGGCGCGTTTCCAGGGCGTCCACTGCGTGCGTAATTCCGCCAAATCGGTGCGAGTGTCGGCTTGCTCGGCAGTGGCGTAGGTCTTGGTGCGATGCGTTAAATCCAGCGACGCCGAAAATGATTTTATTTGTTGCAGCTCCAGTTGCAGATTTTGCGTGTTAGCAAACGATTTGTCGACAAATGTATCATACCCGACATATTCCTGGTCATCACGCTGCGATACTTTGCCGGTTATGGAAAATTTGGAAAAGGGCTGAAAAGCCAGGCCGCCACTGATGTCATCAAATTTAAATCCGGTGTACAGGGAATCGGACCAGTTTTCTTTTTTGATTTCGCCTTCATACTCGAACAGCGGACGGAATTTCCAAATACTCCAATCGGCATTGCCGCGTTGTCGCAACCAATCACCAAGCTGATTTTGGGCAATATTGTTTTTGTTGATGTTTTCGATACGATAATAATATGAGGGCAAGGTTTCGGATTGCCAACGATGCTCGGCCAACCAGCGATTCGATCGAAAATAATCACCTTTTTGAATGTTTCCCCATTCGCCGCCAACAGAAAATCCTCGAAACGGCTCGTACTGCGAATAGATTTCCTTGACGGTCTCTTCGCGAGTCGCCGAGCTGGGCAAATCCCATTTGCGATTGTATTCGATTTCGGTGGTGCGGTCGATATCCGTAAATTGATTGCCGACTTTTTTATAACGGCCGGTCAGAAAAAACTTGCCGAAATTTCGTCCAAAAGCATTCAATTTTTCCGGACGGAGAGCGACTTGATAATCTTGCGCCACACCAATGTTGTCTTTGCTATCCAGCGTGGAAAACGAGTTGCGATCATAATTGCTGATAGCCAATTCGCTATGCAGGGTTAGGGCTTTTAGCGGCGCGAGATCGAGGGACAAATCCACCACATCATGGCTTTTCGGCAGCGGCAGCAAAATTACCGGAGCATAACGCGCCTGGCCTTCTCCAACATACTCAAAAACAGCATTGCCCTCATATTGGTAACTTCCCTGCCCGTCGCCGACATCGGAAAAGGTGACATTGTATTCGCCCATGTTTTCACCGGCAAATACATAAATGCTGTCAACCAAATTGTAGCGCCCATTTTCCGGTCCCACAAACGTTGCTCCATCGATAACCGCGTTTCGCTGGCTGTCACCGGCATTCTCCAAAATTTGGCGATAATCATCCGTGAGCGTAAAATCCAGAGGATTATTTTTATCGTCCGCCTCGTGCAGATAGACGCCGGCGATGCGAATACGGTCATCCCAAAGCGAACCGCCCACGGCTGCCGAATAGAGGTTGCGACGGTACTGTTCATCCGAATATTGAAAATCTACCGTAATTCGAGAATCCGATGTGATAAGCCGGTGACGTGTAAATGTGATTTGTGCCGCGGAATAGTCGATGACATAATCATTCGATTCCCCGCGAATCATGACCTCGCCATCGATAAACACGCGTTCGGTTCCGGCTAAAACAATAATATCGATTTGACCACGGTCGCCCTTGAGTTGATACGGGCCCTGATTGCCTTCCTGCCCCATAAACTGCATGGAATGATATTTTCCACGCGACACCGCAGCCGACACGCGCGCGTTGAGGCGATCGTAATTCGCCTCGCCCATGGCGCCCTGCAATTTTCGATTGTAATTGGCAAACTGGGTTTCACTGTAATTGATGTTAAAATCGCCCATGGTCGCGGCCAGGCTGGGCGATTTGATTTGGATAAAGACTTTGTCAATTTCTTGCAGATTTTGCGTCGTGCCTTCCGGTTGGATGGGCGTGGTTTGGTCGGTCAAGGCCGCAACTACTTCAACATCATCGCCAACTTTGCCACTAACATTGATGTTCAATGCGGAATTCACCTTGAGACCGCGATTCGACCCCACGGTCACACCACGTGTAATACTGCCGCTTTTGGATAAATTGGCTGCATAATCTTCTTCTTCCGCGGCTGCGGTTTGTGTGTGCAAGTCCGTGTCCTCGGTCGAGGCGCCAAACACGCGGTGCAGAATTTCGCGATGCGAATAGGACGTTTGCAGTTCGTACGGAAAGACGTTGTAGACGACACGAATTTCCATATTTTGCGGCACGGATTCAAAAAAGCGCAGCTCGCCGCGAATGTAATCGATTTGATAATCGGATGCGGGAATTGGCTGATTATTCAGAAAGACGCTGGCGGAATTTTCCAAAATTAAACTATCGGGGAGGAAATAGGGACCGCGTCGGCCTTCGCCCAACATGACAAAATCTTTTTCATACAATCGAATAGATTCGATTTTACCGCGGGTTTGAGAAGAAACGAAAAGCGGCAAAGCGAGGAAAACGAGTAAACTGTATAAACATATTCTCACCAGGGATTGCTCTATTCTTGCCACTGTAATTGAAAAACCTGAATACGATGGTTTCCGGTATCTGCGACAAATAGCAGATCGCGTGAGACCGAAACATCGTACGGCTCGTTAAAGGCCCCATATTTATTTCCGAATGAACCGATTTGCAACACCAACGTGCCAACCCGATCAAACACAAACACAGCGTGCTGATCCGAATCGGCAACAAATACATGGCCGATTTCATCAACATAGATTCCTTGAGGATTGGACAAGTATTCTGTTCCAATCTCTTGAATAAAATTTCCAAAGTAATCATACAGCATAACCGTGGCGGCTTTTGAATCGGTAATATAAACCCTATCTTGATTGGTGATAAAAATATCTGACGGCTCCTGGAGCATGCCCTGGCCCCAGTCGTAATCGCCAAAACTCAGTTCCGGTTCGAACGAGGCATTAAGTTTGATGATACGATCGTTCTCGGAATCGGCGATAAAAAAGTCGCCATGCAAACTCAGGCACACAGCAGTAGGAAAATAGAACTGATATCGGGGGTTCCAATTGCGATTAGAGGAATAGGAGGCCAACCAGTTCAAATCTTTGTCATAGCGTTCAATACGGTTATTTTCATAATCCGCGACAAAGATATCCAACGAGTTGTACACAAAGATATCTGCGGGTAATTGAAATTGTCCTTGCTCCCAGCCAAAGCCGCCGATAAACGTCAGTAGCTGGCCAGTTGGAGTAAATTTTTGAATTCGGTTATTGCCCGAATCGAGCACGTAAACATTACCGTTGGCATCGGAGGAAACACTTTTGGGAGAATTAAATTGGCCGGGGCCATCGCCTTTGGCTCCAATGGATAATTTAAAGGAAGCATTAAACTCTTTAGCGTTTGCTTGGGAAAAAATCAAAAATAGTGATAAAAACAGCTTGAGGACATGTTTCATAAATTGAACCAAATTTGTATAAAACAAAAAACCCGAACGATATCGGGCAGTTTATTGAATTCAAAAATTAAAAACAAGTTCCTGTAATTATCTGCGTAAATAATAGTATAAGCGTCTCTCATCCGGATATATGGTGCGATGGTGTGAACGGCGCATATTTTTTGCCTTACGCCAGCGGTCGTAGGCTTCCACCAAATCGATGTCATAACGCGCGATTTCGTTCAGCTCTTGGCTGTTTAGTCTTTCGCCACAAAGTTCCTTTTCTTTCAACAAAATACGATCCAGTTGCAACAATTTTCGGTAGGGAAGCCCGCCTTTAATATATTCATCGTTGCGAGGATCGGAATCGTAAATGATCCATTCTTCCTGGGCTTGTCTGGAAGGAAAAAGCCGAAGCAAGCGTGGAAAAATAAATCGATTAGACACTAGGGTTAAAAAGCTAACGACTATAGAAGTTATAATGATGGTCCAGAATACCCTGGGATGTTTTTTTACGAGAAAATAAAATAGATAAAAAAAGCCGATCATCCCAATGATGCTCAACAAAATTGGCATACATGTTCGGCATCCGGAAAAAAGTCCTGACATAGGGTCTTCCAATCAATAAATTATTGGAATATGAAATATCATTAATTACTTTAATTTAACTGTAAAAGCTGAAAATGCAAGAAAAAGTTATATGCTATTTATGACCAAAGTTCAAGTATTTAAACTGTTAAAGCCTCTTTTATTATTTCACGTAATTATATTCATGTCAACTTTTAACTGCGGAACAGGGTTAGCTCCAGGTTCGTGGCATCAGTATAATTCGCTCCAGAAAACCGATAGTAGCGTTAAGGATCGTCTAAAAGGTGAAATACAAAAATTTTATGGGGCACCTTATGTGTGGGGTGGCGACTCTCCGCAGGGTACAGATTGTTCGGGTATGGTAAAAACGATTTATAAAAATGCCTTACAGATTAATTTGCCCCACAATGCGAATGAAATGTCAAAATTGGGTGTACGTGTCTCGAAAAACCGATTAATATTTGGCGATTTGGTGTTTTTTTCGGATATATGGGATGGACGCGCTACACACATGGGAATATATATCGACCGTGGCTATTTTTTACACGCTTCATCGAGCCGCGGGGTGATTTTGAGCAAACTGAATGATCACCCGTATAAACGTCAATTTGTGGGGGCAAAAAGGATTATTGATCACTAAATATTGTACGGGGGCAGGCTAAGCTCTTGTTTAAAAAAGAAAATAGCTTGATTTTATAGATTCAATTAAATAAATTAAAGGTCTTTGAATTTAACAACACAACTATGGAGATAGAACGATGAAACGTACTTTTCAACCCAGCAATCGAAAGCGTGTAAATAAACACGGTTTTCGGGCAAGAATGGCGACCAAAAGCGGCAGAGCTGTTATTAAAAGTCGACGAGCCAAAGGAAGAAAACGTTTATCCGTGAGTGATAATAAATAGACATAACACTTGTCCAACTTTAAATTACCAAAACAGCTCATTCTAAAAAAAAATGTAGAGTTTGACCGAATTTTTCGCCAAGGTCGCTCTATTCATAAAACTTATATTGCAGTATTTTATATTGTTGAGCACGATACAAAAGTTGGTTTTACGGCGAGCAAACGAGTCACGTCCAAACCAAAGCGCAATCGTATAAAACGACGATTGCGAGAATTGTGGCGACTCTATTTTCGAAATTACAATATTCCAGCGCATATGGTGCTGTTGGGGAAAACTGAAATTCTGAGTGTAACGTTCAGCACTTTGGAGCTGGAGTTTTGTTCTCTGCTAAAGGAGATGGAAACCGACATTATTAATTTTAACGAATGACGAATTGTGATCGTTAAGCATGTCAAAATAATTTTCTATAAAATACGATACTTGATCGTCATGATGATCGTCGCCATAATCCGCCTGTACCAACTTTTTATCTCTCCGTTGTTTCCCAAGTCGTGCAAATATTTTCCGTCATGTTCATCCTATTCTATTCAGGCTTTAAAAAAGTACGGTGTCATAAAGGGATTGTATAAATCCGTTTGGCGTCTGGTACGATGCAATCCCTTTTCGCGCGGAGGATTCGATCCCGTTTAAATACGTTTAGATAAGAGAAAAAAATGGAATTTGACAAAAGAACCATAATCGCCTTTGTTCTAATTGCTTTAATTTTAATCGTCGCTCAAACCGATTTGTATAAAAAAATAGTTGATCCGAGCGGTTACGAGCTCGAGCAGCAACAAAAGCAGCGTGCCGAGCGACAAGCTCAATCTCCTCGACAACTCGATGTTGAGCCGCAACAAGAGCAACGCGAGCCAGAACGGCAGCCAAGGCAAATTCAAACTCCGGAAGAGCCTTTTGAGCAGGATCCGCAAAACCAATTATTTGCGCGTCCGGATACGGTGGAAGAACAATTAATAACAGTTGAAAATGAATTTTTTAAGGCCACTTTGACATCCAAGGGCGGCACTATTTTGCAGTGGCAACTCAAAAAATATTTGGGTACCAACAATAGACCTGTAGAAATGTTTCCGCCGGAGAGTTATGGAAACCTGGCGCTTCGTTTTAGCACGCAAAATAATGACTCGGTGGATACGTCGCAACTGCTGTTTGATGTGGATTCCAAAAAGTCCATCATGTTGAATGAAAATGATTCAACAGCAACGGTAACCTTTACGCTTCCTGTAGACGGTATTAAGTCTATCTCAAAGAGTTACACATTTTATCACCGCAAATACCGCGTGGATATGAATGTGACGTTTCGAAACATGCAAAATGTCATTGACGAAAAGCGTTATTTTTTAGCCGCTCCTAATGGTCTGGCTTCAACTGAAGAACGGCTCAAAGACGACATGATGTATGCCAAAGCGGCTACTGCCTCCGGCGGCGATGTGGACAAGGGATATAAAGCAAATGGCAAAACTCATAAAGTTAACGGTGAAATAGACTGGGCTGCGGTAAGAACAAAATATTTCGCTTTCTATATTATACCAGAAAGCCAAAACAGCAATTATGTAGAAATTGTTGGCGAAGAAATTCCAGTTGTAGATGATGGCAAATGGAAACAATACAGCCTTAAAATGGCCATGCCCTATTTGGGAGAACGGAATTATAAAGAGGAGTTTATTCTTTATATTGGCCCGCTTGAATACGGTATTCTGAAATCGTATGATCGAAATCTGCAAGATTTGATGGATTTTGGCTTTGTTTTAATAAAGCCGTTTAGTATTGGTATCTTGAAAGCCTTTAAATGGATGCATACGTTTATTCCGAATTACGGCGTTGTGCTGCTTATTTTTGCTTTTTTAATTAAAATCATTGTGTATCCTTTGACGCACAAGAGTTACGAATCCATGCAAAAAATGCAGCGGTTGCAGCCGAAACTTAAAGAGCTTCAAGAAAAATACAAAAATGATCCGCAAAAATTAAATCAAGCAACCATGAAGCTTTACAAAGAGGAAGGAGCAAACCCGGTTGGCGGTTGTTTGCCTATGCTTTTGCAGATGCCGTTGCTAATTGGATTGTTCATTGTGTTCCGAACCACGATCGAGCTACGCCATGAAGGGTTTGCCCTGTGGATCAATGACCTTTCTGCACCCGATACGATTTATACGTTTCCAGCCGGATTTTCGATTCCCATTTACGGAGATTCAGTAAACGTGCTTCCGCTGATTATGGGAATCACCATGTTTATACAGCAAAAGATGACCATAACCGATCCCAAGCAAAAGTTTATGGTGTACTTTATGCCAATTTTTTTAACACTACTTTTCAACAGTTTCCCATCGGGGTTAAACTTGTATTACGCTCTATTTAACCTGTTGACCATTTTGCAACAGAAATATCTAACGCCCAAAAAGGTCGAGCCGGAAACCTCGGTAGTCAAAAAACGAAAACGTTAAGCAAAGACGATATAGGCAAAAATCTATACCCCGTCGTTAAAAACGATGGGGTTTTCTTTTTAAAGAAATTTTAAACGATCTGTATGAATAGTATAAACGATACAATTGCGGCAATCGCCACACCTCCGGGCAAAGGAGCTATTGCCGTGTTGCGTATCAGCGGCAAAAAGAGCGTGGAGATAACGCAAGCTATCTTTACGAGCAAATTAAACCTACAACATGTGCAGCCGGGCCGGGTTGTTTACGGAAAAATAACCAATAACAGTTCTCAACGGGAACTGATCGATACGGTGCTCGTTACACCATTTCGAGCTCCGCACTCGTACACGGGTGAGGATGTTGTTGAGATTAGCTGTCATGGCAGCCCCTATATTACTTTTGAAATATTGCATCTTTTGCTGCAAAATGGCGCGCGGGCGGCTGAACCTGGCGAGTTTACCAAGCGGGCGTTTATAAACGGAAAGCTCGACCTTTTGCAAGCCGAGTCCGTTGCCGATATCATAAACGCGCAAACGCGAGCCAGTCGGAAACAATCGCAAGCCCAGCTTTCCGGAGTGTTGTCGGAAAAAATTTTATCACTAAAAGAACAGCTTAAAAAGCAGCTTGTCCTGCTTGAAATTGAGTTGGATTTTTCCGACGAGGATATTGAATTTGCCGACCGCATTAAAGTTGGGGAACATATAGAGCAACTGGTTCAGGAAATTAGCAAGCTATTGCACTCTTTTGAATACGGCAAAGTTTTGCGTGAAGGTGTGCATATCGTTTTGGCTGGTAAACCCAATGTCGGCAAGTCCAGCGTGCTGAATCGATTGTTGCAGGAAGATCGAGCAATTGTTTCCGAAACGCCGGGAACTACCCGCGATGTGATTGAAGAATCGCTGGACATAAACGGCATATTGTTCAAAGTGTCGGACACAGCAGGGCTGCGGCTGACACGAGACGAAATCGAATCCCAAGGTGTCAATCGAACCAAACGAATGTTGAAAAATGCTGATATTATTTTGTTCATCATCGACTCATCCAAGCCCATTAACCAAGAGGATGAGGAAGCCTTGCAGATGATTCGTTCCATTTCTCAGGAAAAATATATATTGGTAAAGAACAAAATTGATCTGCCCTCTGCAAAAATAACTAATGAGTTTGAGCTCCAATTTGATACCACATGCGCTATTTCTGCAAAAACAGGCGAGGGATTTGATCGACTAGAAAACACGTTGACAAGTATGATGGGACTGTACGATATTGAATCGAATATCGTCATAAACAAAGCTCGACACAGAGATGCACTTTTTCGAACACAGGATTTTTTGAATCATGCGCAGAGCTCATTACAAAAGAATTTATCTCCTGAATATATTTCTCTGGATATTCGTGCTGCCCTAAATGCTTTGGCCGAGCTCGCCGGAGAGGTCACAACAGATGATATTTTGAACGATATTTTCTCCTCATTTTGCGTAGGAAAATAATGTTTCACGTGGAACACTTATGAATATATATAGCGAAAAATACGATGTAATAGTGGTAGGTGCAGGCCATGCCGGTTGTGAGGCTGCCCTGGCAGCAGCGCGTATGGGGGCGAACACATTGTTGGTTACCATAAATCTGTTTTCAATGGCGCAGATGTCTTGTAATCCCGCCATTGGAGGATTGGCCAAGGGACACCTGGTAAAAGAGATTGATGCCTTGGGTGGCGAAATGGGCGTTGTTGCCGATGATACGGGTATTCAATTTCGGGTGCTCAATCGATCCAAAGGGCCGGCCGTGTGGTCTTTGCGCTCACAAAACGATCGCATCGCTTATACCAATCGCATGCGTGAAACCGTCGAGCAACAAGAAAATCTGTACGTGCGTCAACACGATGTCAAATCCCTGTTATTCAAAGGCGACAAGGTAATCGGCGTTGTGACAGATATCGATGCACATATTTATGCCGGTGCCGTCATTTTGGCCACCGGAACGTTTTTGAATGGCTTGATTCACGTTGGCCTAAAAAATTTTAGTGGCGGCCGTTCCGGAGAAACTGCTTCACATGGCATGAGCGAGCAACTGTTTGAGCGCGGGTTTCAAGTGGGCCGACTGAAAACCGGAACGCCACCCAGAATTGATGGTCGCAGCATTAGCTTTTCCGTCATGGAGCGTCAGGATGGCGATGAGGAACCGATTCCGTTTTCCCACAAGCACGAGCGTATTGATATTGAACAAATGCCGTGTTATTTGACTCGAACCACAACGGAAACCCATAATATTTTGCGATCCGGGTTGGATCGCTCACCGTTGTATTCCGGCGTAATAAAGGGCGTGGGACCGCGCTATTGCCCGTCCGTTGAAGACAAGATCGTTCGGTTTTCCGACAAGCTCAGTCACCAACTGTTTTTGGAGCCGGAGGGACGTTTAACAAATGAATATTATTTGAACGGTTTTGCGACGAGTCTGCCTGAGGATATACAGATTCGCGCCATGCATTCCATACCAGGCTTGGAGAATTCAAAAATAACACGCCTTGGGTATGCTATTGAATATGACTATTTTCCACCATCCCAGCTCAAACATACGTTGGAAACAAAAGCTGTAGAGAATCTCTATTTTGCCGGACAAATTAATGGCACATCCGGTTATGAAGAAGCCGCTGCCCAGGGGTTAATGGCCGGGATAAACGCAGTCCTCAAGTTGCAAAATCGAGCGTCGTTTATTTTAGATCGCTCAAACGCCTATATTGGCGTCCTGATAGATGACCTCGTCACAAAGGAGCTGGAAGAACCGTACCGCATGTTTACCTCGCGAGCCGAGTATCGTTTGATGTTACGGCAGGATAATGCTGATTTGCGATTGATGGAATATGGAAACCAGTTCGGGTTGGTGGATCATAATGCGTTTTCCGATATGCAAAAACGCAAGCAAAGCATCCAAGAGTTTGTAACGTTCCTTAAAAAAGAGCGTCCGAATGTAGAACGGGTTAATGAGATATTGAGCGCTGCAGAAAGCTCCACTCTGGAGAATTCCGAGACCTTGGCGCAACTGCTAAAGCGGCCTGAGATCAATTTGACCCAGTTTGCTTTTATGTACAAGGACGAAATTTTTCAACCCCTCACGAATCGTTTTTGGAATAAAATCCGAGAGCAAGTTGAAATTGAAATAAAGTATGAAGGATTTTTAAATCGACAAAAAGAGCAAATCGACAAAATGAAAGAATTGGAGGATTTGAAAATACCGGACGACTTTAATTACGACGACGTAACATCCATATCTACCGAGGGTCGAGAGAAACTCGGCCGAATTCGACCGCGCACGCTGGGTCAGGCGTCGCGCATACTTGGCGTATCGCCTGCGGATGTTGCAGTGTTGATGGTCTATCTAAGTCGATGGAAGAAAAAATAATTGTTTCACGTGGAACGTATTATGATAAAAGAAAATGAACAGTCATTAGAGCGCATTGCAGATCAATTTTCACTTTCGCACACAGTTACAGAAAAATTTGCCATATTTATCGATCTGCTTGAGGAGTGGAGTAAGAAAATGAATCTTGTCTCCACATCCGATGTGAAAAAGATATCCGAAAAACACATTGCCGATTCCCTGCAATTTGAAAACTTTGGGCTGGTGCCCGCCAGCGGAACGCTTCTCGATTTGGGCTCCGGCGCCGGTTTTCCCGGTCTTGTCCTTGCTATACTGAAACCCGGCCTCTTTGTCACACTTTTAGATTCGCAGCGCAAACGAGCCTTGTTTTTGAACGAGGCCATTTCCGTCCTCAAAGTGCCCAATGCAAAAGTGGTTTGCGAACGTGCCGAGGCCCTGCATTTGGACGAAAACGAACGTTTTGACGTGATAACGGCTCGAGCCGTGGCCTCGTTAGAAAAGCTGTGGAGCTGGTCTTCCGAGTTGCTCAAGCCACGCGGTGTGGTTGTGGCGCAAAAAGGCGGCAATTTGGACGATGAAATTTTGGCCTTGAATCGAAAGTTTGATGTCGATTGTAAAATCATCCCCATACCTTCCGGGAGTGATAAAAAGTTTGTTCTGTTATCGGTTTAATTTTTGAAAGGAATAGATTGATTTCTCAACATATCGCTGAAGTTTTTCACGAATCTAATGAAATCAAACAAATTCTCGGCGATCTTGATCATAAAGAGTCGGTTCGTGTTACGGGTGTTAACGGCTCTGCAGCGGCGTTTGTGCTGTTTTCCCTTTTTAGTCGTGGACAAAAAAAGTGTTTCTGTGTTGTGGAAAATGACCACGATGCGAAACAGCTATTCGAAGACATTATCCAGCTTGTGGATGAAAACAGGGTTTGTTATTTCCCGGCCCTTAAAAAGCAAATCTGGAATGAAGTCGGGCCGTCTGGAACCGAAGTGGGGCGGAGGATATTGGCACTAAAATCCATTATCAAGCAATCCACCGATTTTGTCATTACCAATTCGGATGCTCTCCTGGAAAAGATTGCCTCTCCTGAAGATGTTGAGCTCTATTCCTTGCATTTGCAGAATGACGACGAGCTCGACTTTGAGTTGTTCAAGGCTCAGCTTGTGGAAATGGGATTCAATCGCGAGGAGCGTGTCGAATCTCCTGGTGAGTTTAGTGTGCGCGGTGGACTTGTGGATGTGTTTCTATATGAGGAAGACCATCCCATCCGTATCGAATTTTTTGGCAACCAAATCGAATCCATTCGTCAATTTGATGTGGAGACACAACGGTCCATCGGGCAATTAAATGTTATCCACATTCTTCCGCTTGGTTGTGCCGGGCCCTACAGCGCTCTGGAAGATCGCACCCTGGTTGATCTCGTGTACAAATCTACATTATTTGATTATCTCGATTCGCAATACTTGCTGACTCTTTTTAATGAGCCATTGATCCTGCGTCAAATGGAGGATTATGAGCGTGAAATTCAAGTCCGTTTTGAGACGCTAAATAATGATAATGGCCTGGAATCCCTTAATTGGCACACATTTTTCCAGCCCGCAGCCTATTTTGAGCAACAATTTCAACGACGTCAGCGGCTGTATGTGGATCCGATTCGTTCGGAAGCCCAAGACACGATCCAATTGCCCATTTTGCAAAATGCACATTTTGGCGGTAATTTAAAACTGTTTCGTTCCGAAATAAAATCCCAAAAAAATTCAACCATTTATTTGGCGTGCGATTCCGACTCTCAAACTCAACGCATTCGCGAGTTGTTGGCTCAAGAGGGTTATCCACAAACTGTTCACATAGTTACTTTAAATCTATCCGCCGGATTTTCCTGGCCAGAAAAGCAGCTTTTTCTATACACTTCGCGAGAATTGTACAGTCGTGTTCGTCTTCCCAAGCTCGATAAAATGGACAAGCGTGCGGTCACATTTCGAGAGCAGCTTGCCATTCACAAGGGCGATTATGTGGTGCACACCGATTATGGTATCGGCGAATTCCTCGGCTTGGAGCAAATCAAGGCGTACGGAAAAATTCGTGAGTGTTTGGCCATCCAGTATCAGGATGGCGACAAGCTGTATGTTCCGTTGGAAAAAATGGATCAGGTGCAGAAATACTCGTCCAGCGAAGGTGTGGTTCCGGTTCTCAACAAGTTGGGCAGCCCGAATTGGGAAAAGCTTAAAGTTCGCACCAAAAAACGGATGAAAGAAATTGCCGAAGAGCTGATAAAGCTCTACGCCACGCGCAAAATGCGGCCCGGTTTTGAGTTTTCCGAGGACACCATTTGGCAAAAAGAGCTGGAAGCATCGTTTCAGTTTGAGGAAACTGTAGACCAGCTCTCGGCAATCAATGACGTTAAAAAGGATATGCAAACGGCGCGTCCCATGGATCGGCTGATTTGCGGTGATGTGGGATATGGCAAAACCGAGTTGGCAATTCGCGCCGCGTTCAAAGCGATCAACGAATCCAAACAGGTGGCTGTGCTTGTGCCTACTACTATTTTGGCCGAGCAGCATTTTCACACCTTTGCAGAGCGCATGAAAAATTTCCCGGTCAAACTCAATGTGCTGTCTCGGTTCAAAACCCCAAAACAACAAAAAGAGATTCTGGAACAGCTCAAGAACGGCGAGCTGGATTTGGTTGTCGGTACACACCGTTTATTGTCAAAAGATGTGAAATTTCGGGACCTTGGATTGCTTATTGTTGATGAAGAGCAACGCTTTGGTGTGGTTCACAAGGAAAAATTAAAGCTGCTCAAAGTATCGGTCGATACCCTGACGTTATCCGCAACTCCCATTCCTCGAACCATGCATATGGCTATGCTAGGTGCCAAGGATATGTCGATTATCAATTCGCCGCCCAATAGTCGAATTCCTATCAAAACCGAAGTGAGCCGCTTTGATAACGAGCTCATTCGCGAATCCATTTTGCGAGAGATAGATCGCGGCGGCCAGGTCTTTTTTGTGCATAATCGAGTTCAGTCGATTTACGGCATTGCCGCCTTGCTGAATGACCTTGTGCCGGAAGTAAAGGTAGCAGTGGCGCACGGGCAAATGAAAGGCCATGAGCTCGAAAAAGCCATGCTCAAATTTATCGACGGTCAGGTGCAGGTGCTGGTGTGTACGATGATTATCGAAAACGGAATTGATATGCCCAAAGCGAACACGCTCATCATCAACCGAGCGGACCGATTTGGACTGGCGCAGTTGTACCAGTTGCGCGGTCGGGTGGGTCGTTCGGATCAACAGGCGTACGCCTATCTGTTAATTCCACCGGTGCGAAAGTTGACGCGCGAGGCGATTAAACGGTTGCAGACCATCCAGGAATATTCTGAGCTCGGTTCCGGCTATAAAATTGCCATGCGCGATTTGGAAATACGCGGGGCGGGAAATATTTTTGGCGCCGAACAAACCGGCTTTGTAAATGCACTAGGATACGAGCTATACACCAAAATCATCCACGAAGCTGTGCATGAAATAAAGTCCGAGATGGATATCGGGACAGAGCAACCTGAGGAGATAGAGCTGTTCGACAGCAAAGTAGAATGTGCCGTAGATGCCTATCTACCAGAAGATTATATATCTTCTCCGTCAGAACGAGTGGATATTTACCGCCGTCTGGTTCAAGCCAAAAAATTGTCCATCATTCAGGACATACGTACGGAGCTCATCGATCGCTTTGGCCCCACACCGCCGCACGCCGAAAATCTATTGGATTATATAGTGGTTAAACTCCTGGCCTCCTTGAATAAATTATCCAAAATTTCTATTGGTCATGGCAAGCTGATCGGTGAGTTTGACATTCAAGTCTTGCCGAAACAGGATGAATTTAGGTCATGGCTGGCTAACGTCGTTTCCGCTGCTCCGGACTCGTTTGAATTGCAGCAGGAAGACCACTCTTTAAAATTTGAAATAAAGGTAAGCTCGGAGCCTTCTCTACTTTCAAATGTTAAAAAGTTCTTGCAAAGTATAGTATAATTAAGTAAATTTTTGTCTTAGTTGATATAAAACAATAATATAGACCTTGTAATGGTGAGGAGAGTATGAAACATCGAATATTTATGTTCCAAGTTATAGTTTTAATTGCACTTGTAATGGTTTCTATCTCTTGTGAAGGCAATAAGGTTGTGGCTCGTGCTGGAAACCATGTTATTTATTTACAAGACCTTAACGAGGCATTGGCTTCTCATAGGTTGGGTCCGCAGGCTCAACAATCCTATCCCGCCATGTTTGATTTTCTCAACACTCTCATTGAAGACGAACTCATTACCATTGATGCCTATCGCAAAGAATTGGATCAGGATTCTTCGGTCGTGTTTAACACCAAAGATTTTGAAGAACGACAGGTTTATTTGGATGTAATCCAAAACAAAGTCATTTCCAAAGTTATACCCGAGGACATGGTAAAGGAAAAATATAAACAAAATGCTTTTGAGTACCAGGTGCGACACATCTTTCGTTATCGGGGAGAAGCCGAGCAGAAACAGGTGCAGCAGTTAAAAGAATTGCGCAGCCAAATTTTGCGAGGTGCTGAATTTGCTGCCTTGGCGCGACAATTTTCGCAAGACTCCCTAAGTGCCGGAAAGGGGGGAGATTTGGGGTTTTTACAATGGGGAGCCAATAATTGGGGCGAGACCTTTTATGCGGCCATCGCAAACCTGAATGAAGGACAGTTGTCTCCGGTCATTCATTCGGATAGAGGATTGCACCTCATTCTGTTGCAACAAGTGCGCGCTGTGGAACAGCCGCCGTTTGAAGAGCAGAAAGGACAGTTGCAGCGAGATTTCTTTCGCACCCATGTGAAACAACTGGACAGTACGTTTTACGCATTTATCGATCATTTGAAAACGCATTATAATGCTCAAGTTCTCGACGACAATTTGGATTCTTTGGTGTCGTACATCAAAAACACTGCAACGGACGAGACAAATCCTCGGCAGCATCCGGTCGAATTTTTGCAGAATATGGATACCGAAATGCAAACCATGCCGCTCGCTGTTTTCACACAAGGCGCTTACACGGTTACGGATATGTATCACACCTATCGCAATATCTCTTCAATGCGACGTCCGGTTTTGGCCGATATAGCGGCGATCCAAGAGTTTTTGCGCAAAAACATTCCGAGAACCCTTATTATAAAAATGGGGTACGAAAACGGTGTGCACAAAAAGCCGCATATTCGCCAGGCCGTAAAAGAAGAAAAAGAAAAATTGATGCGTGCAGTCAATCGAAACCGCACAATTGTTGACAATATTAAAATAACGGATAACGATGTAAAAGCTTATTTTGAACAAAACCAGCATGTATATGAAATGAACAGCAAAGTCAAAATTCAAGAAATAAAAACATATAGCCAGGAAAAGGCGCAAGAGCTGTATCAGAATCTACAAGCGGGGCAATCGTTCGATAGTCTGCTTGCCAAACATGCTCCAAATCATAAAGCCGTCAACGAGTTGCCCTTTATAGCAGCATCCGATTACGGTGCGGTAAGCCGCAAAGCGGTAAAGCTAAACGTAGGCGAAACGTCGGAACCTGTCAAGAATGGTGATAGTTATTCTATCATCAAAGTTGTGGAGCGGCAACCGGGAACCGTACCGCCGTATGATCAAATAAAAAATCGAATTCGTCGGGAACTCCGTGTAAATATGCGTAGGGAAATGGAAGTTGAATGGCTGGCCGAGCTTCGGGAAACTATTCCTGTTGTGGTTTATGAACATGAGATAAGAAAGGAATTTGGTTTTTCAAATGATGAATAATATAAAAAGTTTGATGCTGGCGGGAGTTGTAGCGGTGCTGCTATCAAGTTGCAGTCAAACACAAAAATCCTCCGAACCTGTGGTGGCTTCGGCGGGCAGCGAAAAGCTTCATTTGGGAGATTTGGAAAATTTTTTGCCGGAAAGGGCTTCTGTTGAAATTTCCAAAGTGCAGTTGCAAAACTATATTCAACGTTGGTCTGAAAAAGAGTTGATTTATCAATATGCATTGAGCGAAAAATTTAACAAAGATCCCGAAATCAAAAATCAGCTTCGGGAAGTGCAAAAAGATTATCTTGTTGCATTATATCTGCAACAAAATATCGATAACTTGGTTAAAGTAACTGAAGATGAAATTAAAACCTATTATGAGGAAAACAAGGACGAGTTTATTCGCGCTCAGGATTATTATAACATCCAGCTCATACTCGTTGAATCCTCGCAAGAGGGTTACAACTTGCGCAGACGTATAAACAACGGCGAAGAGTTTGCCGACGTGGCACGAGAGCTCTCTCTCGACGCCAGCGCCGAATCCGGTGGAAAATTGGGATGGGTGACGCTCGATGAACTTCCGGAAGATTTGGCGCGCCGCATTCCGTCATTATCGGTTGGTAGTGTGTCCGTTCCGCTGCGCACGTCGCTCGGCTATTATGTTGTGGAAGTTTTGGATGTGCGCAAAGAAGGCGATACGCAAACACTGGAAGAGGTTCACGACGTGGTGTCCTGGCGCATCAAAGCTCGCAAGCGCGAAGAAGATTATCGTCAGCTTGTTAATCAGCTAAAAGAGGAAATCACACTATCGATTGATTGGTCGGTTCTGGATTCACTCAATTTAAAGTGAGGCAATGAGAAATTATGAAAATGAAAGTTTTTAGCATACTGGGCTTGATGATTGTACTGGTTTTTTCCGCACAGTCACAAGAGCTTTTGGACCGCGTTGTAGCTATTGTGGATGATGAAATTATTCTGGACTCGGAAGTCACGCAAATGGCCTGGATGATGTCGGCACAAATGGGCGTTGATCCGGCGCGTAATCAAGATCAGTTTATGGAAATGCGCAAAGTAGCCGCGCAAAACCTGGTGACCAAGGAGTTGTTGGTAATTCAGGCGGATAAAGATACCGTCGAAGCGAATGAGCAACAAGTTGATATGTATCTGGAACAGCAAATGCAAAATGCTATTCAACAAGCCGGTGGCGAAAACCGGTTGGAAGAAGCACTGGGCATGACCATGTCGCAAATTCGCCGCATGTATCGAGATGATATTCAAAAAGAACTGCGTGCCAGTGCGGTACAGGAACAAAAGTTGATGAATGTTCAGGTCAGCCGGCGCGAAGTGGAAAAGTTTTATAAAGAGAAAAAAGATTCGCTCGGTAGCATGAACGAAACTGTGGATATTAGTCATATTTTGGTCGAAGCCACACCTGGAGAAAAAGCGCGGTTGGAAGCCATGGAAAAAGCCATCCAGGTGCGCAAGCAGCTTGTAGAAGGCGCGGACTTTGCCGAATTGGCCAAACAAGTTTCCGAAGATCCGGGGTCGGCCGCACGGGGCGGCGATTTGGGATTTATGGCGCGCGACGAGTTTGTGCGCGAGTATGCCGAAGCGGCTTATAATTTGGAACCCGACGAAATTTCCGATATTGTCGAAAGTCAATTTGGCTTTCACATTATCGAATTGCTTGACAAACGCGGCGAGAAAATTCATACGCGCCATATATTGATTGCGGTTAATCCCACAGAAGAAGATGAAATAGAAGCGGCAAATACAATTAAAGAGATTCATAAAAAACTCAAACAAGGTGCCGATTTTAATGAAATGGTTTTGGAATATTCCGATGATGCTTCGACACGAGAAGATCGTGGTCATCTTGGCACCTATGAAGTCGAACAATTACGCAACATGGCCAAAGAATTTTTGTTTGCGTTGGAGGATGTTCAAGAGGGTGAAATAACGGACCCGGTAAAGACAAAATTTGGCTTTCATGTCCTTAGGCTCAATTCTCGCCAAAGCGCTCGCGAATACGATTTTGAAAAAGATTATGAGCGTATTGAACAAATGGCGTTGAATTATAAAAAACAGCAAGTCCTTATAGAATGGATTAACGATATGAAGGACGATGTTTATATCGAATACAAAGACGAATCGTTGATGTAAGCTGAAAGTCGGCACTTACAGCCGACTTTTTTATTTCTGTAGGTCATTTATGAGCAAAACAATCACTCTTTTAGCATGTGTCTGGCTTTTCCTCTGCAGCGCGATCTATTCACAACCGGCCGCCAATTTTACCATAGCGCGGCTCAAATACAGTGGCGGCGGCGACTGGTATAACGATCCCTCCAGTTTGCCCAACATGTTGAAGTTTCTTCGCAACAATACACTGATTTCCGCGGCTGATGAAGAGGTCCAGGTCTCGATAATGAATGAGGAATTCTTTTCCCATCCCTTTGTGTTTATGACAGGACATGGCCGGGTTGTGTTTTCGGAACATGAAGTGGAGCGCCTGCGAACGTATTTGACCAATGGCGGATTTTTATACGCGGATGACGATTACGGCATGGACGAACATTTTCGCCGCGAGTTCGCCAAAGTATTTCCCGATAAAGAGCTGGTGGAAATTCCGTTTTCGCATCCGATTTTTTCACGTCATTACGAATTTGCAAGCGGATTGCCCAAAATTCACGAGCACGACGGTGGTCCTCCAAAAGCTTTCGGTTATTTTCATGAGGGTCGTCTGGTTGTGTTTTACAGTTTCAATACCAACATCTCAGACGGCTGGCCCAATCCGGATGTCCATCAAGACCCGGAATCTGTTCGCCAAAGCGCGTTCAGAATGGGTACGAATATCATAACATTTGCTTTGACACAATGAATCAAACGCCAATATACAACAATCTTGTTAACAAGCTAAAACGCTACTATCGATCCGAAAACCTCCTTACCATAACAAACGGTGTTTTTCGTTTTATAACGCTATCGCTGCCACTTTTGCTGTTGTTTGTGTTGATCGAGTCTTTTTTTACACTGTCAAGTAGCGGTCGTTTTGTACTTTTAATTGGGCTTTTTGCATCTTTGGCCGCTCTATTGGTTATTTATGTGGCCCTTCCTCTTATTCGCGCATTTCGAAATTACAAAAATTCTTTGTTGACCACAGCGGTCAGAGTGGGCCAGTATTACAAAGGCGTTAACGATCGGCTGGCCAACGCATTACAGCTTTATCAGAATCATGAGCGAGACAAGGAGCGCTATTCCATTGCTCTTGTGGAAGCGTCTTTGAATCAGGTTGCTGAAGAGTTAAAGCAAGAAGATTTCAATCAACACCTAAATCGTACCGCGTTTCGGAAAAGTGCTCGAAATATGGTAGGAGCTGGCGGTTTGTTTTTTGCCGTATGGATTTTATTATCCGCTCAATTGTCATCGGCATTCATTCGCCTCACACATCCGGGGCAGTCTTTCCAAACCACAGTTCCGGTCACTTTTGTCGTAAAACCCGGTAGCACCGCTGTTTTAAAAGGTGATGATGTTCCGTTGCGTGTATGGTTGTCCGACAGCAGCATCACCCAACCCATGTTGGAAATCCAAAATCAGTCAGCCACGCAAACCGTCCCGCTTGAAAAAACAGACGATGACACTTTTCGTTATACATTGGCCGGCGTTCGCGATACACTGTTCTATTCCGTACGCGCCAGCACACAATCTTCGCCACTATATTCTATCTCGATTTTGGAGAGACCGATTCTGCGAACACTCCAGCTCAAAGTTACTCCACCCGCATACGCCAATATGGAAGCCTATTTCCTGGATGAAAATATTGGCGATGTTAGTGCGCTTGAAGGCACGCGCGTAAATCTTTCCGGATTTGCCAACAAGCAGCTAAACTCCGGCTTTTTGCTGTTTTCCGATTCCAGTCAGGTTCCTCTCGACATCAACAATCGAAATGTAAAGTCGAACTTTATTATCCGCAAGGATGATGTCTATGCCATTCATCTGTTGGATGAATTTGATATAACCAACGATGAGCCTATCGAATACAAAATTCGTATGATCCCGGATAACTATCCTTTTGTTCGAATTGTCCTGCCCGGCAAAGATATAGACCTGGGCGAAGATATGGTGTTGCCGCTGGCAATTGAAGCGCAAGATGACTTTGGTTTGTCCAAATTACGATTGGGATTTCAAATTATTTCCGGTGGCGAAGGAGAGGTCGATTCAAGCCGATTTGTATTTCAAGAAATTCAAGGGTATGAAAAAAATACGGATCAGCTAAACATTGCGCTGCAATGGGAACTGGCGCAAATGGAAATGTATCCCACGGATGTACTGGTCTATTTTGTCGAAGCCTATGACAACGACACGGTGAGCGGGCCGAAAAAATCGTCAAGCAATATCTATCGTGCCCGGTTTCCATCGCTTTATGAAATGTATCAGGATGTGGCTTCGCAGCAGGATGAGGCGACGGAATCGGTTTCCGGAGCTCTGGAACGCAGCCGTGAGTTAAAGCAGAAAATTGACGAAATGTCTCTGGAAATGAAACGCAATCTGGACATGGAATGGCAGCAGACCCAGGAAATACAAGATGCTGTGCAAAAGCAACAAGAGATTCAGGAACAGTTGGAACAGGCGTCGCAGCAGCTCGATGAGATGATGGAGAAAATTCAAAAAAATGAGTTGTTCTCCCAGGAAACGATCGAAAAGTTGCAGGAAATTCAAGAACTTTACAAAGACATTATGACGCCCGAATTGCAAGAGGCCATGGAAAAAATGAACGAGGCCTTGCAAAATCTGGACGAGCAAATGGTTCAACAAGCCATGGAGCAGTTGCAGCTCAACATGGAGGAGTACAACAAAACTCTGGATCGCACGTTATCTTTGCTTAAAAAATTAAAAGCCGAGCAAAAATTAGAGCAAGCGCAAAAGTTGTCGCAGGATTTGGCAGATCGTCAGTCCGAGGTTACGGAAAATTCGCAAAAGCAAGATTCGGATTCTTCGCGACTGGAGCGCGAGCAGCAGCAAATCGCTCAAGATACAGAAGCACTCTCGGAGATGCTTGATGACTTGCAGCAGGAAATGAGCGAGATTCCCAACTCGCCACAAGAGCAGATTGCCGCTACCCGGGAGCAAATGCAGCAGGATAATCTGCAACAGAATTTACAAGAGCTGCAACAAAAGATGCAGCAAAATCAAATGCAGAGCGTGCCCCGGCAATCCGCACAGGCACAGCAAAGCTTTCAAAATATGGCCGACAAACTGCAACAAGCGCAGCAGCAAATGAGCGGACAAATGCAGCAACAAGCCATGCAGGCCATGCGAAAAGGCAGTCGCGAAATGTTGCAGCTTTCCAAACAGCAAGAAGAATTGATGCAACAAACAGACGGATTGCCGCGCAATAGCACACAATTTTCGCAAACTGCGGAGCAGCAACAAGAAATCGCCTCTGGCCTCAAGCGCGTCTATGACGAAATGAGTGATGTGATGAAGAAAAATTTTGGCATCGATCCTCGAGTCAGCAAATCCATAGGCCAGGCGTTGTCGGAAATGGATCAGTCGTTATCTTCGCTTGAAGAGCGCAACAGCCAGCGGGCCGCACAAAGTCAGGGCAATTCCATGGCCTCTATGAATGAGGCCGTGCGCCAAATGCAAAACTCTATGCAGAATATGATGCAAGGAAGCGGCTCCGGAAGTATGAGCTATCAACAATTTTTGCAGCAGATGCAGCAGATGGGTGAGTCGCAAGGGCAAATTAACCAGCAGACCCAGAATATGGGCTCAGGAATGCCCATGTCTATGGGACAGCAAGCCGCCATATCGCGGCTAGCTGCAGAACAGCGTCAGCTCCGCAAATCCATGGAGCAACTGGCACGCGAGGCCGGTGGCATGTCCGAAGTGCTGGGCAGTTTGGAAAAAATTGCCGAAGATATGGAAAAAGTTGAACAGGATTTTGAGGAGAAAAAAATCACTCGAGAAACCATTCAACGCCAAAATCGAATTCTTTCCCGAATGTTGGATGCACAAAAATCCGTTCATCAGCGCGAGTACAGCCGCGAACGCCAGGCCGAAACTGGCAAGCAGTACATGACAACCAGCCCGGACGAGCTGCCGGAAAATCTTGGCGAGCGTCTGGATCAGCTTCAACAAGATTTGCTTCGCGCTAAAAAAGAGGGTTACAGCCGCGATTACTTGAATGTCATTGAAAAATATTTTAAAGCCTTAACTGAAAATGAAACATCTGATCAATAAACTTATTTTGGCTTTTTTGCTGGTTTTATCCGGCTTGGTATTCAGCCAAGTCTTATCAACCAATGAATTACGCACCATGCGCAGTATGGCCGAAGCGTTTGAGCGCTCGGGAAATGTGCGCCAGGCGGCGGATTTGTACATGCGTGCCAATTTGGCCAATCCCAAAGATATTTCAACCTATTTGGGTGCCCAACGTTTGCTGCTTCGTATGCAAGAGATGGATCGTTTGGAGCAATTCATCCATCAGCTTCAAGAAAAACATCGGGACGTACGTTACGCCATCGATCTCGCAAATGTCGAATACCACCGTGGCTATGAAGAGCGCGCATTGCAGCAATGGCAAACCATTCTCAAGGAAAATCCGCGCAACCAACAAGCGCATGCGCTAATTGGCCGAGTTTTGGTTGAAAATCAGCGTTATGAAGAAGCGATCGAGCTTTATACCAATGCTCGCAAAACGTTTGATAATTCCACACTTTTCGTTTTTGATCTCGCCAATATCTACAAAGTGTTAAACGAAACCGACTCGCTGATTAAAGAATATCTGAGCTTTTTAAGTCAAAATCCCACGCAGATTCATTTTATTCAAAACGAGATTCGTAGCGTGGCCATGGATAACGCTGCAACGAAGCGACTCATCAACTCGATTGAAAAAGTGCAGAAAAAAATGCCGCAATACAAATGGGCAACGCTGTTGTTTTTGGGCGATCTTTATACCCATTCTGAAGAATATGAACTAGCTTTAAACAGCTACATCGAATTGGAACAACTATTGGCCGAAACCCCGGCTTATGAACATTTTCGACGCTGGCAAGCCGGACAATTTATCTATCAGTTTGCAGAAACCGCGCTTGGAGATAAAAAAATCGATGTGGCAGAACCAGCGTTCGAATTGATCGTTACAAAATACGATACCAGTGTCTTTAAAGATCAGGCGGAGCTCGGACTGGCCCACGTTCATTTGGTGCGCAAGGATTACGCTCAAGCCATCACCGCGTTGCAGCGCTTTGTGGATGCAAATCCTAAATCTCAAACCGCGCGCAAGGCGTTGGGCCAGATCGGCGATATTTATCTCAACGAGCTGTTTCATGTGGAACGCGCAGAACAGGCGTTTCTAAATTGTTTAAAAACATATCCCGATCCGCGTCAGGATGTTTTCACTTTGTTCTCGCTGTATGACTGTGCCATTGCCAATGATGATTTGGAGCGTGCTGAAGCCTATCTGCAGCAAGCGTTAAAAAAGGCCAATGGGAAACAATCCGATTTGCGTTCGCACGTGTATTTGCGT
>CAYPZM010000013.1:0-30036 GCA_964414825.1 uncultured Cytophagia bacterium | reverse complement strand
TGTATCGAAATAATTACTCTGTTTTTGACATCGAACAACACTTTTTCAATTTCAAACTAAATAATACCTCAGAATTACAAAGATATCTAGAATTTTGCAATTAATATCAAATTGGGCCATGACATAAATTATAAATATATTTTGTTTTTCTCTGCGTATTCTCTGCGCGTTTGGCGACTTTGCGTTAAGCTAAATGCATCTATTCACCAAAATATAGTTTGGATTAACATAGTATCTCGGCGATCTGTACGTTAATACCATCCGAACAACAACTTTTCGAAGGGCTTGGCGCATAAGGCGCTTTGAAATTTTACTTGACTTTTTGAGCGAAAAATAATAAGCTACTCAAGCTAAAAACAAGTTTATAACACAATAACCCAAAATTGGCCTATTGTGGAATCGGCGCGAATATGGCGCTGCCATAACTTCCTTGCATCTGCACTATCATATAAGTTAAAATAATGTGGTCAGATAGATTAAAGAGGAAGTTATAAAAATCGAATAACAATTAATTTAAATCATGTCAAGGGAGAAAGGCTATGCGCAAGAAAGCTTTGCTATTAATGGTTTTAATGGCGTCATTACTGGTGTTTTGTAGCAAAAAGGATGATACGGTAACCGGACCGAATGCAGACCCACCGGATGACAATGGCGAACCATCACAAGCTACCGCGTTTCAGCTTGTGAAGCACGCCATATATGAGCAGCTTCCCAGCACCGTGGTCATCCAATTCCAGGTTACGGATTTGTCGGGCAAGGGCGTAGAGTTTTTGACGACCGATCGATTTCAGGTGTTTCAAGAAGGCACTTTGGTCGATCAGTCTGAATCTGCTATGTTTTTGATGAAAAAGAACGACATCAATTACGTAGCAAAAACTCGCCTATTGTTTGACAACAATGCCGGAACGAATCTGGATATGTTGAAAAAAGCAGCGATCGAATTTATAAACACAAAAGATCCTCAGCAAATGATCGCTATTTACACGCTGTCGGACCAGTTGCAGCAAGTTCAGGATTTTACGTACGATAAAACAACGCTGGTTAGCGCCATTAATGGCATCGAAGAAGGAAATGCCAACATGAATTTATACGGCGGCATAATGGAAGCGAATCGTTCCGCCAAGGAAATCTACACTGTTGCTGAGGTGCAGCAGAATTCGATGGTTGTGTTTACCGACAGCAACGACGATGTGGGCGCTTATCCGATTGAGGTTGTGAGCGTGGCTAATCGCAGTCGACAAATTTATACCGTGGGATTTGGAGCTGATCTCAATTCCCAAGAAATTGGCCAAATTGGCAAAGACAGCTTTTTTCAGGCCACAGACGAAACAAATCTCTTGGAAAACGCTCAAAAAGCTCAACTGGCACTGAGTAAATATTTCAGCAGCTTTTATTGGCTCAGCTATCAAACCTCGTTGCGCAATGGATCCGGCCACGATTTAGAGATCACTGTTTCCGGAAATACCAATGACGGTGTTACCGCCAAGCTCGAAGGCTCTTTTTCCAGTACCCAGTTTGTAGATGTGGAAACTGGATTGTATGTCAATTGGTCGTACGCCAATCCCGCAGGCCTGGATATGGTTATGGTGATGGTAAATAATAGTCGAACCATTCAAGTGTTGTCCATGGGTGGTTCGCGGTTGCCAAACTTTAGCTACTCAGTGGAAAATAGCAGTGTAGCTTCGGTCCAAGCTACGGGCGGTGGACGTATTACGATTCAAGCCAAAGGCAATGAAGGGGATGAAACCCTTTTGACCATTAAAGATACAGCTAATGGCCTCGAAAAGCAAATTACCATTCGGGTGGTTACGTTTCAAATGGGCACAGTGCTGTACGAGCGTTGGGATAATGTAGCCGGTACATCAATAAGCAACTTGACCAATGACCCGCGCTATCCCGCAAATCCGGATGTGGTCTTGGAACTGGAAAGCTGGGAAATCGAATCCGGTATTGGCGATAGCTACGGAACTCGCGTACGCGGATTTTTTCATCCACCGCAAACCGGTAAATATACGTTCTGGATTGCCAGTGATGATGCGTCACAACTGCTGCTTAGCACGGATGAGAATCCGGAAAATGCCGTTCAAGTGTGTAATGTAAGCAGTTGGACGAATTCTCGTGAATGGACCAAAGAAACCAATCAAAAATCTGACGAGATTGAGCTAGAGGCCGGCAAGCATTATTATATGGAAACCCTGCATAAAGAAGGCGGCGGCGGTGACAATCTCGCAGTCGCCTGGGCTGTGGATGGCGGCGATAAAGAGGTCATTTCCGGCGATTATTTGTCATTGTGGATTGGCGATTGATAAGGTTTAATCGATTATTCTAATTAAAAAAGCGCCCCCTATTTTTGGGCGCTTTTTTTATGTTCAAGGGAAAGGGAGGCCCAGATGGGAGCATACTTTGGAAAAGAATTTTCCGGTCCGGAGTTTGAGCTGTTTGGCGCTCAACACGTTACGGTGTTGTTGATTTTGTTCAGTTTGATTCTTTTTTTGGTGGTACTGCGTTTTTTAAAAGACCAACGCCTTAATAACATTGTAGCCCACGCCATTGCCTGGGCTCTCATTGTTGATGAAATTTTGTACCATATTTGGAATCTTCACATCGGCGAATGGACATTGCAGAAAATGCTGCCTTTGCATTTGTGTACGATTTTTGTCTGGCTTAGCGCTGTTATGCTTTGGACGAAAAGCTATCGCATCTACGAATTTGCGTTTTTTATCGGCATTGGCGGAGCGTTGCAGGCCGTTCTTACACCGGACATCGTGGAATACAGTTTCCCGCACTATCGCTTTTTGCAAGTCTTTATTTCGCACGGCTGCATTATTCTCGCGTCGCTCTATATGACATTTGTTGAAAATTATCGACCCACCTTAAAATCATTATGGCGCGTTTTTATTGCAGTGAATATTTATATGGTGTTTGTGTTTGTGATCAATTTAATCGTCGGCAGCAATTATCTCTACCTCATGCACAAACCCGAAACTCCTAGCGCAATGGACATGATGGGGCCATGGCCCTGGTACATTATCGCTGCCGAAGCGTTTGGTATGGCGGTCTTTTCGATTTTGTATTTGCCGTTCGGGTTGTATGATTTGCGGACACGCTGGAAACCGGGAACCATAAAAACCGGTTACTGAGAGTGTTGATTTGTGGGATTTGAAGGAACATTAAAGTAAAAAAGGCCTCAATTGAGGCCTTTTTTTATGCCAGTACTTCCAACATTTTGAGAACGTGGTTATAATAGGTTTCCACTGTACCGATATGCACGCGTTCGTCCGGTGAATGGGGATGCTTGAGGGTCGGGCCCACCGAAATCATATCCATGCCGGGGAATTTTTCGCCAATCAAACCGCACTCCAAACCCGCGTGAATGGCCTCATATTTGGCGGCTTCGCCCGCTACTTCGCGGTACGTTTCCAGCGCCACTTTTAAAATTTCCGAGTCCAAATCCGGCATCCAACCGGGATATCCGGGCGGCTGTTTCACCGAAGCGCCTGCAAGTTCGGAAATGGCTACCAATTTATCGAGCGTGGCTTGCAAGGCTTCCATATTAGAGCTGCGGCTGCTGCACAAGATGTTCACATGATCATTTTCGGTTTTTACCGCTGCCACATTGTTTGACGTTTCCACCAGGTCTTTAATGCTTCGGCTCATAGCCAGAGGGCCGTGTGGCAGAGCAAACAGCAAAGCCGTAAGTCGTTTTTGAGACTCTTTATCTATCACCTCCGGCAGCGGATCGCTGGATTTTTTAAGGTTGAGCTTGATGTTTTGCTCGACCGGTTGAAACTCTTTCTTAATATCTTGGAAGGCCTTGTCGAACCAGTTCTTCAAATCGGCAAGGTTTCCGGAGTCAACGGCAATGTCCGCAAAGGCTTCGCGCGGAATGGCATTGTGCTTGTCGCCACCATTCAAACTCACCAATTCGACCGGGATGGTTTCGTTGATTTGATACAGCAAGCGGTTAAGAATTTTTACGGCATTACCGCGCCCCTCGTGTATGTCTATGCCCGAATGGCCACCACGAAGGCCGGTTAAATGAATGCTTACCCATGTGTCTTTTTTGCTCTTTGCCCGCTTTATGGAAAGGCTGATATTGGTGTCCCGACCGCCGGCACATCCAATAGAAAACACGCCAATTTCTTCACTGTCCAGATTGATCATTTTGCGAGCCTCGAGCCACTCCGGAGAAACAGTCATGGCGCCCACAAGACCGCGTTCTTCATCAACCGTGAATAATCCTTCCAATGGCGGATGAACCAGGGAATCATCTTCAAAAATGGCCAGTATGGTGGCCACGCCAATGCCGTTATCCGCGCCCAACGTTGTGCCATCGGCTGTCAACCAATCGCCTTCGTGAAGCAGTTGAATGGCGTCCTTGTTAAAATCAAATTCCTTGTCCGAGTTTTTTTCACAAACCATATCCAAATGGCTTTGCAAGGCAACGGCGGGTGCGCTTTCATGACCCGGAGAGCCAGGTTTTTTTACCACCACATTGCCCGTGTCATCTTTGTCATATTCCAGGCCCAATTTTTCGGCAACGGATATCACATATTCAGCCGCCGCTTCTTCGTCCCCCGAAGGTCTGGGGATTTTGCGCAGCTCGTCAAAATGCTTCCACATTAGTTTTGGTTCTACGTTCTCCAGCACTGACATGTAGACCTCCTTTTTAAGGATTTATACAATGGATTTGCGGAATATACAATTGGTGGGGTATAAATTCAAGGAAATCCGAGTTGTACAATAAAAAAAGGAGCAAAGTTGCTCCTTTTTGTTTATCGCTCCATTATGGAAACACTGCCATTCACAGTTTCCAAATCGATAAGGGCGCCACCACCGTTTACCTCGCCGGATACACGCTTGGGGCCCCACTTTCCTTCTACCTGCAAGGGAAAGTCCGTGTGAATAGAACCGTTAACGGTTGAAATATCCACATTGGCCCGGATATCCTCATCCAATGCCAATTTTATGCTGCCATTTACCGTGTGCAGTTTGATGTCATCTTTTAAATCATTGCCGCGGATTTGCACTTGAATACTGCCATTGGTTGTGGATGCGTCTACCGGGCCCTTGATTTCCTCGGCTAATATTTTTCCGTTTGTTGTACTTAACTCCGCCCGGCCCTCAATGCCCACGATTTCCACATTGCCATTAACGGACGACGCCCGCATATCATTATCTTCCGGAACATTTAGCCAAAAATTGACACTTATACTGGGTTTTCCAGAGCCAAAAAACCAATCCACAACACTACCGCCGCGCTGATCGGGATGCTCCACTTTGATGATGAGCTCATCGCCTCGTTCTCGAACAACCACTTCCACTTCGTCCATAAACTCACGAGCCATGCTTTTGCTGCTGGCGCGCACCTGAATTTCTGCGTTTACCTCAACCTTGTTTTTGTTCCAGGTTTTTGCAAAAATATTTCCATTAACGGTTTTGACATTTATCACATCACCATCAAAATCGTAGGTTTCATGAAATTCGCGCGTGATGGTGCTGCCCAAGAGTCCGGTTCCACCGACCCCGAGAGCTATAAAAATAAAGAGTACGTGTCGAAGGTTCATGAATACATCTCTCCTCTCTACGTTTAGGTTTAATTTTGTGCAAGGATACGCTGTTTTTATGGAATTTGTTACAAAAAAGATTGATTGCTGATATGGAGGATTGTAAACGGAATTTATTAAATGACATAAATGTTGACATAGATTCTTTTAATTACTAAATTGAAATTATTATCAAGGTTATGTTACGAATAAATAAACTGTTAGTCCAAAGGAATTTCTGTGGAACTCGTAGAGATTGCAGAGCCAGTACGGGAATATTTTGACAATTTTGAACGTGAATTTGAACGTAAATTTCAATCAAAAGTACCGCTTGTTGATCAGGTTGTTGCCTATTTATCCAAAAAGCGCGGAAAACGCTTGCGTCCGTTGTTGGTGTTTTTAACCGCGGCATTGCACGGCAATTTGACCAAACGGACAATGAGCGCCGGGCTTGTTGTGGAAATGTTCCATACCGCCACCCTGGTTCACGATGATGTGGTAGACGAGTCAAAATTGCGACGCGGTTCGCGTACTGTTAATGATATTTGGGATAATAAAGTTTCTATTCTCATTGGCGATTTGCTGTTTTCAAAAACTCTCTCCAGTATTGTTGATCTGCAAGATACCCATGCTGTGGCTATATTATCTGCGGCAGCGGAGCGCATCACCGAGGGTGAATTGTTGCAGATCGCGTTTGCAGGAGAGTCCGGGTTGACCGAGGACGATTATTTTGATCTCATCTCCAAAAAAACAGCGGCCCTGTTCAGTGCTTCCTGCCAACTAGGTGCCCTCACCGTAGGGCAAAATGGAAAAGCGGTTGAACAGATGAATGACTTTGGCGAATTTTACGGCATCGCATTTCAAATTACCGATGATTTGTTGGACTATACCGGCGACGAACAAAAACTGGGCAAACCCACCGGAAACGATTTGCGCGAAGGGAAAATTACACTTCCGTTAATCTACGCGCTGGATCATGCCCCGGTCAAAGAGCGCAATCAGGTAAATGAAATGATGCAGCGCGGTATTCAAACGATGGAAGAGATTGAGTATATTGTGCAATTCGCCAAGGCTCAGGGTGGTGTGGATTATTCGATCGATCTGGTGCGACAATACGCAGATAAAGCGCTGGCGGTTTTGGATGCCTATTCAGATACGTTAGCAAAACAGAGCCTGATGACTTTGGTCGATTACTCGGTAAAACGCGATAAATAGCCCCCACTGTTCCCGCCATAATCCGATTCATACAAAATTTAGGAGACGTATCGAATGCAGCCACGTTCTTTGGTTACTGGCGGAGCGGGCTTTCTTGGCTCTCATCTCTGCGAATATTTGTTAAAAAAAGGTCATGTTGTCATCGCTATGGATAATTTGCTCACCGGCAATGTGGGCAATATCGAACATCTGCAAGGCGAGTCGTTTCAGTTCATCAAACACGATGTGACCGAATATATTTTTCTGGCTGGCAAGGTCGACTATGTGTGGCATTTTGCCTCGCCTGCCAGTCCGCTCGACTATCTGCAATTGCCCATTCACACCCTCAAAGTAGGCGCTCTGGGAACGCACAAAGCGTTGGGCTTGGCTATGGAAAAGGGCGCCGGATTTTTGCTGGCATCCACATCCGAAGTGTATGGCGACCCCATGGTGCATCCGCAGCAAGAAGAGTATTGGGGAAATGTCAATCCCGTAGGCCCACGCGGCGTGTACGATGAAGCCAAACGCTTCGCCGAGGCCATGACTATGGCGTATCATCGTCATAAAGGTGTGGATACGAAAATTGTGCGAATTTTTAATACTTACGGCCCACGCATGCGTCCGAACGACGGCCGCGCCATTCCGACATTTATTCCGCAAGCGCTGCGCAACGAGCCGCTTACCATTTTTGGCGATGGCTCGCAAACGCGCAGTTTTTGTTATGTGGATGATTTGATCGAAGGCATTTATCGCTTAATGATGTCCGATTATCACGAACCGGTCAACATTGGCAATCCGCACGAACTCACTATTCGCCAAATGGCGGAGCGCGTGATTGAAATTTCCGGCAGCTCCAGTGAGCTAATCTCAAAACCTCTGCCCGAAGACGATCCCAAAGTGCGGCAACCCAATACCACTCTTGCCAAGCAACTGCTGGATTGGCAGGCCAAGGTGACACTGGACCAAGGGCTGGAGCGCACCATCGCGTATTATCGCGATTTGTTTGACAATCAACAGAACTAGTGTTTTTGCATCTGTGAAAAGCAACGGGCAGCTATAGTGAATTTTGAAAAAATCCTGGTCATTCGACTGAGCTCGATTGGTGATATTTTGCTGGCCACCCCGCTGTTGCGTGTGCTGCGTAAACGGTTTCCGAATGCAACAATCGATTTTGTCACCAAATTGCAGTTTCTCGATTTGGTCAAAACCAATCCGCATCTTGACACTATTTTTACGCTCGATACTCGCAAGAGTCGTAAAGCGCTTGCCGAGCTCAAACATACGCTTCGGTTCGAATCGTATGACCTTGTGGTGGATATCCACAACAATTTTCGTAGTGTCTATTTGCGCAGGTTGCCACATGCCCTGGTGGTCAAAATTCGCAAGTACAAATTTAAACGCTTTTTATTGGTGAAATTTGGCTGGAATCTGTACCGGGTCATCAGCCCGGTCTACAAACGGTATATAGACACTGTGGCGCAATTTGGCGTTAAAGATGACGGTTTGGGACTCGAGTTTTTCCCGGATGGCAACATTCAACAGCAGGTTGAATCGGATCTCGCAAAACGTGGATTAGATTCGAAACGGCTTTTCGTAGCCCTGGCTCCAGGTGCCGGATTTGCAACCAAGCGTTGGCCCGTCGAATACTATTCCGAGTTGGCGAAAAAGATGGTGCAAAATTTTAATGCCCAAATTCTGTTGCTCGGAAATCAAAAAGAGATAGAGATTTCTTCCGAAATTGAAGCAGCGCTGCGAGGAAATGTTATTAATTTAACCGGCAAATTTTCTTTAATGCAAAGCGGCTGCGCCCTCAATTTGGCAAATCTGGTGATCGCCAATGACACCGGTTTGATGCACCTGGCAACCGCTCTTAAAAAGCCGACCATTGCGATTTTTGGTCCAACCACCCAAGAATTGGGCTTTTTCCCGGTTGGCGAAACGGTCAAGGTGGTAGAGAATCAGGAATTGGCGTGTCGCCCGTGTACGCATATCGGCAGGCACTCGTGCCCAAAAGGACATTTCAAATGCATGCGAGACCTTTCGCCCGCACATGTTTATCTCACTGCGAAAACTCTTCTTCCTGAATCTTTACTTGAAAAAGAGTTATAAATGTACTATGTTAACAACTTGATTAGTATGACTAGTTACAGGATGTCCTATTGGAAGCAAAATTTCTAGCCAACCGAATTGCGCATCTCATCCTTGAAAAAAAAGGCGAAGATGTGATCATTCAGGATTTACGAAAGATTACCAGCATGACTGATTTTTTTGTCATTTGCTCGGTAGACGTGGATGTAAAAGCCAAGGCGATTGTCAATCACATCAAAGAAGAGTTGATTTACGAAAGCATCAAACCCTGGCACACCGAGGGTTCGGCTTCGAGCAGTTGGGTGCTGCTCGATTTTGTCGATGTGGTCGTGCACATTTTCAAGCGCGAGGCGCGGCAATTTTATGCGCTGGAGCGCTTGTGGGGCGATGCGAAAATTACGGAAATAAAGGACGAGAATGACACCGCTACAACACATACAGACAAAACTTGAATCTGCTCTGCGTACCCTGGGCTTCGACACCGATGACCCGCTGCTATTAATGCTGGAAAAGCCGAAACAGGAAAATTTTGGCGATGTGGCCAGTACGGCTGCCATGTCTCTCGCCAAAGTGGCAAAAAAAAATCCGCGGCAAATTGCGCAGGATATCGTCGAGCAGTTTGAAATCGATCCGTTTTATGTTAAAAAAATTGAAATTGCCGGTCCCGGTTTTATCAATTTTTATTTATCGACAACCTGTCTGCAGCAATCGGTTTTCGATATTTTGCAGCAGGGCAAAAGATTCGGCACGTCAAATGCCGGAAATGGCCGGCGTATTCAACTCGAATTTGTCAGCGCCAATCCCACCGGGCCGCTCAATATCGTCAGCGCTCGTGCCGCCAGCGTGGGCGACGTGCTGGCGCATCTGTTCCGCGCCAGCGGCTACGATGCGGAGAGCGAATTTTATGTCAATGATGCCGGGCGCCAGATCGATCTGCTCGGCGCTTCGCTATCTGCGCGCTATTTATCCGAGCTCGGCCAGGACACGCCAATTCCGGAAGATGGCTATCATGGCGATTATTTAAAGGATTTGGCGCAAAAAATCATCGAGCTGGAAGGTGATGCCTATAAGAAAATGGCCGACGATGAGCGCAACAGCCTGTTCAGCCAAAAAGCGCTGCAATACATGCTCAACTGGCACCGCACCAGCATGGATCGCTTTCGTGTCGAATACAACAACTGGTTCCGGGAGAGTGAGTTGCGCGAAACGGATGCGCAACTCAATATTCTCGAAAAACTTGAAACCAATGGCTATACGTATGAGCAAGATGATGCCGTCTGGTTCAAGTCCAGCGAGTTTGGCGACGAAAAAGATCGCGTGCTGGTTACCAGCGATGGCCGTCCGACCTATTTTCTTGTGGATATCGCTTATCATGAACATAAATTCTCGCGAGGATTCGATACCCTCATCGATTTTTGGGGTCCGGACCATCACGGTTATATCCCGCGTATGAGTGCGGCGTTGCAGGCGCTGGGCCATCCGAAAGAGAATTTTCAAGTCAGCATCATTCAGCAGGTCAATTTGCTGCGCAACGGCCAGCCAGTAAAAATGAGCAAGCGCGCCGGCGAGATCATTGAGATGGACGAGCTCGTCGATGAAGTCGGCGTAGATGTGGCGCGTTACTTTTTTGTCGATCGCCGTATTTCGCAGCCCATGGATTTTGACATCGAGATTGCCAAAAAACAATCGGATGACAATCCCTCTTTTTATGTGCAATACGCGCATGCACGAATTTGCAGCGTGTTGCGACATGCCGAGGAGAATGGTTTTGACCTGGATGCATTGTCCGATACTTCAGAACTTGCGGAAAACGAAGCGCTGGCGCTGGTGAAAAAGATGCTCGATTTCCCCGACTTGATCGCTCGCGCTGCCGAAACGTTGGAACCGCATCGCCTCACCGGCTATTTGACCGAGTTGGCGACGCTGTATCACAAATTTTATCACGAATTAAAAATCGTTTCCGAGAATCGCCAGGCATCGGAATCGCGGTTGCTGCTGTGTTTGGCCGTACGCCAGGTGCTGGCCAATGGTTTGGCCTTGCTCGGCATTACGGCACCAACGCGAATGTAAATGGCTCCAACTTTTGAAACGCTTATGGAATCCCCTGTAAACCTTGAGGAAAAGTTATGAGTGTACTTGTTGTCGGATCGATGGCCTACGATGCCATTGAAACGCCGTTTGATAAAATAGATAAAGCTCTGGGCGGTTCGGCCATGTTTTTTTCTGCGGCCGCCAGCAATTTTACTCCCATTAATCTCGTTGCTGTGGTTGGACATGACTTTGATCACGCGGATATTGAATTTTTGCGCGTCAAAAAAGTCGATTTGGAAGGACTTACTACTGAAAGCGGCGAAACGTTTCGCTGGTCCGGCAAATATCTCGACAATATGATTGATAGGGAAACGATCTATACGCGCCTGGGCGTGTTTGAAAATTTTAATCCGGTGCTTCCGGAAAAATATAAAAATTCCGAATACATATTTTTAGCCAATATACAGCCCGATTTGCAATTCAACGTGATGCAGCAGGTAAAAAAGCCCAAATTTGTTGCCATGGATACAATGAATTTTTGGATTACCGGCACTTTGGAGAATTTAAAACGCACATTGTCGATTGTCGATGCCCTGGTGATTAACGATTCCGAAGTGCGCCTGCTTTCCGGTGAAGACAATCTGTTCAAAGGCGCCAAATTGATTCAAGAGATGGGGCCAAAAACATTGATCGTTAAAAAAGGCGAACACGGTTCTATTCTGATTCACAATTCGTCCTATTTTGCCTGCCCGGCCATTCCTATCGAAAACGTGTTTGATCCCACTGGCGCTGGCGACACGTTTGCCGGCGGATTTATGGGGTATTTGTCCATGACCAATGAAATCAACGAAGCCAACTTGCGTCGCGCCATTGTAATGGGTACGGTGATGGCCTCCTTTTGTGTGGAAAGTTTTAGCGCCAAACGGTTGCAGGTGTTGACCGAGATTGAAATCAAAAAACGCACGACCGAATTGCTCAAACTGATTGCCGTGGACGATGACGGTGAATGGATTACGGCATGAATGTCATCACGGAAAAAATTTCGCTCTCTACCAAAGGGCATTCCGATATTCTGGATATCACTCGCCAGGCCGAACAAAAATTGCAGGAAAGCGGTTTGCGAGACGGCACAATCACCTTTTTTGTACCCGGGTCCACAGCCGGCCTTACAACCATCGAGTACGAACCGGGACTACTTAAAGACGTGCCCGAACTTTATGAAAGACTGGCGCCGGAAGGCGAGCACTATCATCACGATGCCACTTGGGGCGATGGCAATGGCAATTCTCATGTGCGGGCAGCTCTGCAAGGGCCGTCGCTGGTCGTCCCGTTTTCCCATGGCAAAATGATGCTCGGCACCTGGCAGCAGATCGTTCTCATTGATTTTGACAATCGGCCTCGCAACCGCCAAGTTATTTTACAAATTATGGGAATTTAACAGCCCTGCACGCGCGGGGCTTTTTTTCGTATGATCGACGTGTCGCACATATCCTTTAGCTATGATTCGGGAGGCGAATCTACGCCAATTTTGTCGGATGTGTCCACCAGCATCCATCCCGGCGAAATGGTCACGATTATGGGGCACAACGGTTCGGGCAAAACTACATTTGCACGCTGTTTGAATGGGCTGCTGGTGCCGGATGCGGGGAATGTTATGGTCGACGGGTTGTTAACGGCCGATCCCGACCAGATTGCGCAGGTTCGTCGCCGCGTCGGCATGGTGTTTCAAAATCCGGATAACCAAATTGTTTCAGCAACGGTCGAGCGAGAAATCGCATTTGGATTGGAGAATCTCGGTCTTGCTTATGAAAAGATGCATCAGATTGTCGATGACATTTTGCAAAAGTTTGATCTGCAAAAGTATCGCTTTCAACCGCCGCACTATTTATCGGGGGGCGAGAAACAGCGGCTGGCTATTGCCGCAGTTATGGCCATGAATCCGCAATACCTGGTGCTGGATGAGCCGACCTCTCTGCTCGATCCAAAAAACCGTCGCGATATTTTGCACACCGTTCGCGCCTTGCAACAGGAAACAAAAGAACGCGAGCAGCCGATCACTACCATTCTCATCACTCAATTTCCGGAAGAAGCTCTGTTTTTTGATCGTTTGATCGTGTTCCACCAGGGACAAATCGTTCAGGATGATACACCATCCACTATTTTTGAGCGTGAAGAAGAGTTGCGAAATTTGCGACTCGAGCCACCATTAAGCTTCAAAGTGGATAAACTCTTGAATACCCTATTCTAATATTGACATTATATAATATTTGAAATATATTGCAAAAAGTGATTTGCGGCGCACTCCTTGCAGCACATCCTTTAAAATCAAAATCCGGAAAACCATTCTCCCCACAAGGTGGAATTTAAATGCGGCATTCGGACTCGGCGGAAAATATACTCAAAAGTCTGATCTCCCAGGAAGTTTTGGATGAAATTCAACGATCCTTTGTTGAAAAACATGGAGTCGGACTTTGTATCTATAGCAAGACCAACGAGCCGCTTACCCATATGCCTTTTAACCTGCCTGGTCTGGAACAACTCAATGACGAGCAAAAACAATTTTTCCGTGTTTTTTACCGCATGGAAAATTTAGACACCGGCTTATCACACGCAGATACCAAACCCATTTATCGTTCGTTTTCTCACGGCCTTATTTCACGGTGCATTTTTCCCGTTGTTTATAAAAAACAAACCATGGCCTTTGCAACGTTGCTACATATTCCCAAGCCGCTGTCGTCTTCTTCACACCAAACCTTGCTCGTCAATCTCAAACGCGTTAATGAGGATGTGGAACGTCTCGACTTTTTGCTGGACAAAACCTCTTCGTTTCAGAGTGATTTGGCAGTATTGGTTGAAGAGGTGCGCAATATTCTTAATTTATTTATTGAGGCCGGATGGGCACGCGCCGGTGTTATTGAAGATCAAGAAGAAAGCGACAAGCAATCCGAATCCGCAACAAAAACAGCATCGCCAACGCCACGCGTGTGGAGTGCGTTGATCTTTTGCAGCCCAAACGGAACCGTGATTGACGCTCATTCGGATGCAGCCGAATTGTTAGGATATGACACTCCAAATGATTTATGCGATCTCAACTTGTTGTCGGATCTGTTGTTGTATGAAAAAGATCGACAAAAGCTACGCTCTCTTGTATTAAGCGAAACCGACGACAAGATCGAACTCGCTCTGCTTCGCAACGATAAAAAAACCATTCCGTTGCAATTGCAGCTCTGCCCCCAACGAGATGATGACGCGATTGTTGGGTTTGAGTGCCGACTGTCCACAATTGATGCGAAAGAACGCTTGTCCGAAATCGACAAAGACCAATCCGCTATCGGCATTATTACGGATCACATGCAAAAAAAGCAGGAAGATATTTCAGTTTCGGATAGCCTGATGAATTGGGGCAAAGAAGAAAGCCAGGAAGAAATCCCGGAGCGCTTGCGATCCGATTTGGAATTGAATTCCGGTCAAAAGGATTCAACCCCGTTTCTCTTTTCGTTTAAAAGTATTTCTCAATTACTGGATTCCGTCCCCTTTCCCTTGTTTGTTGTTGATGCAAATGACAATGTGCGCCTGTGGAACCACTCGATGGAGACTGTGCTTGGCATCAAGTTAGAAGCTGCCTTGGAGCGAAATTTTTTGTCATTTATCGTTTCCAATAGCCACCCTACGTGGGAGCGTTGGAAACAACAGTTGTTCGCCGGAGAGGTTCAGCAGATATTTGCGCCAAAAATTCGGTTGCCTCTTTTAAAAAGAGATCAGACCGTGTTATTGGCCCCGGTTAAGCTCCAAAAGGTGCATATGTATGATCAGGATTTTATTTCGGTGATGCTTACGTTAGAGGAACCGTTAGAAGAGGCAAAAACCGCCGTTCATTCGGTTCGTGAGCAAAACCATCCCATCGACACGTTGAGTGTGTTGCAGTTTCAATATAAAAAAATTCGCAAGCAATTTGCAAATGCGGCAGATACCTTGTCCGATAGCGTCTCTAACTTGTATATCGAAAGCTTGCAAAACGAATCGAGCAAGCAAAAGTACGATTCGGTGCGTCGAATTAGTGATATTTGTGCCTACATAAACCGGCAGATCACGTATTTCACTCAGGAAAGCATTCCTTCATTGCAGCAAGTAGATATGAATTATGTCGTAAATAAAATCAGCTTGCGGTTGCAGCATTTTTTACCCAGCATCATTGAGCTGCGCACCAATTTTGAAAAAGCCCTGAAACCGGTTCTTGCGGATCAGGATATGTTGGTACACGCCTTGGGCACCATCGCCAAGAATGCTATAGATGCCATGCCTGGCGGCGGCACGCTGACGATTGAGACCGAATCCAAACAAGACCAGGTGTTGGTTAGAGTATCGGATAATGGGCTCGGAATAACAAAAGAAGCCATACCACATGTGTTTGAGCCGTTTTTCACAACCAAAGAACAAACCATGGGAAAAGGCTTGGGATTGAGTGCCGCGTACGGTATTATTAAAGCGCACAAGGGAAAAATAACCATTTCAAGCGACCAGCAGGGCACAACGTTTTCCGTGTTTTTGCCGGTACAAAAAGCAATCTCTGCGAGCAAAGAGTTTTCGGCAAAGGGCAAAATATTGGTCATTGATGATGCTGTTGAAATTGCCGAGGCCACCTCGTTTACACTGAAACGAGAAGGATATGAAACAGTGATCGGAACGTCGCTCGAGCAAGGTGTGCAGTTGTTTGAAAGATATCGAAATTCCTTGGACGCAGTGATCATTGACAATCGTCTTGGAGACCATTCCGGCTTGTATTGCGCCAAACATATTTTAAGAATCTCTCCGCACATCCCCATTGTATTTTACAGCGGCGCCGATGACGATTTGGAGCTCGCCGCGTTTATTCGCAAACGTGGTGCGGGCTGGCTGCTAAAACCGTTTACGTCCAAAGAGTTGACGACAGAATTGGAAAAGGTGATTCGGGCCAAAAAAAGGTCGTGATTCGAGTTGTAAGCATTCCGGTCGGACAGGCGCGTAATATCTCATCCCCCCAATTTACTCTGCTTTGCCATAATGTGAAACGCAATCATTTTATACAGCAATTTTGCCACGGCAAATTCGGAATTTCGATCCCCGGCTGACAATTCGACGATATCAAATCCCACCACATTTTTATGCTGAAAGACGAGCTGGAGCAGCTCCAGCGCTTCGTCCCACGTAAAACCGCCGGGCTCCGGCGTGCCGGTGCTGGAAATGACGCTCCAATCAAAGGCATCTACGTCAAAGGTAATAAACACCGGATATGGGAGCTCGTCCAAAGCGGCCCTTAAATCATAGTGGCCGTCGCGGTACTCGTGCATGGTGCATAATGGAATTTGTTCGGATGCCACCTTTTTGGCCTCTTCGAACGACATGCTACGGATGCCCAGTTGCAGAGTGTGCTCGGTCATCTCACGGATTCGCGCCATAACCGAGGCGTGCGATAACTTGCTGCCCTCGTACGAATCCCTCAAGTCGGCATGTGCATCTATTTGGATGCAAGACAGCGCGCCATAATATTCTTGTAGTGCTTTAAACACACCGCTGCTGATGGAATGATCGCCGCCTAAAATTATGGGGAATTTCATAATTTGCACCAGCTCTCGCGTCTGCTCGTAAATCAGTTGAATCATTTCGGTATGATCCTGTTTTGCGACGAGAGGCGCTAACGTAAAAATGCCATGTTCGTGCGGCTGAAACTTGAGCGTTTCATCATAAAATTCCAGATAACACGACGCTTCGAGCACGGCTTGCGGCGCAGCCGCCGTGCCGGCTCCGTATGAAACCGCGCCTTCATACGGTATCGGCAAAATGGCGTAATCGGACTGCTCTGCAAGCGCGAACTGGTTTTCTTCCCCTAAAAATTGCAGCTCGTTTGGTGTCATCGTGCTTCCTCCAGCGTTTTGATAAACGCGGGCAGTTTGGTGAGGAGGTTTTTTGATTTCCTTGGCGAGCAGCTATCCATAACGAACGCGGCGAGCAGCGGAAAAATTACGCTATATTCGCCCCAAATTTGTACCAGTTTGTCTTCATTCGCTTCTTTGTATTTGCCCCAGGTCACGGCCTCGCCAAAGGTACAACTGGACAAACTGCCTTCGCGCTCGACCGCCGTGCCGATTTGCAATCCTCGTTCGGCTCCTTCAAATTCGATCCCTAAAATTTGGCTGATTGTCGGCCCGGTCTGCTGGATAAAATTTTTCGGTCCGCCGCCCCCCAGTTCTACAAAACCGGTTTGCGGCAAAGAAAAAGGAATCGCTGCCGAATCAAAAATGTCTTTTTGGCCGGAAAGCGCAAGCGGGTACCCCTCGCGGTCGGTTCGCACCAGATTCATGGCAATGGAGTGGTTGGATAACGAATCCCAAAAAATGGGGATGCCGTGCTCTGCCGCGGCAATCATAAAGCTGCGCTCCGGATGCGGAGCTTTTTTTTGCGCCCAACGGCCCAGGTGATCATTAAATTCCCAACTCGCCAATGGCCGGTTTTTTAGATCGCTGTGCTGTTCCACCACAAATTGGCGAATGATCTCGTCCTGCGCCTCCAGCGTCTCTTTTTCCCGGATACCGACATCGTAAATGCGCGTGTCACCGTGCTGTCGTAACGCGTTATCATCCATATCGGGGCTAATGGCTTTGACGGGCAAATCAAACGCAAAATGCAAATCGTGATACACTTGCGCGCCGGTAGAACAAATGACATCGATAAAGCCGGCTTTGATGAGAGAAATCACCATTCCGCCCATTCCTCCGGCAATTCCGGCGCCGGCAATGCCGAGCCAAATGGTATCATCGCCTTCGATCATTCGTTGAAATAGATGCGCACCGCGCCACACATTGCGCGCCTCAAACGAGGTGGAGCCCATCAAATCGATGAGCTCACGAATACTCAGGCCTCGTGGCAATTCTTGCGGTACAATATCCGGAGCATGTTTAAAAAGAGAAAAAGACGGCATGCGTTTCCCCACAATTAATCCAGTAACATAACAGCCAACGCAACCACTGTGGTATATAATCCCTCTTTGTGACCTTTGGCCGTTTGCGCGATGCTGCGGCTTACAAACTGATTTTTAGCATCCACTTTGTAAAAGTTTTTTCGTTCATCCCACGCTTTATCCGGATCGAGATCGATTCCCAGCGTTGAGGCGAGCATGGTGGCGGCAAGGTCTTCGGCAAAATCGGCGGATTTGCGTTGTGTTTGTCCAAACCCATGGTGCTCGCTAATATAACCGTATTGGGATTTGTCTTTCGGTTGCGCCAGCCCAATGGCGGCAGTAATCAGGCGTCCTGGCTCGTTGGTCACTTGTCTTGCCATCACGACAAATGTAATTTGACCGGGTTGAAGTTCTTTAGCGCCTTCTTCTCGGGGAATCATTTTACAATCGGGCGGGAAAATACTTGAAACGGTTACCAGGTTGCAAATTTCGACACCGGCGTCGCGCAAGGCGAGCTCAAAACTTTGTAATTCGTTCTTGTGATATCCCACACCTTTGGTGAAGAACATGCGTTTAGCCACTAGTTTATTCAACTCACAAATCCTCCTGTAATGAAATGAAAAACAATGCCAATTAAGGGGCGCGAAAAATAAAGAAAATTGAAAACTTTTGCAAATGATTAAATTTTCAGGAGCAAAAAATGGTTCTAATTCAAAGAGATGCGGCGCTGCAACAGGTTTAAAATCACCAGAGCCAGCAATCCGCCGATGAGGGCTGTGATAAATTGCGGTATCGCCATCATCGTAATGAACTGTTCGGGTACTGATTTTTGCAACAACAGTGGCACAAAAATCGATGCCGAATAAAAGAGCCAGACAAATTTCACAAAAGCAGCACCAACAATTCCAAGCCACGCAGGAATGGAGAGCACGAGATTGGACTCGTTATGGAAACGATGAAGCAGCCGACGAATGCCGGCATAAACCAGAACTAACAGCGCGTTTCCTGTGACGATAAACGGTACCATTGGAATTAAAAATCCAGGCAATTGACCGCGCAGTGTAGCGATTAGCGGAGTGAGCCCGCCCAAAATGAGACCTGCCGTGGGAGCAAGCACGATTGTCGTAATAAACAGCATCATATTGATCAACGGCCCGGTAATGGGTTGCGGCAGGCCGAGCATTTCAATGATGAGCGTTAATGCGATGAGAAAAATTAACCGGCTAATGTTTTTTGTGTCGAATGTCATAATTCCCTTTTCTTGAAAAATCAAGTTTACAGGTTTCCTCTGTGAAAACCAAACAAATTTTCAGTTGCAAAAACAAGAATATGTCATAAATTATAAAATTACTCACCCTAAAATCCTTGCGGGAGGTCACGTATGGCTGATCTACAAGACGTTTCAAGTGTAAAAGCGAAAACGCAAAAATCGTTGCTCAAAAAAGCCAATGTTCTTGGCGTTGGTGTGGGATTAAAAGACGTAGAAGGCAAAAAAACCGAAGAGTTGTCGATAAAGGTGCTGGTGCAACAAAAAGTGCCGCTCGTTGCGCTATCGTCAAAAGATGTGGTTCCTGAGCATGTCGATGGAATCCGTACCGATGTGATGGAAGTTGGGAAGATTTACGCATTCCAGAATCCGCGCAGCCGTCATCGACCCGCATTTCCGGGGGTGAGTATCGGTCACTATGCCATCACCGCCGGAACCTTTGGCGCTGTGGTGCGTGATGCGGCAACCAATGAGCGACTCATCCTTTCAAATAATCACGTGCTCGCCAACAGCAACAATGCCAAAACCGGCGATGCTATTCTGCAGCCAGGACGGGCAGACGGCGGTCGCGACCCGGTTGACCGCATTGCCGATCTGCACCGGTTTATCCGAATTCAATTTAAAGGAGATGGTGGTGGTGGCGGAGGTGACAACGACAAATGCCCCATTGCACAATTTTTCTCTTCCTTGCTCAATATATTTGCAGCCGGTGTGGGCAGCAAAACGCGGGTTACGCCTATTCAGGTCGATCCGATCAACCTGGTGGATGCTGCCGTGGCCAAGCCGGTAAATGAAGATGTGATTACAGATGATATATTGGGCATTGGCACGGTTAGCGGCACTGTTGATGCGGAAATTGGCATGGCTGTCAAAAAAAGCGGCCGTACAACCGGTTTTACCGAGGGGGAAATTACAGTGCTCGATGCTGTGGTCGAAGTGGGTTATGGAAGCCAAACGGCTGTGTTCCAAAACCAAATTCTCACCGGCGATATGTCCGATCCCGGCGATTCCGGCTCTTTAATCGTGGACACCCAAAACCGTGCCGTGGGTTTGCTCTTTGCCGGCTCTACAACCGTTACGGTTATGAACCCCATTGCCGCCGTAATGTCAACATTGGGCATAACCATCTAATCGATTATGCCTTTTTATGATATTTTGCTGTTGCTGGGTTTCGGCTTTGGCACAGCACTTACCGCAATTTTATTTAGTTTATCCATGCAACGGACGCCAAAACGCGCAGTTGATGTTGCGTTTGGCGTCCTGTTTGTCTCGTTCATCTTTTGGTTTGGCGGTCATTTTGTTGCTATTTTGATTGATCTCCTCTTTGGCGCTGTGGCGCAGTTTGAAATCAAACTATTTATCAATCTCGCCTATTTGGGTCTGGCCATTACACCGTCGTCGCTTCTGCATATCCAGTTAACCAGTCTGGTTTTAGCGCGCAATCTTAAAAAGCCTCTTGCCAAACGGCAAATCGTGCTGGGTTTGCTTCTGTATGTGCCGGTTTTGATATTTGTGGTGTTGAATCTACCGCATCTTTTACATCAACAAATATTAACGCCCGGACAAACTCGCGCCGTGAGCACACCGTTTTTATTGTGGATGATACTCTGTATCATTGCCTCGATCACGTTTTCGGAAAAGTTGATCAATACCCTGCAATTTGATGCAGACCGCCGTTTTTATCGCGATATCAGCTATGTTTTGGCTGCCATTGGTTTTGGCGTTATTGTGGTGTATGTTTTTTCGTTTTACCGATTGTCTTACATCGGCCCATATCTCGATTTGCTTATGCTGTTATCTCCGGCTATTCCCATGGGCGTTTTGCTCTATTATGTGTATCGTTATAATTTTTACCGCTTGGTCATAAAACCCAGTCTGGCCTACTCTATCATTTATGGGTTGTTAATGGCGATTTATTTGCTGGGCATTCGCAGATTTGGTGATTATCTGAAACAATTCCCCGAAGTCAATGCCGAAATCATTGAAGGCTTGCTGCTGGTGGCGCTGGTGTTTGTTTTTCAACCGTTTCGAACGGCGTTTCAAACGCGTTTGGATAAATTATTTTTCCGAGATCGCTATTACTACCAGCAGTTTCTGCGTGAGCTTTCGGATTCGATTAGCGGCATTGTTGATCTTGAAGAGCTGCTGCAAACCATCCGACAAGCCCTCATTTCCACACTCAAAGTAACCGAGTGTACGATCGTCATTTTGCGCATCGAAAAAGATCACATCAACATTGTAAAAATGGCCGGAAATACCGGGTTTTTTGACATGTCGATGCTGGTGCAATCCCTGCAAGCCACGCGCGATTTTCGTTTAAACCGCCAACAACGCGATTACCGGGTTGTCAATGCACTCGAACGCAATCAATTTGCTGTTGCAATTCCGGTTTACTTTCAGGACAAATTGCAGGGCCTCATTTGTTTGTCTGAGAAAGAGAGCGGTAACGAGTTTACCGATGACGAGTTTGATGTGTTGCAAACGTTTGCCAATCAAATTGGCCTGGCCATTGAAAATGCGCGCCTGGTACAAGAGCAGGTAGAGTTGATCGGTCGCATTTATCAGGCAGAAAAACTCAATTCGCTGGGGCAACTGGCTACGACCATGTCGCACGAGATCAAAAATCCGCTTTCCTCCATAAAAACCATTGTGCAGGTGTTGTATGAAAAATCGAGTGGCGAGGACAAAGAGGACTTGCGCGTGGTGGTGGATGAAATCGACCGCCTTAATGCCATTTTGCAGCAGTTGCTCAGCTTTGCGCGTCCGGCAATTGCGGCCACAGAGAAAGTAAAGGTGGATCAAGTTGCCCGCGATGTTTTGGCGTTGCTGAAACATCAAGCCAGCAAACATAGTGTCGAATTGACCTTGGAGGTCTTTGAGCCAAATCCACTATTTGCCAAAGAACAAACCGTTCGCGAAATTGTGTTTAATTTGGTGCTCAATGCGATCCAGGCGCTTGAAAATGGGGGGCAGGTCAGTGTTCAGGTCATGAATGCCGAACTCCCCAATTATTCGGCGCGGCGTTTGATCTTGAGAGGCAAGCCTAAAAGCAAAGCCGTTCTGCTCACTGTGTCCGATGACGGACCCGGCATTCCTGCAGAGGTGCGCCGACAAATGTTTGAGCCTTTTTATACCTCTAAAACTGTGGGCACGGGTTTGGGCTTGGCCATTGTTAAACGAAATGTGAATGAACTTGGCGGTCATATTCAAATTGAAAGCGGCAAATCCGGTAGTACGTTTAGCGTATTTATCCCGCAAAATCCCGAACTCGAAATAAAGAAGGAACGTTGATGTTTTCGGAAGCAAAAATCCTGATTGTGGATGATGAATCTGCCGCGCGCTACGGGATGCGCAAAGCTCTTAAATCGATTTCGATACATATTCTCGAAGCCCAAGATGGTCTTGCAGCTTTGAATTTGATAAAGGAGACCATGCCGGATGTGGTGCTGTGTGACATCAATATGCCCAAAAAAAACGGATTGGAATTGCTAAGGTCACTCGACGTTTCGTCGAATAATAAACCGCAAGTGATTGTCATTACCGCGTTTGGTTCGGAAAAAATTGCCGTGGAAGCCATGAAAGCCGGCGCGTATGATTATCTCAGTAAACCTTACGATATTGACGAGTTGCGTCTCACAGTTCACAAAGCACTGGAACGCGCATTTTTGCTGCGCGAAAACGAGCAGCTTCGGCAGCAGATTGCCGAGAAACAGGCGTTGGATATTATCGGTGACAGCCAGGTTATGCAGCAGGTACACCGGCTGGTCGAAAAAGTCGCACCCACGGATGTGACCGTTCTCATCACCGGCAAAAGCGGCACCGGCAAAGAGCTGGTGGCTCGTACGATTCATGCGCAAAGCTCGCGCTTTTCCGGGCCATATGTGACCATGAATTGCGCTGCAATTCCCAAAGATTTGGTAGAAAGCGAGTTGTTCGGCCACGAAAAAGGAGCGTTTACCGGTGCCACCACGCAACGCCAGGGCAAGTTTGAGCTGGCACATGGCGGCACGCTGTTCCTCGACGAAATTGCCGATATGAGTCTCGAAACGCAGGCAAAAATTTTACGTGTGCTTGAAGATAAATCATTTACCCGGTTGGGTGGCAAGGATGTGTTTTTTGCCGACGTTCGGTTGATTAGCGCAACCAACAAGGATTTGGAAGAGGAGATCAAACAGGGCACGTTTCGCCAGGATTTGTATTTTCGCCTCAAGGTGATTGAGATCAAACTGCCGCAGCTAAGCGAGCGCCGGGAAGATATTCCGCTGCTGGCGCAGCATTATTTGGCCTTGTTTGCCGAACGGCATCAAAAACCGATCAAGCAAATCAGCCGCGAGGCGATGCGGGTGTTGGTTCAACACGATTGGCCGGGAAATGTGCGCGAGCTCATCCACGTACTGGAGCAAGCCGTGGTCCTGGCGGACCAAGATATCCTGACTCCTGAGGATTTGCCGATTGATCTCGAGCCTTCGGAGGCCAATCAGACTATTTCGGGTGCGCTGGAATTGGGATCGCATTCGTTTACTGATATGAAAGAGGAAATGGTGCAACGATTTGAACGAAATTTAATCGAAAAGGCGCTGGAACAAACTGTTGGCAACGTGAGCCAGGCGGCGCGACTGTTAAAAATGAAACGGCAGTTTTTACAAGCAAAGTTGAAAAGTTTGGGGATCGAAGCGGAGGGATTCAGGCGCTAACGCACTAATTCACACGATTGAACACAAACGGCACATTCACCGTAACCGTTCCTTCCGAAATCGCTGAGAAACGCAACCCGCGCAAAATGTTGATGAGATCACGAATAAAGTTTTGGTTTTGAATCGTGGATTCGACGGTCTGAACATTGCTCACGCGGCCGCCGGCATCAATCGTTACATCCAGGCTGACTTTGCCGCGCAATGCCGGGTCTTGCCGCAGATGTTTATTGTACGTGTACATCACGCGTCCGCGCTGGGAGTTGATGATCGACATAACCGATTCGGCGGATCGTTGTCCCCTTGCCTCTTGCGAGCCGCTCACGGTTTGCGGCGCTTGAATATTAACGCTGCCTTTTTTCTCCAGTTCTACGCGCTCGACACCGCTATCATTGCTTATCAAATCGTCCACACCGCCCAGGCCCTGCGCCAAAAGTGCGTCGAGGTCGTCACCACTTCCGGAGCCGTTGCCGCTTCCGCCCGCATTTCGGTTTTGCAAATTCGTGGAGCGGCCCACCAAATCGTCCAATTCTTTTACCAATCCCTGGTCCAATAAATAATCAACCGAAGAACTGGCGCTGCCTTCACCGGTTCCACCAATGAGGCCGAGCAACCCTGTGGACGTCACTGGTTTATCCGCATCACCAGAACCTCCCGATCCAGAGCTCTCGCCTGATTCCTGCGTCTCTTCCTGCTGATCGCTTGCACCCTCCATACCACCACTACCTGCGGCGCTGGTGATTTCCGGTTCCACGGCCGGCGCTTGTAACATAAAGCGTGCAAAGCGGTCCGGCACTTGCTCAACCTCCGGTGGCTCTTGCGGCGGCAACTCGATATTACGCACATGCATGGCCCAAAACACTTCCAAACCGATAAACAGCACCAACAGAACTTTAAAGACCATGTCACTGGTCAATGTTTTGCGAACCGCGGTTTTCCAGGTGTAGGATGGTAAAGACGAATCCACCGGTGAAGCGCCGTCGAGTTTGAACGCCACTTGGGTGTCGTCGATGTGGACAATGCCCTGGCGGCCAGGCGAGAATGTTAGCACATAAAAATCGCCTTGCTTGGGTAAAATGTCCTGAATCATCAAATCTTGAAACGACAGCGACGAGTCTTTGTACTTTATTCCGCCGCGCATTTTCGGATGAATGTACAGCGAGCATGACCCTTTATTGCACTGCAACAGCGTTTGCCGTTTCGGATACGCCGCGTCAAATACGACGATGTCGTTTTCCGGACTGCGACCCAGCGTCAGTTGGTCTTTACCAAACAGCTTGCGCTGAAAGGTGCCGCGCTGGTCTTTGATTTGGATGTGTAATATGTGTTGGTTGGTTTTGGGCACGATTTAAAGTCAAAGGTCAAAGGTCAAAGGTCGAAAGAAACCTTACAAAAATGATATTATACTTTGCTATTTGGGCAGCGACGCAAATCGTCGCTGCATTACGAGCTTTAGTCTTTTTCCAGCACCGCCAAATGCATATTGTTGTAACCCACCTGGCCGCAGGTCAACATGATGCGTTTGAGCAGATCGAACGTGATTTCACGGTCGCCTTGAATGGCAATATTACCACGAAATCCCTGCATATTGGCCAAATTGCCAATGCCCTCGGAGATGGCGCGCAGCCGCAGCAATTCGTCTTCCAGTGCCGAAATCAGCAGCGATTCCTGGCTCAGCGCCTCCTCTCGTCGTACTACCGGGCGACCGTCGAGGAGAATCCAGTCACGAGTGACAGCAACCACTGACATGACCGCCGGCTGTTGTTGCGACGTCGATTCGGGCAATCGCAGGTCCTGGGCCACGGTCATAATTTGGCCGTCAGCACTGTAGCTTTTTAATAGAAAAACCAGCAAAATGGTAAACATGTCGATCATCGACGTTAGCCGCAGCGTAAACGTGCCGCGCTGGCTGCGTTTGTGGCCGCTCGCCACTTTGATGATACTTTCCTGTTCTTCGATTTTCATAACTGTCCTGATATCGAAATGTTGGGAAATCCGGCATCGCGACAGCGATCCATCACGCTAATAATGGTTTCGTATAAAATGGAATTTTCCGGCGAAATAATAATGTCCTCGGATTCAGGATATTTGAGTTTGACACGTTCGAGCTGTTCGCTTAACTGTTGCCAGTTGTAATTTTGATCGGTTTTGGGCAGCGCGGCAAAGGTCATTTCCGGACTTTTGAGCTGAAATCCATCATCACGTATCAGCAAAATATTCAGCACCGCGCTTTCGGTTTGCGTGCTCAGCGCTTGCCGCGGCCGGTCAAAACTGGGCAAGGAGAGCTCCAGCACGGCAATGCGCACAAAAGTCGCCGTCAGCAGCAAAAACGGAATCAGGATGAGAAAAATATTCATCACCGCCGTCAAATTAACGTCCGTTTCGCCGGCATGGCCCCGCAACCGTCGTTGTACCGATTGCTTGAGATTCATGCGCTCCTCGAACCGGTCATAAAGCGAAAGAGCCGCGCCACATTCTCGTTAATTTCGTCAATCAGCTCGTTGGTTTTTTCAACCAGATACGTATAGCCGATGAGGCACGGAATCGCGGTAATGATACCAAACGCTGTGGTGTTCATGGCAATGGAAATCCCGGCGGTCAGCAGCGTCGCCTTGTCCGCGGCATCGGCGTGCGCCACGGCGGCAAACGAGTTGATCAGCCCGAGAATGGTGCCCAGCAGCCCCAGCAGTGTCGCCACGTTGGCGATCATGGACAAATAATGCGTGCGCTTTTCCAGCTTGGGGATTTCCACCATGGCGGCAATTTCCATGGCGTTTTGGATGTCCTTGTCCGAGCGGTTCATCTCCATCAACCCGGCTTTGGTGATGTTGGGCAAGGCCGCATCCGAGCGGTTGCAATACTCGATGGCCTGGTTGACATTTCCGGTTTTGAGCAACTGTGCAATTTGATTCACAAACGTATCGCTGTCGATGCGGTTTTTGAAGCGGATGTAAATCAGCCGTTCGATAATCACCACAATGCCCAAAATCAGCGCAAACAGGATGATAAACATCACCGGCCCGCCCTGGGTGAAAAAACGAATTATACTTTCCAATCGTCCTCCTCGGTTTTCGTCGTAAACTCTACAATCAATCGTTTCAGTCAATTCACCATTCTATAACGTCTTTACGGCTTTCGGATTTTTCCGGCTTGTATTTGGTCTCAAATGTCGTGCGTTTTTCTACGGGACGAAAAATCTCTTTCATAAACGAGCGTTCAATTTGAATGTCGTCAATAGTCGGCGTTTGCCCGGGCAAAATAAATACGGCTTGCGGTTTTTCCAGGCGGCCCTCGACTTCAATTTTGTCGATAAACAATTTGACATTTTCCGGCTCTATGTCGCCATTGTCGGACACGGGTGCGGATGTTTGGGTTGCTGTCGTATCTGTTTCGGTTTGAGCCAAAGCGATACTGGAACAAAACATTAAAATAAAGACAAATTTCATATTACGACCCTTGTGTTGAACTCACTTCCGGGACCTGGCCGAGCTGCAACTCGTCGCGCAAGGCTTGCGCGCGCTCGCGGCTTGCCAACACCCAGCTATTTTCAATACTGTTTTGCTGCGCAAGTTGGATATTTTTTTCATACGTTTCCAACGCCTTTTCTTTATATGGCCGGGCGCGCTCGCTTAACGTTTGGCGATAAACCGATTTCTTTTCCTCATCCAAACCTTCGGGCACGGGCGATTCCAAAAAAGCGCGCACAAATTCTTCATAACACATGCCAATACGATGCGTGGACGCCGTAGTCCAATCGGCGATTTGATATTTGATCGACTCGGAATAAGCTTTGACCACATGGGCAAAGCTGTCGATTTTGCGTTTTAAATTTTGCTCCAGCGGCGGCACGAGATCGATCGATTCGTACTCGTCGAACAACAATTCGCCAAGCATAAACTGAGCTTGGGCGACAAAATAGTTATCCACCGCCTGTCCGTCTTGCTGAAATTGCACATATCTCGCAACAGTGGATTCGAAATAGGATTGTGCGTCCCGGGGCTGACCTGCTTTGCGGGCCATTTCGCCGGCTTTGAATGTGCATTCCAAAACCTCGTCGTACTGCTTCGGAAATGTCGATACAAACCGGTCGTACGCGTGCTTGGCCGAGAGCCATTCCTGTGCGTTCTCATAATTCAAAGCGGCATTACGCAGCGCTTGTTGGCGCAGTGGCGAGCCGGGATAATCGTTGACAAGCTGCATATAATCCGCGGCCGCCAACACCCAATCGCCGAGTTGCTCACGCAACAAAGCGGCCTGATACAATGCCTTGTCCGCCAATTCGGATTTCGGATGCTGCCGCGGCAAGCGCTCAAACGTGCGCACCGCATCCCACAAACTGTCGCTTTTTTGATATTGCGTTGCCGCTTCAAACAGCGCGCGTTCCTGAAACGAAGAATCCACCGGCGCGCTGGCAATGGAAAGCAGCACCGATGCTGCATCCGCGAAATTATTTTCGGCACTCAATTGCTCGGCGATTTTAAACTGCGACGATGCCTGCATACGTCGCGCTCGTTGCGCTGTGGATGAATCGGCAAAGGTTTCGGAAATCCTGGCGAACCACTCTCGCGCTTGTTTAAAATAGCCGCCATCGTAATAACACTGTCCTGCATTTAAACCGGCGGCCGCGCGATAGGAGCTGGATTCGATCTCGAGAACTTGAGAATAGACATCCACGGCCGCAAGATAGACCTGCAGCTCGTTTAGTACTTCGCCATACTTCATATAAACTTGATCGAGCCAGGTACTATTCGGAAAGCCGTTGACAAAATCATTGCAGGAGATGAGCATCAGCGCATCCGTGGAATCTGAAAACACCAGCTCCAGCGTGTCGCTTGTCGCGAGAAACGGCGCCAGGTATAACGTATCTGCCGCCGGAATATCGAGAACCTTGCGCAACTGCTCGTAACTAAAAATGCGATTGAACGCGGCTTTTTCGCGATACTCCGAATCCGGGTAAATAGCAGATACCTCGTGGTAGGCTTGAGCCGCGTCTCGAAATTCGGCGATATCATAATAACATTCGGCCAGGAAATAATGGACCTCGCTGGTATTGTCCTGCTTGGGAAATGTGCTGATATACTCACGATACTTTTCAATAGCCGGCTGGTACAATTCCAAAGAATCGCTGGCTTGAGCTTGCGACTGATAAAATGTGCCGAGATAGTAAAGATTGTCGCGCGTCACTGCCAGTCCGGCCTCGTACAATTCGCCTTTTTGGTGATGCGATGCCCACGCGCTTTGGGGGCCGAACCTTTTTATGATTTCTTCGCGAACTTTATTTGCAGCCTCTATGTCATTGGCCTGTTCATAATTTGCGACAATATTCTGGAAATATTTCGGAGCCTCGGCGGCAAACGGATAAAATTCTAACAACACGCGATAGGTATTTATGGCCTCTTGGTAAAAGGTGCGATTTTCATACAGCTCGGCCATTTTGCCAAGAATAGCAGCAGTATACTTTTTTTCTTCAAGTGGCTGCAAAAACTCGCTCGCCAGCTTTGGACCGCCATATTCGGTAAACGAACTGGCAATGTAATGAATGGATTCGCTGCGCAGATCCATTTTGCTGAGGCTGAGGTCTTGCGAGTCGAGCCGCTCCACCAGGTTAATGTCTTCGATGAGCGCCAAAAACGTGCCGATGGCATCGCTATACTGCTGCAAATTGTAATAAGACCAGCCGAGTTTGTACAACGACATATCAAAATAAGGATTGTCCCAATGGTTTAGCAACAGTTCGTAATGCGTGATGGCCTCTTTGAATTTACGACGGTCAAAAAATACTTCGCCGATGCGAAAATGCGCTTCCAGTGCAATGGGAGAATTGGGGAACTCTTGCGTGATCTGTTCAAAATAGAGTTTTGATTCCTCGGGCTCACCCGTGTCCATATAGGTTACGGCAAGCTTGTACATCACCTTGTCGCGATAGGGCAAGTCGGGATAATTTTGCAGCAGCTTTTTGCAATAAAAAATGGTTTTCGGCATGTAGAGTTGCGGCAGATCAGGTTGCGGATCGTCCCCCGCAAGCGAATCGAGCTCGAGTTCATACTGCGCCATTTTTTGCTGAAACACCAACTGGCTACGCTCATAATAGAGCTCGGCCAGTTGAAACATCAGGGTTGGCGCAAACTCGCCATCGGGATATTTTTGCAGCAAGGATTCGTGCTCGTTAATGATGTCATCGAGCACTGCAATATCGCCGGCTGCCTCTTCAAGCATGGCGGATACGACCGAACTCTCCTGCGCAAAAGCAGGGATCGCACAAGCAAACAACAACATCCCGATATA
>CAYPZM010000012.1:0-31358 GCA_964414825.1 uncultured Cytophagia bacterium | reverse complement strand
GGCACGCCGAGGACGACGTCGCCGAACATCTGGATGAAGCGACGGTAGGAGTCGAGTACGAAACGCTCATTGCCGCTATGCAACAAGATAAAAAGCGCTCGTCAAAAGGACAGTTGTGGGTGTTATTGGAAACTATCGGTAGCGCAATATTGACGCGCGAGGTTAGCGGCTCTCAGATTGAACAAGCTATTGATTTTATGGTCGCGCAGTCACGCACTTGGGTATAAATGCAAAATGGGGAAAGCATGTTTACCATCCTGATCGTTCACGGCCCAAATTTAAATCTGCTGGGCGAACGCGAGCCGGAAATTTACGGATCCACTACTTTGGCTGATGTCAATGCCGCAATTAAAAAACGCGCAATAGAGTTGGGCGTGACTATAATTGCGTTTCAGTCCAATCATGAAGGGGAATTGATCGATTTTTTGCATGAGCATCGGCGCACAACGCAGGGTCTGGTCATCAATCCGGGCGCGTTAACGCATTACAGTTATGCGCTGCGCGATGCCATTGCTGGAATTCAACTGCCCGCAGTTGAAGTGCATCTGTCCGATATCCACAAACGCGAGCCGTTTCGGCAACACTCGGTGACCAAAAACGTGTGCTTGACGCAAATCTCAGGCAAGGGGTTAAATAGCTATCTCGAAGGGCTGGAGTATCTCGTTTCGTTTTTAAAAGCGCAAGATTAGAATCTGGCCGATCGTCCGATATATTCATTCCAACCGGCAGTGGATTGATACACTCATTCCAGTCGGACCAATGTCCGACCTCATTGCGCGTCCGGCATGGATATGCCGGACGATCGTTTAACATATAGGCGAATTTACCGATCGTTCGGGATTTTTATCTCGAACGGGCAATGAACCGGGACATCCGTCCCGGTTGAAATATCCCCTCCCAATTTCATGTTGATTTTTCAACAGCAGAATACTATATTGCTCGGCTATTGGAGAAGGTATGAAAAACAAAAATGTTGTTGACATACTCGAAAAGTATGCGGATGTCCTCGAATTCAAGGGCGAAATGCCCTTTAAGATCAATGCCTACCGCCGGGCGGCTCGCGCCATCGATGATTTGAGTGAAGATATTGAAACCGTTTGGCAAGAGGGACGACTCGGAACCATCCCCGGCGTTGGCAAAGCGCTGGAAGAAAAACTCGACCAGTTTTTAAGCAGCGGCCGCATTCGCCAGTTTGACGAGCTTTTAACCTCCGTTCCTCAAGACCTGTTTCTCCTTTTGGAAATCCAAAGTCTTGGCCCCAAAACCGCGGCCTTGGCCTACACAGAGCTGGGCGTGCAAACGTTGGAGGATTTGCGTCGCGTTGCCAAAGACGGCAGCTTGTCCACTTTGGCAGGTATGGGTCCCAAAAAGGTTGAAAATATTCTCAAAGGACTGGCGCTCATCGAAACGGCATCCAAAGAAATTTCTATCGGCATTGCCGTTGAAATTGTGGCCGAGGTGATTGATTATCTTGAACGCGCTGCCGGAGACAAGTTGAAGCGTATTTCTCCTGCCGGATCGGTGCGGCGTTTTAAACAAACTGTGCACGATATTGATATTTTGGCCGAATCGGATTACGGCCAAGAGCTGATCCGGATGTTTACAGCTATGCCCAAGGTGACGCAAATTCTGGGCGCAGGAACTACAAAAGGATCGGTATTGCTGGAGGATCGGTTTCAGGTCGATTTGCGCGTCGTTCCCACGGAGAGTTACGGCGCGGCGCAGCAATACTTTACCGGCTCGCAAGCGCATAACGTGCGGTTGCGCGAGATCGCCAAAAAGCAAGGTTATAAAATCAACGAATACGGCGTTTACCAAGGTGGCACCAAAGTGGGCGGCGAAAACGAGTTCGATATGTATTCCACACTGGAAATGGCCTGGGTAGAACCGGAATTGCGCGAAGATCGCGGCGAAGTTGAAGCAGCGCTGCAGAACAAACTGCCAACGCTGGTCACGCTAGACGATATTCGCACCGACCTGCACATGCACACCACGGCCAGCGACGGTCAGCACACTCTGGAAGAGTTGGTCAAATACGTTCGTTTGTGCGGTTATACGCATATGGCCGTGTGCAATCATTCCAAAGCTGCGATTTACGCGAATGGTTTGAGCGAAGAACGGTTGCTGGCGCAAATTCAGCAAATCCACGAGCTGAATGAAACGTTGGACGATTTTACTATCCTGGCCGGCACCGAAGTGGATATTTTGCCCGATGGTTCTCTGGATTATTCGAATGATATTTTAAAACAGCTCGATTTTGTTGTCGCCTCTATCCACAGCGCTTTCAAGACCGATCCGACATCGCGCACCGTCGCGGCCATGAAAAATCCGTTTGTGGATGTGATCGGTCATCCTACCGGCCGCTTGATTTCGCGCCGCGAAGGATTTGAGCTGGATATCGAACGTGTAATTCAAGTTGCTGCCGAGACCGGCACTGCCCTGGAGGTGAATTCGTTTTGGGATCGCCTGGATTTGTCTGATATCAACGTTAAAAAAGCGGTAGAAAACGGCGTTAAAATTTCCATCAACACGGACACACATCACGAACGCCACTTGCACATGATGGCGCTGGGCGTGGGAACGGCGCGGCGCGGTTGGGCAACTGCAGACGATGTCATCAACACGTTTTCGGTGGACGAGCTGCGCGCCTGGCAAAAGCGTAATAAAAGCTGAACCGCAAAGCCGGAGGCAAAAGTAACTGGAGCAGGCAGAGAAACAATCGGGATATTTTGCCACAACCAAAACGCCATTTTATGGTGTTTTGTTGAGCATGCCTGTGTTGTTGATTTATGAAACGCTGATTATTTTTCTAAAGCACGATCGCGGCGCCTATGCGCGCAATGCAGCCGATGTCTGGATCAAATTTTTTATCGAAACCCTGGGCGCGCACGGAACGTTTGCTTTTGGGCTGCTAATCCTGGTGCTCATCGGCCTGGCATTTGTTTCCATGGTACGCGAAAAACTGGACATTAATTTTAAATTCATATTGCTGTCCATTTTTGAAAGCGGCATTTATGCCTGGTTGTTTGCGTTTATTGCGTCGTTTTTCACATCGCTGGTTTTGGTAAATTTGTGGATTTCGGAAACCACGCAAATAGAGCTCACTGTAGCTCTGGGCGCCGGCGTCTACGAGGAGCTGATTTTCCGAGCAATCGGTTATGGATTGCTGGCATACGGACTGACGGTGATCACCCACGGGCGCGAGATGTTCAAGCGAAAATCCGAAAAAAAACGAGCCCTGACCATTCACGTGGAATTCAAGCTGTTTGCGGCTTTGTTGTCATCTCTAGTGTTTGCCTGGCTACACAATATCAACTCATTCTCTTTATTTGAATATGAGACGCTGTATCGATTTTGCATGGGTTTACTGTTTTGTCTGTTGTACGAATTTCGCGGGCTGGGCATTGCCGTTTGGACGCACAGCCTGTATGATGTTTATGTCATTCTATTGAGGTAAAGGTTGAAACGAGCAAAAAAAATACTCTTTATTGTTCTGATAACGATTTTGACACTTTTTGTTTTTGCCGGAATCGGATTTGTTTATGTGATTTATTATCCGTTCTCACCAAAAAGTGACGCCAAAGAAGTGGATATCTTTGTCAAATGGGGTGCTTCGTTTGGTGGTGTAGCTCAGGATTTGCACAATAAAGGCGTGGTACGCAGTGTGGATCAACTCAAGTTTACTGCCGAGCTATTTGACAAAACGCAAAGCCTTCGCGTGGGAAAATTCACTCTAAAACAGGGCATGTCCAATTACGACGCGCTCGAAGCGTTAATCAAAGGGCCGCAATCGTATATCAAAGTCACGTTGCCCGAAGGGTATGATTCGCGCCGTTACGCTGACATTGTCGAAACCCAGCTCGATATCGATTCCACCCAATTTATGGCTCTGGTGGAGGATTCAGCATTTATAAAACAGTTTAACGTTGCCGCGCCGTCATTAGAAGGTTATCTGTATCCCGAAACCTATCAATTCACTTATGGCATCCGTGCTCAGCAGGTGATTGCGACATTTGTGAATCATTTTTTCAAAATCGTACCCGACACGTTGATTCGCGACATCAGAGCCAAAAATATGACCTTGAATGAGGTCTTGACGCTTGCTTCCATCATTGAAGGCGAGGCCATGGTAGACGAAGAAATGCCGCTGATTTCCTCGGTCTATCACAACCGGCTCGAAATTGGCATGCGGCTGCAGGCCGATCCTACCATACAATATATCATCCCGGACGGCCCACGGCGACTGCTGCGACGTGATCTGAAAATCGAATCGCCTTACAACACCTATTTGAATGCAGGATTGCCACCGGGCCCTATCAGCAATCCGGGAATTCGCGCCCTCCAAGCCGCTGTGTATCCGGCTGACACCGATTACCTCTATTTTGTGGCCACAGGAGACGGCACACATTCCTTTAGTCGCAATTACGATCAACACTTGCAGGCCAAACGCCGTTTTGATGAAATTCGTCGGCAAGTGGAACGAGAAAAACAACAGAAAGCTTCAAATGCAGAAAACGAGTGAACACACAACGTTGAATTGGCTGTTAACCGACCTGAACGAGCCGCAACGTGCAGCCGTGGAGCACCTGGGCGGCCCGACCCTCATTCTGGCCGGGGCCGGTAGCGGAAAAACACGCGTGCTAACCTATCGCATTGCTCATCTCGTTGCCTCCAACAAAGCGTTACCGCGAGATGTCATTGCCCTTACTTTTACCAACAAGGCCGCCGGTGAAATGCGCGAGCGCGTGCATCAACTGATTCCTGAATCCGTTGCAAATATGTGGGTGGGCACGTTTCATTCGCTGTTTGCCCGACTGTTGCGGCGCGAAGCCGATCGCATCGGCTATTCGCACAACTTTACCATTTACGACAGCAATGATCAACAGACCTTGATCAAAAATATCTCTAAAGAGTTGAACCTGTCATCGCAAATGTATCCGCCCAAACTTATTGGCTATAAAATTAGTCGTGCTAAAAATTCGTTAATTACTCCCGAAGAGTTTGCGCTCAATGTCCAGGATTTAACCGACGAAGTAACTGCAAACGTTTATCACCACTATCAGCGCCAGCTCCGACAATTAAACGCCATGGATTTTGATGATTTGTTGATCAAACCGCTCGAACTGTTCCGGTTGTATCCATTAGTAAAAGAGTATTATCAGGATCGTTTTCGATATATTTTGGTGGATGAATATCAGGACACCAATCGCGCACAATATATGGTGGTCCGCGAATTGGCGGAAAAGCACAAAAATATCTGCGTAGTGGGTGATGACGATCAGTCCATTTACCGCTGGCGCGGTGCCGAGCTGCGCAACATTCTCGAGTTTGAAAAAGATTATCCCAACTGCGCCAAATTTCGTCTGGAACAAAATTATCGTTCCACACCGTCGATTTTGGGACTCGCCCATTCTGTTGTGGTGAAAAACCGAGAGCGTCACGAGAAAAAGTTATGGACCGCCAAAAAAGATGGCGAGCTGGTGTCGCTCATCAAAGTGTGGGATGGCCATGAAGAGGCGCGCGTCATTGTCGATAAAATCACCAGCGAGTTCCGCAAGACTGAGCGCCGCTTTGCCGATTTTGCGATTTTGTATCGCACTAATGCCCAGTCGCGTGTGTTAGAAGAGGGATTACGCGCCGAGGGCATTCCGTATATCATTGTTGGCGGCATCAAATTTTACGAGCGCAAAGAAATCAAAGATGTGCTGGCGTATTTGCGCATTTTAGTCAATCCGGCGGATGCGATCAGTTTTAAACGCATCATCAACGTTCCGGCCCGCGGCATTGGCGATGCCAGCATTTCGAAAATTGATGCATTTGCGCGCGAACATCAACTCTCGTTTTTTGACTCCTTGTCCAGAGTGGAGGAGATCAAAGGCCTGCAAAAAGCCACACGACAGCGAATTTTGGAATTTGTCAAACTCTATAACAAATATCAAAAGTTGCTCGATCAAGTGTCGCCGTCCGAGCTGACGACGGCGCTGGTTGAGGAACTGGGCATTATACGCGGATTGTTGAATGAAGGTACGATCGAGGCCAGCAGTCGCGCCGAAAACGTGCGTGAATTGCAGCAAGCGATTTACGAATTTACAATTAAAAATGGTGAGGAAGCGACGCTGGATAACTATCTGCAACAAGTATCGCTGCTTACCGATATTGACAATTGGGATGACCGCGCCAACGCTGTTACCTTGATGACGTTGCACGCCGCAAAAGGCCTGGAATTTCCCGTGGTCTTTTTAACCGGGTTGGAAGAAGGCCTGTTTCCGCTATCGCGCAGCATAGAAGATCCGCGTGACCTTGAAGAAGAGCGGCGACTGTTTTACGTCGGCGCCACCCGCGCCAAGGACAAATTGTATCTGTTGTGGGCAAAAAATCGGAAACGATTTGGCGAGAATCGTAGTTATAAATCTCGATTTCTAAAGGAAATTGATCTGCAATATACGGACAGCGAGTCAAGTCCGTCACTGCAGCGTGCCACTCGTTCTCAACAACAGGTGTCGTTTACGGATGCCATGCCCAGATATGAGGATGAATCCCAGGAGTATATGGAATTCAATATTGGCACGCGCGTGCGACACCCAAAATTTGGCCGCGGTACTATATTAAAGATTGACCAGAGTAGTGGCGGCGCCAAACTCGTTGTCAATTTTGACATGGTAGGGCAAAAACGATTGGTTATGCCCTATGCAAAATTGGAGATACTGTGATATGATTAGACGTTGTTTTTTAATTTTTGCACTGACAGCACTGCTAATAACTGGCGCTTTGGCGCAGCAGTCCACGTTGCAAGAAGAACAGGATTATCGATTTGCCATACAGCTCGCAAATAAAGGATTGCACGATGTAGCGGCCCTGCAATTTGAACGGATGGCAGAGAATTATCCCCTCAGTCCGCGCGCGCCCGAAGCGCTTTTATTCGCCGGTGAAAATTACGAGCAAGCCGACAGCCTGCACAAGGCGGCGCAGGCGTTTCTTTCCATTTTGTTCAAATATCCGCAATCCGATGTGGTGGACCGCGCCCAATATGCGCATGCCAATTTGCTGGCGCGCAACAACGAGCCTAAAAAAGCCGCCATTGCGTTCGATCGCCTCAAAGTCCTCAATCCCAATAGTCCGCTTGTCCCCGAAGCGCAAATTGGCGCAGCCAAGCAGTTTTTAAAGATTGAGGATTATCAGCGCGCCTTTGATGCGGCGTTTTATTTACTCGAGCAGGATCGCTCGCATCCGTTGCGCAACCAAGCCTATTATGTCATCGCTCAGGTTCACCAGGCTCGCGCCCGTTATTCGTTGGCGATTGAAAATTTGAATCGCATTCTCGCCGACCGCGTGGAAGACGATTTTGCCGCACAAACCTACACGTTCAAAGCCGAACTGCTCCGCAAACTGGGCCGTTATACGCAAGCGGACAGTGTGCTGCACAAGCTTGTGGATGGAAAGTATGCCAGTCCGGTTGTAGCTGCTGCGGCGGTGGATTGGCGCGTTCACTGCAATCTCAACGCAATTATGATGCGTCTAACAATGTGACTTCCGATGCTTTGTCCAAAGTTGCGCCGGAAGATAAAGCAGAGCTGCAACTCGTGCAGGGCGACAATCTGTATCTGATGGGCCAGTTTCTTGATGCCAAAGCCACGTATACGCAAATCGATTTTGAACAGCTTTTTAACGAGGCGGCTTACTTTTATCGCCTGGGACTGGTGAACATAAAGCTAAACGATTCGCGAGACGCGTTGCGCCAGTTTGAAATTGTATTGCAGGACACCTCCATCAGCAACGCAATGCATCACTATGCTTCGCTTGAATATGCGCGCTTATTGGCAGATAATAATCGCGTGCTGGAGGCTGTGCAATTTCTTCAAGATCGTTTGGATAAAACCTCCAAGTCGGATTTTCGCAATCAAATCTTTTTTGAAATTGCTGAACTGCAAGAAACGCGACTGAATGACTATGCCGGTGCCCGGCAAAACTATTCTGCCATTATGGCAGGCGCTCCCAAAAGCACGGCTGTGGATGAGGCGCAATATCACATCGCCAAAGCCTTTGAGCAGGAAGGCGATTTGCGCAATGCCGCCGGAGAGTACCGGCGCTACCTCACCTATTATCCGGGCGGCGATTTGTATGGCGAATGTCAGCACCGCGTCAATTATCTCGATTTGCTAGCACCCAAATCACCGAATAGCGGCGATTCCAACTGGAGCGAGTTGATGCTGCAATCCATGTCAGCTTCCAATGTTGAGACGCTGTACAAACTGGCGCAATATGAGATGAATAATTTCCGCAATTATGCCAAGGCGCTGGATTATCTGCAGCAGGCTTATCGAAACGATATGGACGAACGGCTCGACAAAAATCAGCTCACTTTTGACATGGCATTTTGCTACTATGCGTTGCACCTTCAAGCCCTGCAAAAGAATAATGTGTCGGATGCCCAAACGTTTGCAAAAGCGTTGAACGAGATGACCAATCGTCTCGGCTCGCTTTCAGCTCCTGAAAAAATCGCCCAGGTTCAGTTTTGGAATATTCAGACCCAACTGCAGAACATGTCTTCCACAAACAATCGCGCGCAATATCTCCAATCGCAATTGGCCAATTTTCCAGGCACTGTGGATAATGATAGTTTAAAACACGTCCTGCAATTGCAGCTTGTGAATAACATGATGGCCTCGGATACATCGGACAGCAATTTGCAATTCGTAGGTGATTTATTGTCCGACATGCTTGCCGAGCAGCCTGATGAAGAGTTGCTAGCCGAAGCCCTGTACAAACAGTCCCTGCTCCTGCATCGCCAGGGGAGGGCGGATTCATCGATTCAGCTTTTAAATCGATTGTACAATTTGCGAGATGTGGCGCGCCGCGTCGATGGCATTTATCTGCTGGCGACTATTTATGAAGAAAATCAAAATTATATTGATGCGCAGCGTCTGTATGCCGATATCGTCGATTTTTATTATTACTCCAACTGGGCCGAGCGCGCCCAGGTCAAATTGATTTCACTAATGATCAAACAAGGTCAGCATGGCGAGGCTTTGCGTCGCATGCAAAAACGCGAACAAGCCCAAGCTCCAAAAGAAATTGCATTGTTTTATCAGCAACAAAGCGATGACGAGGCGCTATGGCTATGGGCGCAGTTGACCCGGCATACGCACACGCCGCACGAGGCCATTAAAAACTATCAGGCCTATCTCGATGTGGGGCGCAATACCCCGCATCGCGCCGAGGCCTTGTTTTTTATCGCGCAGTTGGCCGATGAAATGAACCAGCAAGACATGGCGCTCGGTTATTTTGAAGAGTTGGCGCAGGCATTTCCAAACGATAGTTTGGGCCAGTTGGCGCAAATTGAAGCGGCGGACCTCTATTTTAATCGCGGTGAATACGAAAAAGCGCGGGACAGCTACTCTTCGATCCGGAAAACATTGACTGGCGAGCTGCAAAAACAGGCGTTTCAGTATCAAATTATTAGCGAGTATCGTTTGGGCCGGCAAGGGCAGGCATCCAATTTGGAAAAAGAGTTTACCAAAACGTATAAAGATCGCAACGCCGAAGCTCGATTTTTGTACGAAGAAGGCATGTATTATCTTAATCGTAAAGATTTTAATCGCGCGGAAAAATCGTTTAAAACATTGGGTAACAAATATGATGATGTGCCCGAAGGTGCGCGCGGCGATTTGGGCTTGGCGCGCTTGTACGTCATTCAAACCAAAACCGATGATGCGCTAAAACGGCTCACGGAAATTCCTGAAAAATATACCGATCCCGAAATTGTTGCCACGGCTTATTTGAATTTGTCCGATTTTTATTACGAGAACCGCCAAATTGAAAACGCCATTCTTGCCGGAAGCAAAGTATTGGAAAATGTGGACGTTGGACCTTTGCGCGCCCAGGCGCTGGATATTCTAATCAATGCGTACGACGATTTGGGTTTGCGTGATAAAGCCATTGCTCTTCAACGTGAGTACATCGAGCTCTATCCCAACGATCCGGATATTATGGATCGCAAAATCCGCATTGGTGTGTTTCTTTATGGCCTCAAAGAATACGAGCGCGCCATTGCACATCTCAAACAATTGCGTCCGTTGGTGAGCGCCGACGTCGAAGCCGAAGTGCAATACTGGATCGCCAAAGCCTATTCCGATGCCGGATTCACCGAACAAGCCATTATCGAGTTTCTCAAAGTCCGTTACCAATGCAAACAAACCAAGCTTCCCTGGGGTGCAACCGCTTTGTATGAGGCGGGCAGTGGCTACCGCAAGCTGGGCAATTTGGACAAAGCAAAAGAGATGTACCAACTCGTTGTGCAAGAGCGCGGAGCAACGGATAATATTGGCCGTGCCGCTAACCAGAAAATTGATGAAATCAATACCGAAATTGAGAAAAATTCTTGATGGTGCAGCTTGATAACGAGACGATTTTACCGTTGATCCAATGGGCGCTTGATGAAGATTTGGGCGAGCGCGGCGACATTACCACCAACGCTTTAGATAGGGGGGAAGGGCTTGCACACGCGCAAATTTTAGCCAAGCAGGATGGCGTTATTTGCGGTTTGGGAATTGCCGAACAGGTGTTTCTTAAAGTTGATTCAACTACCGTCTGCTCACCTTTACAGCAGGATGGCGATCGTGTGCAAAAAGGCCAGCCCATTTGTGATATAAAAGGCCTAGCTCACAGCATCCTCACGGCCGAGCGTACCGCACTCAATTTTTTAGGTCGTCTTTCCGGAATTGCTACGTTGACGTTTCACTTTGTCGAAAAAATTAAAGGCACATCCGCAACAATTTTGGACACCCGAAAAACCACACCCGGGTGGCGGCAACTGGAAAAATATGCGGTGATATGCGGTGGCGGTCAAAATCATCGATTTGGGCTGTATGACATGTTTCTCATCAAAGAGAATCACATCAAAAGTGCCGGCGGCATTTCTACGGCGGTGCAGCAATGCCGTGCTTTTATGCAAAAACATGGCTTTGAATGTCCCATTGAAGTGGAAGCGCGGAATGAGACGCAAGTAAAAGAGGCCTTGCAATTGGAGGTCGACAGAATTATGCTCGATAATATGAGCCCGCGGCAAATGTCCGACTGTGTGCGGCTCGTGGCCAACGGTATTCCACTTGAAGCCTCGGGTAATGTGTCGCTTGCTACCGTACGTAAAATTGCTGAAACCGGGGTGGATTATGTATCGGTTGGCTCGCTCACCCACTCGGCTGCAACATTTGATCTTTCGTTATTGTTTTTATAAATGGCTGCCATATTGCACCGACAACATGTCATAGTGGCAGTTAGCGCGATGTATAGTGTTGAAATTATACTCAAATGGCCCATATCCGTCGCTATGTGCTTGATTTTCTTGTGGAATAATTGTTGCATTACCTCATATTGAGTAGTACCTAAAAATTGAGGATATTATGAATAGAACCGAAAATAGCAAAGCGCCCACCCCGGATGAGCTGCGCAATGACGTGTCCAATTTTTTGCGCGAAAAGTACGGCAATCAGGTGGTCATTCCGCAAGAACCGGACAGTATTGGCAAAGATCCAGGCGAGCCTTCGGATGGCAAAAAGAACGTATCAAAAATAGATTTTGAGCTAAAACCAACCGAGCTGGAAGCTTATCTGCAAAAATATGTCATTGGGCAGGATGAAGCGGTTGAGGTGCTGGCGACAAAAATTTGTACCCATTTTAATCGCATGAAGCTGGAAACTTCTACGGAGGACTTTGAGGCCCTGGTTGGCAATATCAAAAGTAATATTTTGATGATCGGCCCAACCGGTGTCGGCAAAACCTATCTCATCAAACTCATTGCCAAAAAAATCGGCGTACCGTTTGTAAAAGGCGATGCCACAAAGTTTTCCGAAACCGGCTATGTTGGCGGCGATGTGGATGATCTCGTACGCAATCTGGTGCACGAAGCCAATGGCGATACCAAGCTGGCCGAATATGGCATCATTTATTTGGATGAAATCGATAAAATCGCATCCTCCGGAAGCGGTGTTGGTCCGGACGTGTCGCGCAGTGGCGTGCAGCGCAATTTGCTCAAGTTGATGGAAGAGGGCGAAGTCGACATGAAAGTGCCGCACGACCTGGCGGCGCAAATGGAAGCGGCCATGGAGGCGCAGCGCACGGGCAAAGTCTCGCGAAAAAAGATCAATACGCGCAATATTTTGTTTGTCACCAGCGGTGCGTTTTCCAACTTGTCGGATATCATCCGCAAGCGGTTAAATCAGCAGCCCATGGGGTTCACCAACCGGGATTCCGATGTGCTAAAAGTAAGCGATGAGGACATACTTAAACGCGTGCGCTCTGAGGATTTGATAAAGTTTGGTTACGAAAGCGAGTTTGTCGGACGTTTGCCGGTCGTGGTATCGCTAAACGGATTGGATGTTGACGGATTGTATCAAATTCTGAAAAATCCCAACAGCTCGGTCATTTTGGGCAAAAAGTTCGATTTTCACGGTTATGGTATTGAAATCGAATTCGAAGACGATGCGCTCCACCGCATTGCCGAGATGGCTTTTGTCGAACGCACCGGTGCCCGCGGCTTGACCAGTGTTGTGGATCGCGTTTTGATGAAATTTGAAAAGTATCTGCCGGATACGGATCTCGATCACGTCGTAATTACGCGAGACATGGTCGACCATCCGGCCCGAGAACTTGACAAGATCATGACCAACTATTACATTAAAAAATTTCAAAAACGCTTTCTAGTACGCAACAATATCGTCATCACGTTTACCGAATCGGCTATTCAGCAATTAAAAGAAAAGGCCAAAGCCAAAAGTCAAAATTTGGAACAGGTGTGCAACGAAATGCTGTCCGATTATGAGTACGGCCTAAAACTGCTGAACTGGGACGAGTTTACGGTGGACGATGAGATTGTCAAAAATCCCAAACAGCGTTTGGAAGAGTTGATTAAAAAGTCGTATGAACGGCACTAAAACAAAGCTTACGCATCACCAATGGCCGTTCCAGTCGAGCGGCCATTTTTTTGTAGAGGGAATATAATGGAAGCCTTGGAAGCCTTGACGCGCCGAACCAGTTTGAGAAAATATGCCCAAGAGCCTGTACCCAAGCATCTGCTGGAGCAGGTGGTGGATGCCGGTCGGCATGCCCCAACAGCTCGTAATGAGCAGCCGTGGGAGTTTGTGGTTGTAACCGACCAGAAAAAATTGCAGCAGCTTGGCGAGCTCGCCGATTATGGCGGTTTTATAGCCAAAGCGCCAGCTTGTATTGTTGTATTTTGCAAGGACACCAAGTATTATCTGGAAGATGGCTGCGCTGCGGTTGAAAATATGCTCATTGCAGCAACGGCGCTGGGGTTGGGCACATGCTGGGTGGCCGGCGATAAAAAGCCGTATGCCGAGTCTGTTCGGGAGCTGTTCGACGCACCAAAACATCTCAAGCTCATTGCCCTTGTTCCGATCGGAAATCCTGTGGGAGAAATGATTCCCCGCGACAGGCGCCCGCTGGGAGAGGTATTGCACTGGGAAACGTTCAAGGTGTAATTTGACTGCTGTATCTTTACAATTGCAGGACAAGCTGAACAATTTGTCCAAAAAACCGGGTGTTTACCTGTTTAAAAATCGGCGCGGCGAAATTATTTACATTGGTAAAGCCAAGGTGTTGCGCAACCGCGTGCGCTCTTATTTTCAGGACAGCCGTCGATTCGAGTCAAAAACGCAACATTTGGTATCACGAATTCACGATTTTGAAACCATCATCACGGACACCGAGGTGGAGGCGTTGATTCTCGAGGCCAATTTGGTCAAAGAGCATCGGCCGCGTTACAACATCAATTTAAAAGATGACAAAAGCTTTCCGTTTATCCGCGTCACCAACGAGCCCTATCCCAGAATTTTTCCAACCCGAAAAATCGTCCAAGACGGCTCGCGCTATTTTGGCCCTTACACCGATGTCTATAGCATGAAGGCGCTGCTTTCTACCATAAAAAAAATCTTTCCCGTTCGCTCCTGCAATTTGCCGTTGAATGACAAAACTATCAACGAAGGCAAGTTCAAAGTGTGTTTGAATTATCATATCAAACGGTGTTACGGGCCATGTGAAGGACTGGTCTCGGAAGAAGAGTACAACGAGACCATTGGGTATATCGTCGAGTTTATCAAGGGCAACACCACACGCATCGAACACAATATTACCCAACGCATGCAAGAGCTGGCAACGGATTTAAAGTTTGAGCAAGCGGCGCGACTGCGGGACCAGCTCAAGTCGATTGAGCTGTTTTCGGAACGACAAAAGGTTTTGGATAGTTCGTTCAGCGACCGCGACGTGATTGCCACGGCTGTCGATGGTGAAGATGCCTGTTCGGTGGTATTTCGGGTGCGCCACGGCAAGTTGATTTCCAAGGACTTTTTCTATCTGGAAAATACGCAAGATGAGAATGTGGTGGAAATTAGCAAGGCGTTTTTGCAACAATTTTATCTAAAAACCGCCGAGTTTCCGACCGAAGTGTTTATTCCTGGACATTTGGGGGAAGATCATTCGGCAGTCCAGGAGTGGTTATCGCAACAAGCGGGCGCAAAGGTGAAACTAACTGCCCCGCAACGCGGGGAAAAAGCGCGCTTGCTGCAAATGTGCGAACGCAATGCCAAACATCATCTCGACGAGCTGTTGTTGAAAAAACAGGCGGCCAAAGAGTACATTTCCGGATCGGTCAAGGCGCTGCAAAATGCACTAAAATTGGAGAATGCGCCGCGACGCATTGAGGGGTTTGACATCTCTAACATTCAAGGTACCCATCCCGTGGCGTCCATGGTGTGTTTCATAAATGGCCGGGCTGCGAAAAACGAGTATCGCCGATTCAAAATTCGCAGCAAAGAAACGCCGGATGATTTTGCCATGATGTTCGAAGCCGTCAAACGCCGCTACACCCGCGTGTTGCGCGAGAATAAACCGCTGCCAGATTTGATTTTGATCGATGGGGGAAAGGGGCAATTGAGCGCAGCTCTGAAAGCGTTAAAAGAGGTGGGATTGGAAGAGCAGCCCATCATCGCCTTGGCCAAGCGTTTGGATGAAGTATTTGTGCCGGGCCAGCCCGAGGCGCAAAATGTGCCGCGAGATTCTGCGGGGCTCAAACTGCTGCAGCGCGTTCGAGATGAATCGCATCGATTTGCCGTAACCTTTCATCGGCAGTTGCGCAAAAAACAGTCGCTCACCTCGGAGTTGGACGTTGTGCCGGGAATCGGAATAAAGCGCAAACAGTTGCTGCTTAAATCGTTTGGGTCGATGCAAAATTTGAAATCTGCGACTGTTGAAGAGTTGCAGCGAGTTAACGGCATTTCCGAAGCATTGGCAAAACATATTTATGCGCACATTCATCAAGAGACTGGCGCCTAATCCATGGGCGGAGCCGCTCTTTCTCGCATGGTGCTGTCAAACGTTTCAAATGTCTTTAAAAAATCTTCAGGATGCGTTTCCAAATAATTCAGCGTGGCATCAAATTCTTGCGGTTCCATGTCGTGTTTCGCCAATGCTGAATCCAGTAAATCTTCCTTGTTTTGCATGCCCAACGAGTCCTGCGCGCTCATGCTTATAAAGTCCTGATATACCCGGAAAAATTGTTCGATATCCGGTTTAGGTTCCTGCTCTTCGGGTTTGCTGCATGTCAGCACCAGTCCACATATAAAAAGTGCTAAAATGTATTTCATGTCCTATTCCTTATAAAAATCCACGTAATCTACTGATTTTTCATTGTTTTGTCAAGCGGCGAAAAATCAGCAAGTTGAATTGTCTTGCTTTTTTAGCCATATTTTAATATGTTATGCCATCTTTTAGGCCAAGCCGATGGATATCTCGCAAATCTGATCGGCTTTTTTTGTGTGAATCCTTATACTTTTTGACATGCCGCGAACCAGCAAACAAAAAACACATTTTGTCTGTCAAGAATGCGGGGCTGCAGCGCCGAAATGGCAGGGCAAATGCCCCAGTTGTGGCGCCTGGAACAGCCTGGTGGAGGAACGCCAATCTTCAACCACCTCCCGCAATTCGGTAATGACACCCAAAACGCCTTCCGAACCGCGATCGCTCGAAAGCATTCAAGCCGAACAGTGGCCGCGAATGGCCGCGCATAGCAGCGAGTTCAATCGCGTGTTGGGCGGTGGATTGGTACGCGGTTCCGTGGTATTGGTTGGCGGCGACCCGGGCATCGGCAAATCCACGCTGCTGTTGCAAGAAGCGGCTCGGTTGAGTTCGGAAACGCAAAAAATCCTCTACATCACAGGCGAAGAGTCCGCCGAGCAAATAAAAATGCGCGCGGACCGGTTGAATGTGTTGTCCGAATATCTGTATATTTTAGCGGAAACCGAAATCGAAAACGCCTTAAATTCCGCTGAAAGATTGCAGCCCGGATTGATTGTTATCGATTCCATCCAAACCATGTTCACCTCAATGCTGGAAAGTGCTCCGGGCAGCGTCAGCCAAGTGCGCGAATGTGCACTGCGGCTTATTCATCTGGCAAAAACCAAAGCCGTTCCTATTATTCTAGTGGGACATGTTACCAAAGAAGGATACCTGGCTGGCCCCAAAGTGCTGGAACACATGGTGGATGCGCTTTTATTATTTGAAGGCGATCGCGACCATTTTTATCGCATTTTGCGCGCCGTAAAAAATCGGTTTGGTTCCACGCGGGAAATCGGCGTGTTTGAAATGCTGCAAAGCGGCTTGCGTGATGTGCCGAATCCTTCGGCCGTATTTTTATCCGAGCGCCAAACCGGCACCAGCGGCTCCACGGTCATTTGTTGTATGGAGGGCACGCGCCCTATTTTGGTCGAGGTGCAGGCATTGGCTTCTACAACGAAATTCGGTTATCCGCAACGCACCACAAACGGTATGGATGTCAAGCGGCTCATCCTTCTGCTCGCGGTGTTGGAAAAACGCCTCGGCTATCACGTCAGCTCCATGGATGTCTTTCTCAACGCCGTTGGCGGCATTCGTATAGACGAACCGGCTGCGGATTTGGGCGTGATTACCAGCATCGCCTCCAGCGTGCGCAATCGCGAAATTGATGCCAACACCCTGTTTGTGGGCGAAGTTGGACTCGGCGGCGAATTGCGTTCCGTATCGCACATCGAGCAGCGCGTGGCGGAAGCGGAAAAACTGGGCTTTGAGCGCATTATCATACCCCAGGGCAATGCCAAGGGATTACGAACATTTGACAAAATAAAGGTGCACCCGGCAGCCACAGCGTACGATGCGTTGCGCCAGGCCGTACAATAGAACTGATGAATTTTCAAATACTACAGAAAAGCTCCGAAAACAAAGCGCGCGTCGGTTTGCTAAAAACAGATCATGGCGACATTCAAACGCCAATATTTATGCCTGTTGGCACGCAAGGTTCAGTAAAAGCTATTTCGCCGCAGGATTTGAATGAGATGGGTGCACAAATTATTTTGGGCAATACCTATCATTTGTATTTGCGGCCGGGCTCGGAGGTTGTTCGCCAGGCCGGTGGCCTGCAAACCTTTAATAGTTGGCACAAGCCAATTTTGACGGATAGCGGCGGCTTTCAAATATTTAGTTTGAATGAGCTCAATAAAATTACGCCGGATGGCTTTGAGTTTCGTTCGCATCTCGATGGCTCGAAACACTTTTTTTCGCCGGAAAAAGTTGTCGATATTCAACGCGATCTCGGCTCCGATATAATGATGGTGCTGGACGAATGCGTCTCGTATCCGGCTGAGTACAACTATGCGCGAAAATCCATAAAACTCACGATAGACTGGGCGCAACGGAGTTTGACTGCATTTAATGAAAATCCGTCCAGGCACAACTTTTCACAAGCCTTGTTTGCCATTGTGCAGGGCAGCACCTATGAGGATTTGCGCCGGGATTGCGCAAAGGCGTTAATCGATATGGATTTCCCCGGATACGCCATTGGCGGATTGTCTGTGGGAGAGCCCAAACAAGACATGTACGATATGACCGAGATTGTCACCGAATTGTTGCCGCAGGGGAAACCGCGTTATTTGATGGGCGTCGGCAAACCAGAAGACATTCTCGAAAGCATCGAGCGCGGCATTGACATGTTTGATTGCATTATGCCCACGCGCAACGGCCGCAATGGCCAGGCGTTTACGGCCAACGGGCCTATCAACATAAAAAATGAGCGCCATAAAGAGTCGTTCGAGCCGCTTGATCCGCATTGCTCTTGTATGGTGTGCACAACCTTTAGCCGCGCATATTTACGACATTTGTACCTGGCGAAAGAGCTGCTTATACTCAAATTATTGAGCTATCACAATCTTTATTTTTATTTGCGCTTGGTCGAACAGGCGCGTGATGCGATTAAAAAGGATACGTTTGCTGTTTTTAAAAGAGAATTTTTAAATCAATATATGTCGGTTGTAGAAAACCCCTTGTAAAATGGAGGATACCATGCACACATTGTTGACCGTTCTTGCGGCTGCGCCTGCCGAAGGAGGCACGGGAAATCCGTTCGCCATGTTTTTGCCACTCATTTTAATTTTCCTTATCATGTGGCTACTGATTTTTCGCCCTCAAGCGCGCAAACAAAAACAGCATCAAAAAATGCTCGAAGAGCTGCAAACCGGCGATCGCGTTGTGACGGCGGGCGGTATTTACGGCACGGTAAAAGGCTTGAAAAAGGAAAATCGTGTTGTGATTTTAGAGGTAGCCGATAATACCAAAATCGATATTGTAAAGTCCTCGATATCGCAAAATATGTCGGCCGAAGAACGTAATGTGGCGGCACGTAAAAAATGAACTTGGTTTTTATGGGCACACCCGAGTTTGCAGTGCCATCGCTGAACGCGCTTTATCAGAGCCGTCACCGAATAAAGGCAGTGGTGACGGTGCCGGACAAACCTTCGGGACGTGGCAGAAAATTGTTGCCTTCGGCCGTCAAAGTTGCTGCGCAGCATTTAGAACTACCGATTTTGCAGCCGGACGACTTGAGCGATCCCGGCTTTAAACGGCAGCTATTTGATCTGGATGCGGACCTGTTTTTTGTGGTCGGATTTCGAATTTTGCCGCAGGACATTTTCACCATGCCGCCAAAAGGAACGGTTAATTTGCACGCTTCGCTTTTGCCACAGTATCGTGGCGCGGCTCCGATCAATTGGGCGCTTATAAGCGGCGAAGCCGAAACCGGTGTAACCACCTTTTTTATTGAAAAATCGGTAGATACCGGCAATGTACTGCTACAAGCCGCCATTCCGGTTGAGGAGAATACCACCGCCGGCGAGCTGCATGACGAGCTCGCCGCGTTAGGTGCGGCGCTTGCCGTTCGCACCCTCGATGGGCTTGAGGACGGCACCTTGTCGGCTTCCGAACAATCCGGCACGGTCACCAAAGCACCCAAACTGACCAGGGAGCTTGGCAAAATTGATTGGTCTTTGCCGGCGGAGCGGGTGCATAATCTCATTCGTGGATTGTCGCCGTATCCGGGCTGTTATACCACCTTGGGAGATAGAACCATCAAAATTTTGCGCAGCCGCATTGTCACTCGCAAAAATGGCGATGGTGATCCCGGAAGCATCATCAATTTGGGTAAAAATGGGCCGCTGGAAGTACAAACAGGAAACGGCATTGTAGAGCTGCTCGAATTAAAACCCGAAGGCAAAAAGGTTATGAGCGTTGGTGAGTTCATCCGCGGTTATCATGTGGAAAAAGGTCAGCGTCTGGCATAGATGAACAATGCGCGTAAAAAATCCCCCCGTCAAATCGCTCACACGGTCATTTCTCGTATAGAAGGCGAGGGTGCTTTTACCGATATTGTTCTATCTCATGCGCTGCAAAACGAACAATTGATCGAAAAAGATCGAGCGTTTATCAACGAGCTGGTGCGCGGCGTCATTCGCCGGAAACTGTATCTCGACTGGATCGTTCGCCAGCTCTTCTCCGGAAAACAAAAGGATATGCCGGAAGCCGTCCGTTGGCTATTGTGGATGGGACTGTATCAGATCGAATTCCTCCATGTGCCCGAGTTTGCCGCTGTGAATGAGAGTGTCCGCTTGTGCACGTCCTTGAAACAGTTTCGCTGGAAAGGCGTGGTGAATGGGATTTTGCGCTCCTACATTCGAAATGCAGATTCGATAACATTTCCGAATCCCGAAAAAGAGCCGGTCTTGTACTTGTCCGTAACCACGTCGCACCCGATATGGCTAATCGAACGTTGGATCAGCGCGTTTGGGTTTGAAGAAACGCACAAGCTCTGTTTGGCCAATAATTTAGCGCCCGGACTCGCAGTTCGTCCCAATACATTACGACTTTCGTTTGTTGATTTTTGCAAACTGTTGGAAAGCGAATCCGTACAATTCGAAAAATCTTTGGTGCCGGGCTTTATTCGAATTGTGGAGATTTCTGGGCAGGTTCGAGAGGGCTTGTTAAACGACGGATTGATGATCGTTCAGGATGAAAGCGCAGGACTGGTTGGGCTACTAACCAATCCCCAGCCTGGCGAAACCATTTTAGATTTGTGCGCTGCTCCGGGCGGGAAATCTACGCACGTTGCAGCGCTAAGTTCGGATTCCTGCAAAATCGTGAGCGGCGACGTCAACATAAAGCGTATTCGTCTCTTGCAGAAAAATGCGGTGAAACTGGGATTTCACCACATTCACACGGTGGCTGGCGACGCGCAACACTTTCCCGCTGCCCCTGCCGATGTTGTCATTTTGGATGCGCCTTGCTCCGGTTTGGGTGTGCTGCAAAAAAAGCCGGACATCCGTTGGAAACGCCAGCCGCAGGATATCGTAGAATTGTCACAGTTGCAGTACGACATGATAAATGCGGCTGCGAAACTTGTCAGGCCAAATGGCCGTTTGATCTATTCCACCTGCACCATCGAGCCTGAAGAAAATGAACGGATCATTGAAAGATTTTTACAAACACACAGCGAGTTTTTTGTGGAACCTGCTTCAGCCGTCTCCATAGCGAAACAATTTACTACAGATACCGGCTTTATTCGTACCTTTCCGCATCGGCATCGAATGGATGGGAGTTTTGCTGCCCGATTAATAAAGAGATCGTGAAAATGAATAATAAACCTCGAAAAGCATTTGTAAAGAGCAACAATTGGCTGCTGCCGCTAGCGATCATTTTCGGCATACTTGGGATTCTTTATCTCTTGCTAGTGTTCCTGGCAATGCCGCTGTATACGAGGCATTGGCAACAAATCGATGTGCCGGATGTTCGTTATCTCAGCTTTAGCGCGGCAGAGAAAATTATTGATTCTCACAAACTCGAACCTGTAAAGGGAGAACTCAAATACGATGACGCCTTACCTGCCGGATTTGTGGTGTTTCAAAATCCGGGTTCCGGTATGGTGGTAAAGAAAAACAGGCGTATCTATTTAATCGTTTCCAAAGGCAAACGTCCAGTGGTTGTGCCAAATGTCGTGGGCATGGCCGAGCGCGACGCTCGATTCACGCTGATGCAGGGCGAATTGGATGTTGGGGAAATCAGCTATGAGTTTGATTCTTATTATCCGGCTGGCGTGGTGTCCGAGCAATCCATTGCGCCTGACGAGGAGCTCGAAGCCGGCAGCGCCATCGACTTGATCGTGAGCCTGGGCGAAGAACCCGATCAAATTTACGTGCCGCGGTTGGTGGGAAAGCCGCAAGAGCAGGCAGAGATATTGATAAAAAAAGCGTTATTAACGTTGGGCAACACCAGTTATCGTGAAACATCCGAGGTGGCTTCTGATGTTGTGTTATATCAATCACTGGAAGCTGGAATAAAAGCTGAAAAGGGAGACACGTTGAATATTGTACTCAGTCGTCTACCTAAAGGAAGCAAGGAGGTGTTGCCATGGTAAAAATGGCGCCATCGGTTTTGAGCGCAAATTTTGCCAAACTGCAAGAGCAAATCCGTATTGTTGAAGATGCGGGAGCAGACTGGATTCATCTGGATGTTATGGACGGCCATTATGTCCCCAATATCACCTTTGGTCCGCTCATTATCTCGGGCATTCGGGAGATCACCGACCGAACGCTCGATGCACATTTGATGATTGAAAATGCTGATGATTATCTGCATGTGTTCAAAAAAGCGGGGGTCAATCAACTCACCGTTCATGTCGAAGCCTGTCCGCATTTGTGGGCAACTTTGGATAAAATTCACGATCTCGGATTAAAAGCGGGCGTCACACTCAATCCGGCCACGCCTATTGAAACCCTGACACCCATTTTGCATAAAGTGGAACTGGTGTTGGTGATGACCGTTGAACCCGGTTTTGGTGGGCAATCATTCATTCCGGAGATGTTGGGAAAAGTATCGTTTTTACATGAATTTAAGGTGCGAAAGGGATTGGATTTTGAGATTCAGGTAGATGGCGGAATTGACACCACAACCGCGCCTCGGGTCGTCAAAGCCGGTGCTACGTGTTTGGTGAGTGGCAGCTCGATTTTTGGGGCGCCGGATATTCGTCAGGCCTTTTTGGACATCAAACATGCCGGGCTCTCAGCGTTGCAAGACATTGCGTGAGTTTCTAAAAAAATTAAACTTACGCTTGACAAATTGCAGACTTGTTTTTATATTTTATCTGATTTGTAGTGGGAGCAAAGACAACTGCGATCGACACACAAGGTGTATAAATCTACAAATCCGTGGATCGAGTTGTCCCAAAACGCAGGAGGGTCATCTCCATGGAAATAGGGAAAGTCAAATGGTTCAATGACAACAAAGGTTACGGATTCATTGAACAAGACGAAGGAGAGGACGTATTTGTGCATTACTCGGTGATTGATATGGATGGGTTCAAAACACTGACCGAGGGTAGCGAGGTAAAATTTGAAGTCACAAAAGGCGACAAAGGTTTACAGGCGACGCGAGTGATCGCAGGATAACGTCCTCTTACAATTTCCTAATGACCTTGATTTGAAACCCCGCTTTTGTGGGGTTTTTATTTACAAAAAATAGGTTTTCGAAACTATACACGACCAGCGACGTACATTGGCAAGTTCTGTTTTAAATCAGTTTAATGAATAGGATTAACATGAAAAAGGTGTTTGAAAAAAAGGATATCGAAAAAATATCCCGAGTCTTAAAGGTCGAGCCAAAATACAAAGGCAATAATTATCGATTTGAAATTCAAAATGACGAGCGTGAAACCAAATTATCGCTTGAGATTTATCCCGATATCTCTATTGGAGAACGTGAAGGCAATCTCATTTCCGTTTATGCTCCCTGCGCGCATTTACAGTTGCACTTTTGTACCGGTTATGTTGTCAGTGAAATGCTTGGAGAAGTCACCTTTGTTGGCGAGGCGAATGGAAAGTTGTCCGGTCTCATTGTTGAAAAAGAAGGCGGATGTAGCTTGTATTCCAACGTTGACCGCGATATTCTCTCCGGAGATTTTACCACTTTAGGCCCCGAAGTCATGCTCTCCGGCGTTGCCCTCTCCCTGGCCGAAGATATATTGCCGGAAAAGTAGCAGCACAAGTAAAACGGTATCATTGCAAGTTGTATCTTGTATCAATACTATTGTATTGCAATGAAAACTCGAAAAGATTTCAGTAGCGATAAATAAGCTGCTTTTGTTCAGTATACTGCACCATCTGAAATGCCGGATGACAAGAAAGTACAAACGAAGGTTTGCCAGCATTTATCTTGTTTGTTCTTCCCTCGAAATTTTCACTGCTTCGTCCCATTGGGGAACTTTATATTCCAAAAAGCTCTCTTTTTCCTCGCTGGATTCTCTTAAATTAAATCCGATATATTCCTGCGCTTTTTCTTTGGTCGACAGGTCAGGTTAGTCAACCGGAATTTTCACTCCCAACTCTGTGAGTAACACCGCCAGCAGGCCCCGTGCTTCTTCGGCGCGCTGGATCGACGTACCAAGTACCGTAGCCGATTCCAGCGGGGCGTGGAATCCGGCTCCATGGCTGGCCGCAACATAGTCCCATCGCCACTGACCGCGACGGATAAAGGTGAGGATATGAGCCATCTGCTCTTCGGTTGCACCGGCCTCCCAGGCGGTCTTGGCCTCAATATGCGCTTTCACCAACGTTTCTTCCGCAATAGCCAACAGTTGACGAACCCGATCCTGGTTATTGTAAACGTTTTGTCTCAGGGTTTCTTCGGATTCGCGGTGACACACCTGGCATGATCTGTCGATCATATTAAGCGGGCTCTGGATATGATGATCGGTAAATTTCACGCCACCCTCGCTGAGGTACGGCATATGGCAATCCGCACAGGAAACTCCTCGCTGCGCATGGATTCCGAACCGGGATATCTCATAATCCGGGTGCTGCGCTTTGATGATCGGGGCTTTGCTGAGCGCATGCACAAAATCGACGTGTTCAATCGTGTCATAATAGTGTTCCATGCTTTCCGCTGTGATGCCATTGTCCCATGGGAATTTGAGGTAATTGTTCCTGTTTTTTATAAAAATATTACAGCATTATTAGAGTAATAATTTTTTTTAAAGATGCAGCAAAACAAGGATAAACATTATTCCCAAAGGAATTTTTTTTGAGTGATATCAGCAGAGCAGTCCATTGCGGAACAAGGAGACAGTGATACGGAGGGTACACTTTACAACCTTGGATTATCAGGAATTGGAACACAGGGGTGGGTATATCGAGAGGATTTTTTTAAACAAACGTTTGCTATGTGGCAACGTTCGTTAATTATTTCTTGATATTCGCGTTGTAATTGATCCACCAGGTTTGCAAAACAAAAGTCGCTATTGATTTTTTCTCTCAAGTACAAGCTATCGGCTACAATTTCTTGATAGTTCACATATATTTTTGTAATAGTTTCAATAATCATCTCGGCATTAGGTTTGGGCGCAGAAACATCGACAAAATTATTTTGGCGTAAAATTTCATAGTTTTCGCTGGAAATGCGCGGACCACACCGATTGGCATTTATCGCCAAAACGGGAATCCCGGTACTCAGCGCCTCAAGCGCAACGCGGCCGACGCCAATGACCAAAAATCCATTCGTCGTGAATTGTTCTTGAAAACCCGCAAGTGTAACGATCGTTGAGCCCAGACTCCAGTTAATTTGTTTTGCCCATATTGCAATTTGATTATGCCAACGCCCATCACCAAGTATCTCTAGAGTCAGATGCGGAATCTTGACTTTAAGCTGTGGTAAAACCTCAGTGATCATCAATTTTAAGAATTTTGCATGTCGTTTATCCAATCTACTGCAGTAAACCAGCCGCGCACTTATGGGGGGTGTCTGGTAGTCTCTCGGAACAATACCGTTTGGAATATATCGACACTTTGGGCGCAATGTTGAAAACCACTCTGATCGTTCCATGGTAAAGCGGCTGATATAGATAATTCTGGTGGGAAGTGAACGGGTGAGTTCCGAGTTAAGCTCGAGCGGTGTAGTCGAATGAATTGTGACAATCACGGGAATGCCAGTTATTTTCCCAAGCCAGGAGCCGGCACGAATAGCAGAAGCTTGTTGTGCGTGAATAATATCTATTTTATACTTTTTTGCAAGAAAAATGAGATGAAGCAGGTTGATCGGCAAAAACCATTTTGATAAATGTAAACGACAAAATTTGACTTTGGGTGAAAGCAACCGTTGCTGCCGACCTTTGCGGGAGAACACATAAACCGTGTTGCCAGTTTCGGCAAAACTGTTGGCATGTTCTCGAACGTAATTTTCAGCCCCTCCAAAATCAAATCGTCTGATTAGAAAGCAAATATTCATACACTCATCTTGTTTCATTTTCAATGGCTTTATCCTGTTGATTTCCAATGTTGCTGTTTTTTCGAGTATGCGTTGTTTAAATATAGTGAAATATTATATCGATGCAGGAGGAAAATTAGATAGCGGAGGCCATACGTGTTAAATTGGGATTTGAGTAAGCATCAACCCACCCATTGAATGGAATGTTGTTCAGGTCAAAGAGACGAGATTTTTTAACAACACTTGCATTTTATTTGGAAAATTAAGTGATTTTCCGTATATAGAAAAGTTGAAATTATTGAAATTAGTGCATTTTGATTTCGTTTACTCGAAAGTAAAAATAGTTGCAGTTTTTCGCCGATCTCTTAAAAAGCTTTATCGATTATTTACAAATCGAACGCCAAGTTGCGGCCAATACCGTGCAAGCCTACCAACGCGATCTTTTGCGCTATATCGACTTTTTAAACACTCGTTCTGTTACCTCTGTCGATCAAGTGACTCACCAGGATGTTTATGCGTTTCTCGAGACGCTTCACGAGCTGACGCTTTGTGCGTCATCGGTGTCGCGCAATTTGTCTGCCGTGCGCGCATTTCACCATTTTCTTGTGGGCGAAGAGGTGTGTTCCGCGGATCCGACAGAAAATATTGTCGTTCCTAAACCCTGGATGAAACTCCCCGAGATTCTAAGTCCCGAAGAAATGGCGCTGCTGCTGGAACAGCCCGATGTGAGTACCGATTCCGGTTTTCGCGACCGCGCTTTGCTCGAATTTGCGTACGCCACCGGCGCGCGCGTGTCCGAAGTGGTGGGCCTCAAACAGCATGACCTGTTTTGGCAGGACGAGTTTGTTCGAATTCTGGGCAAGGGCAACAAAGAGCGTTTGGTACCTATTGGTCAAACTGCTTTGTACTGGATTAAGGAATATATTCAAGGCCCACGCATCCGTCTGGCTTCCTTTGGATTTGCCGGAGACCTGGTTTTTCTAAATCGTTTTGGTAAAAAGCTCAGTCGACAAAGTGTGTGGATTCATCTCAAACAGTATGCGTTGCAAGCTGGGATTAAAAAATTTATCAGCCCCCACACCATTCGGCACTCGTTTGCCACGCATTTGATCGAACGCGGTGCGGATTTGCGCGCAGTCCAGGAAATGCTCGGGCATTCGGATATCGTCACCACGCAAATTTACACGCATCTCGATCGCAGTTATCTCAAGCAAGTGCATCACCAATTTCACCCTTTGGAAAGCGGAAAGCTAGCAAACGCAACATGATTATTGGAAATCACATCATCCACTTGGGCAGCGTTTTTTCAACGAGTAATTATTTGAAAGACATGGCAAATTGTGCAACAGAAGGCACAGTGGTTTTGGCGGATCAACAAACGCAGGGCAAGGGACGCTTTGGGCGCTCCTGGTTTTCAAATAGCGGCAGCCTCACGTTTTCGCTATTGCTACAGCCCAAGTTGCCGATGCAAAGCCTTTTAATGTTTACCCTGTTTCCAGCGGTTTCTGTGGTCAAAGTATTGCGTGCGTTCCAACTGTTTGCCGGGCTCAAGTGGCCGAATGATATTTTGTTGAATGGCAAAAAAATCGGCGGAATTCTCGTGGAACGCATCGCATCTGAACACGGGCATAACCTGATTATTGGTATCGGCCTTAACTTGCATCAATCCGCAAATGAGTTTCCGGAAGAGCTGAGTCAAGCCGGTTCTGTCTTTAGTGAGTCGGGTCGGTTGTTGGAGCGCGAAAACTTTTTCAAAGCTGTGCTGCGGCAACTGGATAGCGACTATGAGCTTATCCAAAAAACAAACGACGTAACTCATGTGAAAAAAGAGTGGCTAACATTTTGCGCGCATCTGAATCAATCTATAACGGTCACATTCCAAAACCAACGCCTTACTGGCGAATTTTTGGGCATCACCAATAAGGGCACAGCGCAAGTTGCCACACAAAACAAGGTGTTTGAAATTACCAACGTAACCGAATTATGTTTGAGGTCGCCCCATGTTACTCGCAATTGATATCGGCAATACCCAAATAGCAGCGGGATTGTTCAAGTCAGACAACTTGGTCGCGCATTGGCGCGTGGCCAGCTCCATAGAGCGCACGGAGGACGAAACCTGGATTGTTATGCAGGCCATTGCCTCAGCAAATGGCTTTAATATTACGGATACAAACGGCGTAGCCATTTCCTCTGTTGTGCCGGACATTACACACACGTTTGAAAAAATGGCCGTAAAATATCTGGCGTGCGATCCGATTGTTGTCGATTCTAATTTGAATTTGGGGATCGATATTTTATACGAAAATCCCAGCAGCGTCGGCGCCGATCGTTTATGCAATGCTGTGGCTGGGTTTAATAAATATTCCGGGCCGCTCATTATTGTCGATTTTGGCACCGCCACAACGTTTGATGTGGTTTCGCACAAGGGCGAATATTTGGGCGGCATCATCGCTCCGGGAATTGAAATGTCTTCCATGATTTTGCACCGCCGAGCTGCGAAATTGCCGCGAGTTTATTTGACTTTTCCTGATAAAATCATTGGCCGCTCCACGGAAAAAAGCATTCAATCCGGCCTGATGTATGGCGCCGTGGAAATGGTGGAAGGATTTACTCAACGTATTGTTCAGGAATTGGGTCATCCGACCACAAACATTGCCACCGGAGGTTTGGCGCGGCTGATTTTAGGCGAGCTGCGCACCAATTTTCATCTCGATACGGATTTGACCCTGGAAGGGCTGAGCATCATCTACAACCGAGTGCATGCGTAAATTTATGCACGGCAACAGCAGACAGGTTGTTTCGAACCAGAAGGCCATCCACAATCGGCTTGAAAACATTATATCCAGTCACCTGCAAAATGAATATAAAAAGCCGATCGGAGCCCCAACTCGAGCTGCTTTTGAAACATTGCTGGGAAAAAATCTGCCGTTGGACGCTTTGATTCTGGATTCCGGCTGCGGTACCGGAGTCAGTTCAATTATGCTGGCATCTCAATATCCCAATCATATTGTTATTGCCATAGATAAATCCTTTGCGCGACTGCAAAAGTTGAACGAAACCGATTTGCCCGCAAATCTTGTTTTTCTTCGTGCGGATCAATTTGATTTTTGGCGACTCGCTGCGCAGCAACAGTGGACCTTTCAAAAACATACCATTTTTTATCCGAATCCCTGGCCGAAAAAGAAGCATGTGCAGAGGCGTATTTATGCGCATCCAGCCTTTCCGTCGTTGCTCAAAATTTCCAAGCAACTTGTTCTGCGAAGTAATTGGAAACTTTATGTGGCTGAATTTTGTTATGCCTATCACCTGGCAACCGGTGGTTCTTGTGATTTCCAACAAATAGCCCCCAACCCGATAAAAACGCTGTTTGAAAAGAAATTTCTGGCCAGCGGGCATTCGTTATATGAAGTTAAATTGGAACCTGATTCTGTTGAGGAGTGAAAAATTGCAATTAAAAGATTTGGGCTGGAATGATTTCTTTCAGGCCTATTTGCATGAATATAAAGATGGTAATTTGACACCGGCACGAGTGTCGTTGCAGCAAAAACTATCTTATAAAGTGATGACCGTTGACGGTGATTTTGAGGCCGTCATCGCCGGAAAATTGCGCCATGAAGCGGAATCCTCATCGGATTTCCCTGTGGTGGGCGATTGGGTTTTGGTTGAATTTTCTGAAATGGATGGAAAAGCCATTATTAAACATGTGCTGCCGCGCAAAACTAAAATTTCGCGCGATACCTCTTCGCGCAAAAGTTTAAAAAAAATCACCGACGAACAGGTCGTTGTTGCCAATGTTGATACAATATTCCTAATCAGCGCCTTGGATGACGATTTGAATTTGCGCCGTTTGGAACGCTATCTCGCTCTCATTTGGGATAGCGGCGCCTCCCCGGTTTTGGTTCTCAACAAAGCGGATGTGTGTGAAGATATTGAAGCCGCAATTCAAGCGGTGCATGAAATTGCCATGGGTGTGCCCGTGCACGTCATTAGCGCAGTTCTTTCGCAAGGCATAGATGAATTGAGGCAATATATTCAATCCGGCAAAACCATTGGTATGTTGGGTTCATCCGGTGTCGGCAAATCCACGATCATCAACAAGCTGTTGGGTGAGGAAAAATTCAAAATTGCTGACATCGGCGAATACAAAGACAAAGGTCGGCACACCACAACGCATCGTGAAATGGTGCTGCTGCCGCAGGGCGGCATTTTGATCGATAACCCTGGCATGCGCGCTGTGCAAGTGTGGGAAGGGGAAGAGGGGATCAGCAAATCGTTTGAAGATATAGAGACTTTTGCCGAGCAGTGCAAGTTTAACGATTGCCGACACATCAACGAACCTGATTGTGCGGTTATTCAAGCTGTCGAATCGGGAGAGTTGCCTCGCGATCGTTACGAGAGTTATTTAAAGTTGCTCAAAGAACAAGACTACCGTTCGCGCAAAGAAAACTGGGCCACTCGGCAAAATACCAAAAAGCGTTGGAAGGAAATCTCTAAAAGTATTCGCAGATTGAAAAATGGGGACTATTAAGGATGTTGACAGCACTGCTGCTCTGCGCGACCTTACTTTATAGTTATACAGCAGCTTTTTCGCAATCAGAAATAATCATCTATCGCGGCATGTGCGATGCATCTGCGGCATTAGCCATTGATGAGCAACATTTCATTGTGGCCAATGATGAAGACAATACGCTGCGCATTTACAATGTCGATGAAGAATTTCCTGTATATCAGATAGATATGTCGCAGTTTCTGAGAATTCAATATGACGACAAAAGCCCGGAAGCCGATTTTGAAGGCGCGGCTCGCGCAGGTGATATTTACTTTTTCATCACCTCCCATGGTCGCGATAAAGAAGGACGAATGCGCCGAAACCGGCATCGTTTTTTCGCTCTGCAAATTTACAAACATGGTCAGGATTTCCAGGTCAATACAATTGGCAAAGCCTATGAATTTTTAATGGATTATTTGGCGGAAATTCCTCAACTAAAAAAACACCTGGCGGAAGCGTATGACCGATTTGATGACAAGGATAAAGACCTTGCTCCCAAAGCCCAGGGCGTCAACATAGAGGGCTTGGCCGTAAATCGCACGGGTAACGGATTGCTCATCGGGTTTCGCAACCCATTGCCGGGCAACAATGCGCTTGTCGTGGAATTTCTTAATCCGCTAAACGTACTGGCAGGCTCGGAACAGCCGAAATTTGGTCAAAATTTTCTCCTAAATCTCGATTTTCGTGGTGTTCGAAGCTTGGAATATTTTGCCGAACGTGATCAATATCTTCTTGTGGCAGGGGATGTGAACGGTGATTTACCCTTTCAATTGTATTTTTGGGATGGAAATACTGAAAACGTAGAAAAAGTATCGGGCGCCAATTTTGAGGATTATAAAAAATTCAATCCCGAGGCTTTTATTTTGTTTCAACAAAACAAAACTCTGTTGATGCTCAGTGATGACGGCACCGTAAATATCCGCGACACAGATGGCGAATTGTGCGATTGCAAAAAGTTATCGGATGATTCATTAAAACAGTTTCGGGGTTTGTGGTTTCCGCGGGACAAATTGCAAGCGCAGTAAGCCTGGTTTTTAACTGCAATAAATCGAGTGGCTTAAGCGATAAAAAAATAGATATTTTACCGGTGTTTAGCAAAAAACATCTTGCATTAATCTGCTTGTTTATTTATATTCAAAAACGTTTTCGCGGGAGTAGTTCAGTGGTAGAACACAACCTTGCCAAGGTT
>CAYPZM010000011.1:12842-31462 GCA_964414825.1 uncultured Cytophagia bacterium | reverse complement strand
GAGCCAAGGTCGAAAAAACGCTTTTCGATCGCGCCATGCAATACCTTTAGATTGCAAGGATTTCTTTCGCGAACGTCGCGCTGTTGCCACCAGAAACACCAACCCCAAAAATAAAAAAATACCGGTCACGAATATGGGAATCGTATTCCATTGACGCGATTCCGTCCATAGCGTATAATCTCGGTTATGAAAGTGCTCCGAAGCAAATTCCCATGTCGCTATGTTTTCTTTTATGCCGCGGTTGGCGTTGGTGTCAATTATAAGGCCGGGCATAATGACTGAAGCGCTGTATTGCTCCAAAACGATGGTATCAATGAGTTCCCAGTATTGGGCAAATTTTCGATTCACATCTTGAAACTCGTTGTGCAGCATCTGAAAGGAGGTTTCTGGCCGATAAATCTCGTCTGCAGCCGATAAAAAATGTGCGGCTAAATCTGTCGTGTTAAAATCAAAATCCATTGCACGTTCAAACAACGAATCGCGATGCGCCTGAAGCTGAGGTTTTTTCAAATCAAATATATCAGAGAACAAAACGGCTTGTTCGAACACTTGGTAATAATCGTGAAAAATAACGCGCGCATTGTACTCTTCCATTTTCTCTTCGAGTTCTCCGGTGGTGTCGGTATCGGCATAATAAGCTTGAAGCTCCGCTTCCGAAAAATAGGTTTGGAGGGGAATCGACTGGAAGGGATTGTAGGCAAAAAACGTCTCCTCGTACCGCGTAATCGTATAAAACCAGCGGAACGATTTGTGCAAATCCGCACGCGTTCGAACGGCCACCGTATCCTCTTTGTAAAACGTTTCATTTAATTGATTTACGCTGCGAAAATCTTTGCTGGTCGTATAGATGACCTCCGACGTGTCCTCGCTAACTTTTTTCGCAACCTGCCAACTGTTATTTTCTTGAGGAAACGGGTATGCCGTATTGCCCACACCCGCCGAGTCGCCATTTACTGCAATTGTGCGGCGCACCGTTTGATCACTTTTTATAACCGTGGTAATGGTGATGCGCTTGCAGCCGCTGGTTAACAGCAAAAATGCAACAATAATATATATCCCATAAATCGTCTTTTTCATGATCTTCCTCTTATAATTCTCGCAACCGTTTAAGCAACGATTTGTTCTCCAGCAAGGTTTGTATCTCGCTTGCCGACAATCCGTTATCTAACGAGATATCCACGTTATTATCCTGTTCAATCAAAATCTTCAACAGCAAAGTATGAGACAGCTCCAAACGATTGTATGAACTCAACCACTCTTGCAGCATCTTTTTGTCCACCAACACCCGATCTCCTTGATTTTCCACGGCCTCTAACAATTGGGTATAGGATTTGGAAACTCGCAAGGCTTTGGATTCGGTCGGTGTTGTCTGTTGCGCCAGCCGTTGTTCCAGACGATAGATGCGTTTGAGAATATACGCTTCCTGGACTACAAACAATCCGACCAGCATAAAAATAACCGCTCCTACAGCAAATCGAATCGAGGTGCGATTAAGCGTTTCAAATAGACGCTCAAAAAATCCGGATCGCTTGGTCTGCGAACGCTGCATTTGACGAACTGAAAACATGACCGAATGCGTAAGCTGCTCTGCATTGACCAGCTTTGGAGACTGTTTGAGCTCTTGAATACAATCTTGTTGCTGCCTGTACTCCTCAAACTCGTGTCGGCACGATTCACACTCGGCCACATGCGTATAAAGTTGACGCTGTTGTCTCTCGGACAATTCTCCCTCTCGATAAAAGGCCAGATATTTTTCAACATCTCGACAGGTCATGATATATATCCCATTTTTTTCATTTTTTTGCGAATATTTACACGTGCGTAATAGAGGTTGCTTTTTACCGCGCTTATGGAAATGTTCAAAATCTCGGCGATTTCTTGCATGTCCAGGTCCTGCAGATCGCGTAACACAAACACCATATGTTGCCGCGACGTTAATCCATTTGCCAGCTCGCATATTTTCTCGGCCAACTCGGTGTTGCACACATGCTCTTCCAAAGCAACCGTAGTTTTAAGCAGGGGTTTCAAGTCCTCGTTTGCTAGCGAGTTATATGTGCGTCGGTTGTATGCGTTTCGCAAGGTGTCGTAACACAAGTTGGTGATAATTTTATACAACCAGGTGGTAAACGATTTTTGCGATTGAAACGCGTGCAAATGTTTCCACACGCGAACGAACGTTTCCTGAACCACATCTCGCGCATCTTCTTCATTGGCCAGCAGACGAAAAGCCACGACAAATACAAAGCGTTGATGTGTTTCGACGAGCTTTTGAAACGCCGCAAGATTGCCTTGCTGCGCTTGAACCACCAAATCTGGGGTATCGGACACGGTCTATTCCTGGCTGAGTGATTGAAATGGTTTCATAGAATGATACGACGAAAGCGGAGAAAAGTCAAAAGGAAAAGAAAAATTGAACGGTGACTTGCAAAAACCCGAATGGCGCGAATTTTTTGACAGGATTTACAGGATAAACAGGACAGAAGAATTGCTCAAATTATTTTTTTTATTCACAGCCCATTCCGGACTTTGTAAAGGGGAACGAGACGCAATTGGTTAAATAGATTTGTTATGCGGCGGGCTAATCAATCCTGTTGATCTTGTTCATCCTGTCGTGTTGTTTGTCTGCTCCCGAATAACAAACACCGCCAACTCGGCAAAGCTGTTGGGCAACACATTGGGCAGCATTTTGCCGCGCTTGAGATTGGTAATATTTACTTGCTTAAAAATGGCAAGGTCCAGGGATCGACACAATCGTTGAAAATCATGTATTGTGGACAGGTGGATATTGGGCGTGTCGTACCATTCGTACGGCAATGTTTTTGATTTGGGCATTTCACCTTTAAACGCGAGATAGTGACGAACCTTCCAATATCCAAAATTTAGCAAACCAACAATGCCGGTGTGGCCGACTCGCAGCATTTCCCGAAGTATGAGATGCGGTTGCCGTACCTGCTGCAAGGTTTGGCTGAGCACAATGTAATCAAAAGATTTATCCGGATAGTCATCCAGGCCCTCATCCAAATCCGAGTGAACAACGGGTACGCCTTTGGCCACACATTCAAAGATATAGTGATCGACAATTTCTATGCCGTGGCCGCGCACATTTTTTCCATCGATTAGTAATTTAAGCAAATCGCCGCTACCGCAACCGAGGTCGAGCACGCTGCTGCCCGGCTCGATGAGATCGGCAATTATTTTTAAATCCGGGCGCGTATATTTTTGGTGTTTGGGGTTCATTTATATAACTCTTCTCATAAGAATTTGACACAAAGACAAAATCAAGATCGTCCGTGATATTTATCCCGAACGGGCCATGGTGTCGGATATGTATCCGACTGATTTTTCCTGGCACAACGTTAATCATACACATGCGCCAAAAAATCAGCCACCAGCTTTTCTTGGCTCGGGTTTGGAATCAAAAACGAATCGTGGCCGTGAGGCGAATCAAGCTCGACAAAGGTGACGTGTTTGCGATTCACCTTGAGCGCTTTGACAATCTCTTTATTCTGCGCTGTTGGAAACAGCCAATCCGAGTTGAACGAAAACACCAAGACTTTGGCAGAGACACCTTTAAAGGCTTTTTCCAACGTGCCATAATCCTGCTTTAAATCAAAATAGTCGATAGCTTTGGTGATGTATAGATAGGAATTGGCATCAAAACGCTGCACAAAGGACGTGCCCTGGTAACGCAAATAACTTTCTACTTCAAAGTCGAGGGAAAAATCATATCCGTAGCGTTCTTTTTCGCGCAAGCGTCTACCAAATTTTTGGTGCATGGCTTCTTCGCTCAAATACGTGATATGTGCCAACATTCGCGCCACGGAAAGGCCTTTTTCGGGAATAACGTCGTGCTCCAGATAATCGCCATTGTGCCAGTTGGGATCGGCATAAATGGCTTGTCGGCCGACCTCCTGGAACGCAATACCCTGGGCATTCAACCGCGTAGTGGTGGCATGCGGAATGATAGAGGCCACACGGTCGGGATACTCGATTGCCCACTCTAAGGTTTGCATACCACCCATAGAGCCGCCAATGACGCACATTAATGTTTCAATACCCAAATAATCGACCAAATGCGTCTGCACACGCACCATATCGCCAATGGTCACCACCGGAAAGCTCAAATTATAACGTTTGCCGGTTTTTGGATTTATAGAAGTGGGCCCGGTCGAACCTTGACAACCGCCAATGGTATTGGAGCAAATGACAAAATATTTGTTCGTATCAATCGAGCGTCCCGGACCGATCATAAAATCCCACCAGCCGGGTTTGCGATCCTTTTCCGAATAATACCCAGCAACGTGCGAGTCTCCGGAAAGCGCGTGCGTAATTAAAATGGCGTTATCCTTGCGGTCGTTCAGCTTGCCGTAGGTTTCGTAAGCCACAGTAATCGGACCCAGGATTTCGCCACTCTCCAGGAGCATTTCGTTGGGCGGTTCGGCAAAGGTAAAATATTTTCGTTCTACAATTCCAACGGAATCGGATTCTATCATTCTTGTCTATTATCCAGGAATTATTTATCTAATCTTTTCTCTTTTTACGTTTTGCAGAAATTCGCTGACTTGCTCTATCAATAACATTCGAGACGATTTGCCACAAGTCCAAGTCACAAAGAAATCATTCAAATCGATACAGTGCACTTGGACTTTTTTCTTTGAGTCTTAGTGACAATAAATATTTTCAGGTTACATCGAATTCGAGAACTTGCTTTGCAGGGTTTTTAAATGTTGCACCGATTTGAGCGCATATAATGGCTCGATGTGATATTGCAAATAGTCGTTCAAAAATGTATCCAACAGTTCACCGGTGGCTTTAGATACGTTTGCTTCCGCAGCTCTGGCAATGGGTGTTTCATAAAACCAGCGTAATACTTGAATCGCGTGGTCGTTCAACAAAACTCCATTTTTTAAAAGACCGCATGCATTACAACTGTACATGCCGTGTTCCAGGGAAAAATAGTTTTGCTCTGTTGGCTCCTGCTTTTTGCAGAAATGGCAGTGAGCTAGTTCGGGTTCAAATCCCGAGTGCGAAATAAATTTTATTTGAAACGCACGCACAATGTTGCGCAAGCCGCGCGCGTTTTGGTCGAGCGCTTGCAATCCATCCAACAGCAATTGAAAGAGCGGTGCATTGGCGTGTTCAGTGTCTTCACTTTTATCGACAATCTCGCAAAGAATGGCCGCCAACGAGAGTTTACCCAGCTCGTTGTGCAGACTGGGAAATGAATCTATAATCGACGCCTGGCTCAAATACTGCATCTGCCGCTGTTCTTTGCGATAAAAGACGAGCGAGACATGATTAAGCGTTTCCAAGGTACCCAAATATTTCGATTTTACGCCGCGCGACCCTTTGGCCATTAACGACATTTTGCCGAATTCTCGAGAGTACATGGTTAATATTTTACTGGTTTCGCCCTGCTTGCGGCTGCGCAGGATGATGGCTTTTGCTTTTTGAATCGACATGAGTTTACCGAAAATGCTGCAGATAAAGCGTCGCCAGGCTCAAATAAATCAAAAGCCCCAGCACATCATTGGACGTGGTGATGAACGGGCCGGTGGCAATGGCAGGATCAAACTTAAATTTGGTCAGCGCAAAGGGGATGAGCGCGCCAAACAGTGCAGAATTAATGATAACAAACATCATGGCCAGGCCAACAATGGCACCAAGCACAGGTGGATTTTCGACATTGGGCCATAAAACAATGACCACACCGAGCAAGATGCCGATCAAGAAGCCATTAAGCAGGGCCACACGAAACTCGCGAAAAAATCGATCCCAAATGCCGGTGGCGCCACCTTCATTCAAGGCAATACTGCGCACCACAATGGTGCTGGATTGGATACCGGCGTTGCCGCCCATAGCCATGATAACCGGGATAAAAAAGGTCAGCACTGTCAATTCGCCCAACGTGGTTTCAAATTGACTGAGCACGAATGCAGCAATGAGCTGCCCGACAAACGCAACGATGAGCCAGGGCAATCGATTTTTGGTGATCCGAAATGCTGATGATTCTTGCAGAATCTCTTCATCGGAGATACCGGCCATGCGCTGGATGTCTTCATTGGCCTCTTCTTGCAAAACATCGACAATATCATCAATAGTGATACGGCCTACGAGCCGGTTGTGCGAATCCACTACCGGAATTGCGGAGAGATCGTAACGTCGAACAATATTGGCCACTTCTTCCTGATCCATGTCGGTCGCAACCGACAAGACATCCTTGTGCATAATATCTTTGATGATACGCCGCGGATTGCGCAAAAACAGGCTTTTGATGGGCACCACGCCAACCAGACGACCGCCACGATCGATGGCGTACACGTAAAACACTTCGTCAATTTCGGGAGCGCGGTGTCGGATTTCACGAATGGCATCGTCAACGGTTTCGTCTTCGTACACGGCAATAAACTCCAGCGCCATGAGACCACCGGCCGTATCAGCACCGTGGACGAGAAGTTTTTCCACCTCGGCACGCTCGCGCGGCTCGATCTGCGACAACACCTCCTCCTGCACTTCGGCGGGCAGCTCGGCGAGAACATCGGCAGCATCGTCCGAGTTCATCTCTTCAACAATCTCGGACAGCCGTTCGGGGTTTAACTGGTTGACGATCTCTTCGCGCGTCACCTCATCCAGCTCGGTCATAACATCGGAGGCCTTTTCGGCATCCATTAGGCCAAACAGGTAGGAGCGCTTTTCCTCATCGAGTTCGCGCAAAATATCCGCCAAATCCGCCGGATGCGTATCGATGACGATATTCCGCAGCGTCGCCTCATCCTTTTCTTCGATGAGATAGCTGAAATTTTCTACGATTTCTCGCTGATCGATGATTTCCATAATACTATTCGTTTCATTTTGGAGTTCAACACCAGGAACACATCATGGTCAAGAATTTATGCCCATTTCATGCGCAACAGAGGTTAATTCATTCGACAACCGAATCCATTCTTCTACCGATAGCTGTTCGGGACGACGGGTAAAATCAAAACTTGTGTGTTGAGCAAATTCTTTTAACGAATTCCTCAACATTTTGCGGCGTAAACCAAACGCTTTTTTTACGATGCTTCGAAATACGTGTTCATCCTCAATTAGACGGTCGCGTTCGTTGGTAAATCGCCATTGCACCAACGTCGAATCGATTTTTGGACGCGGTTGAAACACGGTTGGCGGCACGTTCAGCAGCATTTTTACGTCTGCAAATGCCTGGCTAAATACCGCCAGTATTCCATACGCTTTAGTATGTGGATGGGCAACCATACGCAACCCGACTTCTTTTTGCAGCAACAACGTAACGTCAGTTATTGATTCTCGTTGATCAAACATACGAAATAATATAGGACTGGTAATATTGTATGGTATATTGCCCAACACGCGCACGCGCTCGTTTAATTCCAAATCGTGCAGGTCAAACGCCAGTATGTCGCGCTTTATCAATTCAAAATTCGAATAGTGTGAAAAGTTATTTTCAAGCTCGTCATAAAACCGTTGATCGATTTCCACGGCATAAAGCTTTTGGACATGCGGAACTAAAAATCGGGTAATGCTACCGTGACCCGGCCCAATTTCGATGACCACATCTTCCGGCTGCGCATTGATGGCTTGCACAATTTTCCGGGACATGTTTTCATCAACGAGAAAATTTTGTCCCAGACTTTGTTTGGCTTTTACTCGTTGATCCAAGTCGATTCCTCTTGAATCTCCAGAGCAAACAAATCGATAGCATTGGCGGTTGTCGCATGAATGACATCGTGCAGCGGGATGTCTTTTACCTCGGCAATTTTTTGCGCTACCAAATTGACGAACGCGGGTTCGTTACGTTTGCCTCGGTGCGGAACCGGCGCCATAAACGGGCTATCGGTTTCGATGAGCAAATTTTCCAGCGGGATATTTTTCATAACATGCACCGAGCGCGAATTTTTAAAAGTGATATTGCCGGTGAACGAGATGTAAAAGCCGAGTCCAAGAACACGCCTGGCCATTTGCGCATCACCGGAAAAACAGTGAAATACGCCACGCCAGCCGCTGCGCGCTTTGTCTTGAATGATGGCGAGGATATCTTCATCCGCCTCGCGCGTGTGAATGATGAGCGGCATTTGGGTTTCGAGCGACAGATCGAGAAACTGACGAAACACGCGGCGTTGCACTTCGCGCGGCGAGTAATCGTAATGATAATCCAACCCCACTTCGCCAATGGCCACCACGCGAGGAAAATTCAGCAACTCGGTCAGCTCGTGCATCTGTTCTTCGGTCAACTCTTTGGCATCGTGCGGATGCACACCTACAGAGGCAAAAATGTTGGTATGTTGCCGAGCAATTTCGACCGCGGCCAGAGAGGTTTTATAATCGATACCAATGGTCAACATGGCCGCTACATCCGAATCTTTTGCGCGCGCGATCACATGTTCACGATCGGCATCGTACCGATCAAAATCGAGGTGGGTGTGAGTGTCTATTAAAAATGTATGCATTATACTTATCGAATTGAGGCGCCGTCGTTCACATCCTGGTCCAGGCCGAGCAGACTAAAATTGCCTTCATTGTCCTCGGCGGCCAGCAGCATGCCATTGGACTCGACGCCGCGGATGACGGCCGGCTGCAAATTGGCCACAACGATAATCTTTTTTCCGATCAGCGCTTCCGGATCGTAATGTGTTGCAATGCCGGCAACAATCTGGCGCTCCTGATCTCCAAAACGAATGTTCAGTTTCAGCAATTTATCGGCTCGCGGCACAGGCTCGGCTTGAATTACTTTAGCTACACGCAACTCTACTTTGGCCAGCTCATCAATCGTGATTTTCGGCCGCTCCGGTTGTTGCGGTTGTTCTTTTGCTTCCATGCTCGTTTGTCCCAATTGTTCTTGAATCATTTGTAACCGTTCGATTTCAGGTTGAATTTCCGTTTCTTCCATCTTTCTGAACAGTATTTTGGTCTCGCCCAGTTTATGTCCTGGCAGTAATTGTTCCTGGGCAATTGTATCCCACAATTGTTCGTGCACATCGCTGGAATGTCCCAACATGCTCCAGGCTTTTTCAGCGGAAAACGGCAGCACAGGCTCCATTAGCAGCGCCAATACATTGCAAGCGTGCAGGCAAACATTCAGCGTCGTTGCGCATTTCTCCGGATCGCTTTTAATGGTGTTCCAGGGCTCCTGATCATTAAAATATTTATTCGCCGCACGCGCCACGTCCATGTACGATGTTATGGCTTTGCGCAACTCAAAGTTCTCAAATGCGTCGCCAACAACAAGCGGTGCGCTATTCAACGTTTTTATCATTTCGGCATCGAGATCGTCCAAAAGTCCACGCTCCGGCACTTTGCCGTCAAAGCGTTTGTTTGTGAATGCCAGGGTGCGGTTGATAAAATTGCCCAAAATATCGGCCAGCTCGCTGTTGTTGCGCTGCAAGTATTCCTGCCACAGAAAATCAGAATCTTTTGTCTCCGGCGATGTTGCGGCCAAATAGTAACGCAGCGGATCGATCTCATATTTTTCCACATAATCTTCCAGCCACACGGCATAATTTTTACTGGTGCTGAGTTTGTTGCCCTGAAGATTCAAAAACTCGTTTGCCGGCACATTGTCCGGCAACACAAAGTCACCGTGCGCCATAAGCATAGCCGGAAACATGATACAATGAAAAACGATATTATCCTTGCCAATAAAGTGCACCAGCTTGGTTTCGTCGTCTTGCCAATAGGTTTTCCACAGGTCCGGGTCGCCCTGCTGCTTCGCCCATTCTTTGGTGGCGGAGATGTAACCGATGGGTGCATCAAACCAAACGTACAGCACTTTGCCGTTCACGCCTTCAAGCGGCACTTTGACGCCCCAGTTGAGATCACGAGTCACGGCTCGGTCGGAAAGCCCTTGATTCAACCAGCTTTTCACCTGGCCCATCACATTGGGGCGCCAATCCTCATGCTGTTGAATCCACTTTTCCACGTCCGGCTGTAGCTCACCCAGCGGAATGTACCAGTGCTCGGTTTCCTTTAATTCCGGCGTTTCTCCCGTAAGCGCACTTTTGGGATTTACGAGATCTGTGGGTGATAAAGATGAGCCGCATTTTTCACATTGATCGCCATACGCCTCGGGGAAATGGCACTCGGGGCATTCACCTTTGACATAACGATCCGGCAAGAACATATTGGCTTTGGGATCGTAGAGCTGTTTTTCGGTTTTCTTTTTAAAAATACCTTTTTCGTGAAGGTTGAGGAAAAAATCCTGGGACGTTTGATGATGCACGGGCGAGCTGGTGCGTCCGTAGTAGTCGAACGACATGCCAAACCGCGCAAATGCAGCTTTATTGCGATTGTGAAACTCGTCAACAATATCTTGCGGCGACACGCCTTTTTTCTCCGCTGCAATGGTGATGGGCACGCCATGCTCATCCGAACCGCAAATATAAATGACATCACGCTGTTTCAAACGCAAATAGCGCACATAAATATCGGCCGGCAAATATGCGCCCGCCAAATGTCCCAAATGGATCGGGCCGTTGGCATAGGGCAAGGCGCTGGTGACCAAAACTCGTTTAAAGTTCTTGTCGTTTTCCATAGTAAGGTGAATGTCCTTTCTCAACGCTTCAAGTAAAGTGCAATCTGTCGCGACATTTTTTTAACATGTTATCAAAACATCAAAACACAAAGAATATTTATAGTTTCATTATTCGTGCTCGTGGAAATTCGAGCCCGATCATCCTGATATTCATCCGATTGGTGCTAATCACCCATGATAACACCAGTCGCCAGCGCTGCCTGTACAATCGGATGTTGCGGATTTACCTTTCGGGTTTTGCCGCCCACCTCTGCAATCGGCACCGTGTCGATGCGGCCGCTTCGCCAGGCAACCATGTCGCCGAATTGTCCTTTTAGAATCAATTCTGCTGCCGCAACGCCGTAACGAGTGGCCAAAATTCGGTCGAATGCAGTGGGCGAACCGCCGCGCTGCAAGTGCCCCAAAATTGTGGCGCGCGCTTCCAGGCCGGTCAGGTCTTCTATTTGCGAGCTCAATTTTATGCTAATGCCGCCGAGCCGCAGCTTATCCGGACTGTCTTCCACAACTCTCTGAACGGTCCATTCACCGCCTTTGGGCTTGGCGCCTTCGGCAACGGCAACAATACTAAAACGGCGGCCTTTTTTACTGCGCAGCAACACTCTGTCCGCAATGGCCTGCAGATCGTATTCGATTTCCGGAATCAAAATAATATCAGCGCCGGCTGCAAGCCCGGCACCCAAGGTCAGCCAGCCCGCATAGCGCCCCATAATCTCCACCAGCATTACGCGGTGATGCGACTGCGCTGTGGTGTGGATTCGATCCATGGCCCCGGCGGCAATGGACACGGCGGTGTCGTAGCCGAACGTATAATCCGTGCCGTACAAATCATTATCAATAGTTTTGGGAACGCCAACCACGGGCAGTCCCTTTTCCATCAACTCTTTGGCAATGGTCATGGTACCGTCGCCGCCGATGCAAACGATCACATCAATGCCCAATTCTTTGACGTTTTGCAAAACCTGATCGGTCACATCACGATACGTCAACTGGCCATTTTCGTACACCGCATGATGCAATGGATTGGCCTTGTTGGAGGTGCCAAGAATAGTGCCGCCTTGCTGCAAAATTCCGGAAACCGAATTCCAATCGAGGTTTCGATAGCGATTTTCGATAAGCCCTAAAAACCCATCCTCAAAACCGATCACTTGAATTCCCTTGCTCGAAATAAGCGATTTGGTGACGGCACGAATCACCGCATTCAATCCCGGACAATCACCACCGCCGGTTAGCACACCAACGCGTTGCACATCTGCCACAACAACCTCCCTAATTTTTATTGGAATCAGCTTTTCTCTGCAGAACTGTCATTGTCTTGTTTGGGTGGAAGAAACTCAAAACTTTTCAAATCCTCCAGGTCCATTTTCTCAAACTTGTGTTCGGGAAACTCGAGCACAACGGTTTCTTTAAATACGTCATAATTGGCAACACGCGCCAATCCTTTGGGAGTTTTATAATGCGAGCAAATCGGCGGCAATTTTTTGGTTTGGTCGCGATAAAACTCGCGCTCGTACATGAGGCAACACAACAGCCGCCCGCACAATCCGGAGAGCTTTTGCGGATTAAGCGGCAAATTTTGCTCTTTGGCGCATTGCGTGGTAATGGGATCAAACTCTTTCAACCAGGTGGTGCAGCACAATCGCCGTCCACAGGCGCCATAGCCGCCAATACGTTTGGCTTCATCGCGCACGCCAATTTGGCGCAGCTCGATACGAACTTTGTAGACGCCGGCCAAATCTTTGACCAGCTCACGAAAATCGACCCGCTTTTCGGCAGTAAAATAAAACGTAATTTTTTGCCCGTCAAATTGATATTCCACATCCACCAATTTCATATCCAAACTGTGCTCACCAATTTTGCGTCGGCAATTGTGATAGGCATCAAACTCGCGGCGACGATTATCGCGATAGCGTTCCAGATCCATTGATGTGGGTTTGCGGATAATATTACGAATCTCGGCATCACCTTTTTTGCGCTCCAACAGCGAGCCGATTTGATTCACCACGCCCAAATCCTCGCCTTTTTCGGCCTCGGCAATCGCATAATCGCCCACTTTGAACGGAAACTGCTGCGGATTGTGATATATCTCTTTGCGCTCCCCTTTGTATATTAATTCAATCATCATGATGTACGACCTTTCAACTTGAGGGCATGTCTCAAATTAGACATTAATACCAAAAGTATCAAATTGAGTTGAATACTGCGCTCGACCAATTGAATGGATCGTTCAATTTTGTCAAACGCCGTATCAAAATCTATACTTTCAAATGCAAAGACAAATTTATTTAAAGTATCCAGTTGATCAAAATTGACCAGTTTCAGCAGGTTTTGATCGCCCTGTTGCGCCAACAAAAGCGCATCACGAAACCAGATCAATAACAAATTCAGCATATCCTTTATTGTTTTTTTATCATACTGTTTGAGATAGGCTTCAACCAGCTCTATTTGCGTGCGCGGATCTTTGAGACAAGTGCGCAAAAATTCAACGGCATCGTTGCGGCGCTCGTTAAAACTTTCGTCCAACCACTCCACGGCGCGGCCATAGCTTCCCTGGCTCACACGCGCAATCAATCGAGCCCGTTCGGGATCGACCTGTTGGCGCTCCACCAGAGCTATTTCGATTTCATTGTCCGGAATGGGGCCAAAGCGGAGTTCCTGGCAACGCGACAAAATCGTCGGCAGCAAAGAATTGACTTGTGAAGCAGTTAGAATCAAAGTTGTAAACGGTGGCGGTTCCTCCAGCAGCTTGAGCAGAGAATTGGCGGCCTCGTTGGTCATTTTATCCGCATCAGCGATCAGTATAACTCGTTTGCCTTCCAGCGGTTTAAGCGTGGCCGATTTTCGAAGTTCACGAATCTGATTAATACTGATGGACGGAGATGCCCACGGCTTTAGGCGAGCATACGGATTAGCGACAACGCTGTCCAACACCTCGCGCAGCTCGTCAACATTTTTTGCGGAAGCAGGAAAAATGAACGTAAAATCCGGATGCTGAAACTGGCGCACGCGCCGACAATTGGAGCATTGACCGCACGGTCGCTCTCCTTCGGCTTTGCAAAACAGGACGCTCGCCAGCTCCAGGGCCATGGCTTCTTTGCCTACACCAGCCGGACCGCTAAACAGGTAAGCATGCGATAATCGATTCTGCTCCAGCGCACGGCTCAAAATAGTTTTTGCACGGTGTTGCCCAATAACCTGTTCAAAACTCATAACGGCTTAGCCTAACCACTCTTCAGGATTCAAGTTTTCGGTATTTTTCCAAATTTGAAAGTGCAAAATGGGTCCGCTGAGAGAGCCAGAATCGCCAACCGTGCCAATGACATCACCTGCATCAATAAAATCCATGACATTGACGCGAATATCGGCAAGGTGCGTGTACACGGTATAGTACCCGTCGTCATGACTGATGATGACAATATTGCCGCGGCCGCGCTGCCAGGTAATGGTTTGCACCTGGCCTCCATCCACACTGTGCACCGGCGTGCCCAATGGTGCCTTAATTTCGATACCCAAATTTTCCGTAACCGTTCGTAGCGTGGGGTGACGATAGGTGCCAAAATGGGTGACGACCGAGCCTTCGGTTGGCCAGGGCAAGCGGCCTTTTCTGCTGGCAAACGTATAGTCGCGCGTGGGCTTGGGAATCACCTCATCACGTTTGTGCGAGATTTGCCGCTCTTTTTCAACGCGCTTTTTTTCGCTTTTGGTGATAAACTTTTTGATCTCTTCTTGCGCATTTTTCAGTTCCTGCAAATGCTGTTGAATATATTCGGTGTCTTCTTGCAACAACTGTAAATATGACGAGCGTTTTTGGCGGCTGGCCTTTAAGGTTTCCGAACGTCGTTCCCGTTCTTCCAAGGCGCGTTCTTTTTGCAAGCGCTCTTGTTCGATAGTTTGCCGCTCCTGCTCCAACTGTTCTTTCTTCAAAACCAGCGCTTCATAGTTGCGCCGGTCATTCTGCGCTACCAATTTTTGATAGCGCAGCCACACATTGATGCGGCGCCAGGAATCACCGGTCATTAACAGCGTATAATCCTGCCGACGGCCGTATTTGTAAAAACTGACCAACCGCTTTTTGATGATATTTTTCAATTGCGAAATTTGTTTTTCCAGTTGTTCAATTTGTTGAGCGCTGGTTTGAATTTGCTGTTCCGACGCGACAATTTCCTGCTTTAAATCGTACAACACATTGTTTGTCACATCAATTTGGCGATCCAAACTGGCGATCAAATTGGCCGTGTTCTGCTCTTTGGCTTTTTGTTGCGAAAGCTGTTGTTCATATTTTGAAATTTCAGCTTGCAGCGTTTGCAGCTCGCTATCGCGCTCGTCTAACGTGTCTTGCGCAAAAAGAACAGCACTCAGCACAATCCAGCCAATCAATAATGATAAAATTGGTATTTTATTTGGGATACAAGTCATAGTATTTACAATGAGTAATCCATTAAGGGAATAAAGATAACGGATATAGCCCATAAAAGCAACGGAAAAAAAGCGGCCTGTTTTGTGCGGATCGATTCGGGTTAATGCTTGATTCTCAAGCGCAATTTCTCTAAATTGAATTTTATCAAAGAGGAAATCCGTTGTGAGCGAGTTTTTTAAAAACCTTTCGCAATCCTTATCCATATCGTTGGGTCATCGGGACGAACGTGTTGTGGATGCATTAAAAAAGCTGTCGGTTTGCGACGACATGTCAACCGCGGAAATACAAACGTTGGGCGCCACGTGCTACATCCGCAACTTGAAAATGGATGAAACCATTTACACCGAAGGCAGTCCGCCGGCAGCCGCCTATTTTATTGTGTCCGGCTCGGTTGGCTTGTACAAAAAACGGCGCAGCCAACAGACCGATCGCGTGCAACACATTCCGGCCGGCAAGTTTTTTGGCGATGCCGCGTTTTATACCGAAACCGAGCGCAAAACCAGCGCCGTCGCTCTGGAAGATACAATCGCAATTGTGCTGTTCAAATCCGATTTTGAAACGCTAGTGCGCAAACACCCGTCGTTGGCCATCAAACTCTTGCTGCCAATTGCACAAAAACTGCACAACGACCTTTCCGTATTCCAAACCGAATTCCACGAGTTGTCGCAAAAAATGGCCAAAGATGAACTCTTAAAATAGGAAAACCCGGACGCGTTGCTCACTCCCCTCAAAAAAGGCTTGGTTTCAGTCCTCATTGCAGCGTCTATCGGTGGACTGATTTTTCTCTTTTACCTAATTCACCCGGACATTGTATTCAGCTTCGCCTGGTATGCCATTCTTTCCTCCGTGCTTACGCCATTTATCTCACGCACGTTGAGCACACGAATTGTCATTTTTTATTTTTTGGTAATTGCCGCTTTATGTGCCGGTTGGATGATGGCGAACAATTCGGTTTACATGTTTTTGGAGCAGCAAATTAATACCAATCCATACGGCGATTATTTATTGGATAATCTGCAATTCCGCCTCTCCATGTCCATTTTTATTCTAAAATTTATTGAACAAGCATGGCCCACCGACATTCGTTTGTTTGTGGTGTTTATTTTGCTCATCGCCAATTCACTCACGTTTCCGCGGCTAAAGCGCTACATTCTGTCGCACATCAAACAGCCCTATTTTGAATTTGTGGTGTACACGCACAGCGTGGTAAAAGGCAATTTGCGTATTTTATTCTCAAAAGCGGCGATCTCTGCGGTGCTGCACGCATTTTTATGGGGTCTGGCTGCATTCCTGCTCAAATTTGACAATTTTATGCTCATGATGTTTGTAATGCTACTCTGTGCCTTTATTCCCCATTATGGCCTGTTTGCTGGCGGCATCCTCAGCTTGTTTTATGTTGAAAGCGGTTTGTTCTTGCTGCAGATTGGCGGCATTTGCATCGCCATTGCATCCATCTGGTTTGTAGATCACACGCTTTATAAAAATCAACGCCCCCTCACCTACCGATTGCCCATCTTTATAAATTTGTTGATATTGATTGCCGGATATATCCTGTTTTCATTTTATGGACTATTTTTCGGTACAATTCTGACTTATGTGGGATATATTATTGCGGACAAGATTTCGGAAAATCTCACGCTGCGACACCAAATGTCGTAAAACAAACCGCGATTTGTTATCCTTGTCGTATGTTAAAATTAATCTAAACTTAAAAGGAAAATAAATGACCCAAAAGCTCAACATAGCCTTTCAGGGTGCCCGTTATGCGTTTAGCGAAATGGCGTCGCGCTCTTTTTTTGGTGAGGATATAGAACCCGTTCCCTGCAAAACATTTGATGCGGTGTTTGAAACCGTGGCCGGCAAAAATGCCGATTATGGAGTGATCCCTATCGAAAATTCGCTCACCGGCAGTATTCATCGCGTTTATGATTTGTTGCTGAGCCACGATATTTTGATCGTCGGCGAAGTCTCGCTGCGCATCGAGCAACATCTCATTTCGCACCAGGGTGTGGCGCTGGAAGATATTCGTATCGTGTATTCGCATCCGCAAGCATTGGAGCAATGCCGAAAATTTTTGATCCATTTAAATGATGTGGAATCTGTTGCCAGCTATGACACCGCGGGCAGCGTAAAAATGATTCGCGATCAAAATATGCGTCATGCCGCCGCCATTGGCAGCCGCTGGGCCGCGAACGATTATGGCATGCAGGTGCTAAAAGCGGAAATTGAAGACATTCCTGAAAATTTTACCCGATTTTATGTATTGTCGCGCGAGCCGCGTACATTTGGTGAGGCCAACAAAACATCAATTGTGTTTTCCATGAAAAGCATTCCCGGAGCACTGTTTAAAAGTTTGAGCGTGTTTGCCTTGCGCGATATCGATTTGTTGAAAATCGAGTCCAGACCGCTACGTGGCCGGCCGTGGGATTATATTTTTTATCTCGACTTTGCCGGCAACATGGCCGAGGAACGCTGCCAAAACGCCATTCGCCATTTGGAAGAAATCACAACACAGCTCAAGGTTCTGGGATCGTACCCTGCTGCCAAATACCTCAAAGGAAATTCGGTCAGCTAATGCTGGCCATGAAGATGCGCTCAGATTAGGGGAAATAATTCCGAAACTGCCAATGTTCTATCGATTGTATCAAGATCAATATAAGGTAAGAATGAAAATTCAAAGTCCATATTTTATTGTTTTGGCGGGATTATTAATTATGGCCTTTTCTTTATTCTCAAAAGAGTTAAAGGATAGTGTACAGGGAAAAGGACCCCTCAGTTTTGAAATGGAAACGATTGATGGGGAACGCGTTCCTCTTGACTCTTATGCCAGTCAGGTGGTTCTTTTAGTCAACGTTGCCAGCAAATGCGGACTTACGCCGCAATACGAAGGACTGCAGAAATTGTACGAGACCTATAAAGATCAGGAATTTGTGGTGCTGGGGTTTCCGGCCAATAATTTTATGGGACAAGAGCCGGGCACGGATGCAGAGATTAAACAATTTTGCAGCACAAATTACGGCGTCACCTTTCCCATATTTAGCAAAATTTCCGTAAAAGGCAAAGATCAGCATCCGTTGTATCAATATTTAACGGACAAACAGGCTCACGACTTTGGTGGCGCCATCAAATGGAATTTCACCAAATTTCTCATTGGCAAAGACGGCCAAATCAAAGCGCGGTTTTCTCCAAACACCAAACCGAACGATGCCAAGGTGATTTCAGCCATAGAAAACGAATTAAGCTAGTTTCATACCATACCTCCCCCAAAAAATCTCGTGCTGCTTTGCGTGTTTTAGTGGCACGAGATTTTTCTTTTGGGGAACCTACCACCCGCTTTAATGTTTACGCTTGTATAAAAGACTTGGATTTAATATGTTAGTGCAAAGTGAATATTGAATGAACTATGAAAAATTTGAATATTTACATACTTTTTTTTGTGCTTGCTTGGTGGGGTAACAGCACCTTTGCGCAATTTGACTCGGTACTGGAGCAGCAGCTACAGCGGGATATTCTGAATAATCGGCTCGACGACTTTAGCCATATTGAAGCGGCGTTTATTTTGTCTGGCGCCAACCATCCGGATTCGCTCGCCTATTATTTAGAATGGTACAACGAACTGCTGGAAACCATCCGCGGCTACAATCTGGATGCGCACGCCCG
>CAYPZM010000011.1:7167-12832 GCA_964414825.1 uncultured Cytophagia bacterium | reverse complement strand
GCCTCGGCCTCGAAAGTATTTGCCTATTTGCACGGCACCTGGCTGCAAACATACAAAGAAGAGGCCACAACACTCGTAAATGTCGTGAATGAAAAACGATTTAATTGCGTGGCCGGCACCATCCTCTACAACCTGGTGTGTGCTGACCTGGGCTGGCCGACCGAGGCGTTTGAAACGCCCACACACACTTATACCATTTTCCCGGATTTTGGTCATGAAATTACGGTTGAAAACACCTCGCCCATTGGTTTTAACATCATGCGCAATTTGCACGAGTATTCGCGTTATTTGATGCAATTTTATCCGGAAAATCAGGCGTATCAAATTGGTTTGGACCGCATTTATGCGTACGAGAACAGTAAAGGCCGGAAAATCAACAATACCGAGCTGCTGGGATTATTGGCGTACAATCGCGCCTATTTTGCCAATCGGCGCCAGGATTATAAAGAGGCGTACGAGTTTGTGTTGCTGGCGCAAAGTTTTAACCGGGATTCGCGTTCCAACTATCGATTTGAGATCAGTTTGTATTATCGCTGGGGGCAACAATTGGTGGAGCAGCAGGATTTCCAAACCGCGTTTAACATTTTTGCCGACGCCTATTACCGTTACTGGGAAAATAAGGATTTTGCGAAAAACTGCAAAATTGCCTTTCAACTGGCGCAAAAAGAAAATTGGCAGGAAAAAGATTGGTTTCGATTTCAGGAATTGACCAACGAAATGCTGGATTTGGGATTGCTGGAAGAGCAGGATTTGCAGCAGCTAAAATCCTATATGGTGAACTGGATCAAATTTTTTCAATACAATAAACCCGAATACCAGCTCCAGGCCGTCACCAACTATTGGCGGGATGTGTTTCCGGATGACTCGTTTTTGCAGTCCCTGCCGGAATAACATTGGCGCTCCTTACTTGGTTTTTATCCTCCAACGCAGAGAGACCCAGAGGCCGCTGAGGTTCGCATAGAATAAGCACGGGTATATTCGATTTTTAATATTTCACAATTCTACTAAAAGCTTTCATCTAAAGCCTTTCCTCATAATTCCAAACAGATAAAGTAACAAATTCGCCTCCTCCCTCTGCGCGATATCCGCAATCTTGGGGCTCCGCGTTTAATTCAGTTTCTTGCTTGCAATTTTTTACTCTATTTGATTTTTTCCTTGACATCTTACGTATTATTTAATACCATTACTATATCTTTAGTAGATCGATGAATTGAACAGGAGAGAGCATGGCAAATGGCCATAAATTAACACCGGCAGAATGGGACCTTATGGAGTCCATTTGGACCTTGGGCGGTTCACCTTCTGTGCGCGAGGTGATGGAACACGCGTATCCAAATGGCGAAAAGGCGTATACAACGGTGCAGACGCTGATGAACGTACTGGAAAAAAAAGGCTTGCTAACGCGAGAAAAAATCGGGTTGGTCAATTTTTATACGCCCACACGCGGGCGCGACGAATTGGTGCGCAATGAAACGTCAAACTTGATCTCGCGTCTGTTTAGTGGCTCGGCGCCGGCGCTGGCCAATTTTTTAATTGATGAGGAAGATTTGAGTTTGGATGATATCCATAAAATCAAAGCCTTGTTGGATGAAAAAGAACAACAGCTCAAGGGAAAGTAAATGATTACGATGTTAAACAGTATAGCCAATTCGTGGCTGGATTATTTCAGCTATGCGGTCGTGCAAAACACCGCGTTCCTGGCGATTATTTTTCTGTTATTGCATCTGTTCCGAAACGCCGATGCCCGATTTAACTATGCTTTGTCGATCCTCGGCATTTTCAAACTCCTCATTCCGCCATTTTTGCCCGGTTCGTTCGAGTCGTCGCCTGCCATCATTGGCACAGCGGTATTCACCGCGGATATTTCCATTCTACCCGCGCAGCCGGGAACACCGCAGCTTTCCTTTTTTGCCCTGCTCTTTCTTGTATGGAGCGCCACAATTTTTCTCTATTCTTTTTCTTCCCTTTTCTCCACGTTGAAACTAAAAAAGCAATTGGGAAACACATCCTTTATCAGAAAAGTGAGTATGGATAACCACCTTATTGCGCTGTACAAATCTTCAAATATCTCCGTACCGATGAGCCTTGGCATTCGTTCCAAACGCATTTATGTGCCCAAATTGTGGGACTCTCTTACCGAGGCGCAGCAGAATGCCCTGGTGCGTCACGAGCTGGCGCACATACAACGTTGGGACGGATTGGCGCATATCTTACAAATTGTGGCGCAAGCCATCTACTTTTTTCACCCGCTCGTTTGGTTGTTGAACGAGCGTATCAACGAATACCGCGAAATGGCCTGCGATGAGCTGGCCGTGGAGCGGGCAAACGTCACTCCGTTGGCGTATTCCAGGACCCTGGTTCACGTAGCCGAAAGGTCGCTGCCGATTTGGAGCACCTCTTCGGCCTCTGCCCTGATCAAGCAGAGACATAAACTCTATCACCGTGTGAACTATTTAATAAAGGAGACACACAATATGAAAGCAAACAATAAAAAAAGAACGTGGCTGGTGTTGTCGATGGTGGTGCTGTTGATGGCGCCGTTGTCGTGGTATTGTAGCAAGGAAAGTCCGGATACCATTGAGCAAAGCAATGTCTTATCGAATCCAGTGAGCGCAACAAAAGAAATGTCATCCCAAGCTGCAGAATTTGATACAACACCGCAACCCGTTGGTGGATTTGCAGCGATTCAGTCCAATCTGGTATATCCTGAAGCCGCTCGAAAAGCTGGAGTTGAAGGACGAGTAACGGTGCAGGTTCGAATCAATGAAAAAGGTCAAGTTACAGAATCGAAAGTCGTAAAATCTCTTGGCGACACCGGATGTGACGAGGCGGCAATCGCAGCGCTTAAAGCAGTACAATGGAAACCGGCTCTAAAGGATGGGCAGCCGGTTGCTGTTGAGGTTGCGTTACCCATCGTATTCAAGCTACAATAAGCTCGGTCTTGCAATTGTGCATTAACCCTGTTTAAGCAAAAGTATTCTTGTAATTGAACCCTGTTGAGGCTGTCGAAAAACTGGAAAAGTGACAGAACAAGGGGTCGCGCCGGATAGCAAAAAGAATCTGTAAGCCAATATTTATATGGCTCTTAAAGCAATATCAAAATCCTCAAGCGCCCCCTTGTTAAGACGCATGTTTGACTCTTTCGACAGTCTCATCATGGTTTGCTTTTAAAGAGTTCTACTGTAGTCGAAAGCACTAGTTTCGGTTCGGAATTCGTTAGCACGTTTGGGGACGTTATTACCCGTTTTATTTCTTTGCGTTACAAATCTGTTTTGCGCACCAACTTCTTGAGCTGCTCCAATTGCGTTTGCGTACCTGCTCGTGCGTGTACAAAATGAGAAATGTTTTTTATCTAGAAGACTATCGCCGCCGACATCTTTCCCCAGTGCATCTTTCTGTTCGTCCAGGGAGTCTTTACTGTTTTAATTGTTTCGTGGAGTCTTGTGGCATTTTATAATTTTACAGATTATCCAATTGCTTCTTCAAGCTTGGAAGCAAATTCTTGGAAACCAGAGGTTAAAGGGTGGAAAAGGGGAGCAAAAAAAAAAGCCGGCTCTTTAAAAGAGCCGGCCTTGAATTCTTAGAATGAAAAGATAAAACCGAACATTTGAATATCGTCAAAGAATTCGGTGATTCGATAGGTATAGTCAACTCTCAAATCCATGCCACCGGCGCCAAGGACAAATCCAGCGCCAAAAGCCGGACCGTACATGTATTCCTGGCTCATTCCGACAAACTTGGTTTCTTCATCCGATTCCAAAAAGCCAACCGAGTAGGAACCGCGCAAGAACAGCATATTGCGGAATCCATATTCGAGGCCAACAATATATTGGTTATTGAATGAGTTGTTGTTGTAAAATGCGCCAGAAATGGACAGAAGATTGTCCTCATTAAAATCCCAATCGTAGGTAACGCCCATTTTCAATTGGGTGGGTAATTGTGCACTGGACGCGACGATCTGAAACGACCCAGGAGTTGAGCCCGCTTCGGTACCCGGCAATTGGACGCGGTCTTCCAAATCCGAACCGCTGTATTTCATTCCCGTACCAAAATTGACCAATGCAACACCGAGTCGCAAACCGGTGGCATCGTTCACGTACTGCAATCCAAAGTCCAGGCCAACGCCAGTAGCGCTGGTGGACATGATTTTTTCAGACACAACATTGACATTGACGCCAAAGAAAATTCGGTCCGTAAACCGACGGCCGTAAGTGACACCCATGGTCAGGTAACTGGGGGAAAAGGTTGTACCTGTACCTTCCGGAGCGTCCCATGTTGTTTGTGCAATGTCGCCAAAATTCAATGTTCTGATGCTAAGACCCAAATTACCCAAAGCACCCAAACTGGTCATAGCACTCACATAAGCAATATTGATATCTGCCAGGTAATTTTGATAAGTCAACACCGCTTCTGTATTTTTTTTCAGCACGCTGGCGCCGGCAGGGTTGACATAAATAGCGTCCACGCCAATCGCCCCGGCAACATTAGCGCCACCCAAAGCTGCCGAGCGCACGCCAACAGGGATCAAGAGCTCGGAAGCTCCCGTCGTGCCGATCTGTTTTACTGTTCCTGCCATGGTAACCGTACCTACCAATAGCAGAACGCAAGCAATCACAATAAAACTGAATTTTTTAAATCTCATGTTAGATTCCTTTCACTTATTTAGCCTCACAATCCGTCATCGAAAAATTAAACGGCTTAATAGAACAGCAGTCGTTCTGCGCGATTAACCAAGGCGACTTTGAGAACTTTTGTACCCACGTTCTCAACGTCAAAGTGCACGAGATAAATACCACTAGCGACCGGCACATCAGCAGAGTTCCGCAAATCCCACTCTGCATACGCCAGGCCGTTTGTACCTTGTGCCATACGTGCCTCGTCGTCAATCACACGGACGAGATTACCTGCCAGGTCGAAAATGCGAATGGTCGTCATATCGCCAGGCAGATTTGTGAAGCGCATAATTCGTTCAATTGGTGTGCGTTCCGCCGGGTTGAATCCAAAGTAAGGATTCGGTACGGCGCCGATTAAATCTAAATTATTTTCCGCCACTTCCGCGCCGGTTTCTTTGGACGATGTGGAAAATTCATACACATCGTTCGCCGTAAGCGGCAAGTTGGCGATTATTTGCAGGGTAAAGTCGCCCAAAAGATAAGGAGCGCTACCACGCTGACTCGGCCAGATGGCATACTGAACGTCTGCAGCCGGGCCCCAATTCTCATCATTATAAACACCCGCATCCGGTGCGTAATCCGATTTCATAATCCAGATGTACTCGCGACCACCCAAATCCGGATCTTTGAACGTTTCAGTTGCCGGATCCCAACCGCCGAGATCAAAAATCATATTTGAGTTACCCGCGTTGGCATCTTCATTAATACAGACATTCAATTGACGCGGATTTGCCGGATCCGTCAGATCCCAGGCCGTAAACGGGACAAAGCCGACACCAGCGAATGCATAGTCAAGATCACGACGGTAATAGTAGGCTTGCGCTTCTTCTTCATTTGTGGTGAAGCGCAATTCTACCGGGCCAAGTTCTGATACATCCAGGGTCGAGCCAAAAAAGTTGGCGCCAACATCCATACCGCCAAAAAATTGCGCGCCACCCCAGTTGACACCGGTAATCCAGCGGTCGCCAGAATAGTCCCAACCGGCCAAACCA
>CAYPZM010000011.1:0-7157 GCA_964414825.1 uncultured Cytophagia bacterium | reverse complement strand
CAAACCAGGTTCCGGAGTATCCTGAAAGTAGAATTTGAAACCGTCAACAATAGCCGGATCGTTCTCTCCCATTTCGCCTTGATACAGCGGCTGGTTGGACAATACGGTCGTATTTTCGGTCAAATCGACCAGGTCAAATCGCCATGGTGCCGAATTGCCTTTAACCACAACGCGATAGTCATGTCCGGTTAATGCGCCCGGATTCACAACTTCAACGGTAGTGTGCGCCGTACTGACACCGGTGGTATGGTTTACCGGAATAGTATCAGCCGTATCGACCTCTGGCATTTGTACGTCGGCACGGGTTCCTGGAACAACACTAACCCGGGTATATCCACTTTCGATCACCCGCGGCGTAGCATCGAGATTAACGAGGTAGGCTGCGACAGCAAAGTGATATTTTTTGTAATTACGCAGCGGGACATTGCCGATAAAGTCCTGTTCCGCCGTAAAATGTCGTTGAATACCACTATTGGTACCAAACGCCACAGGTTCATTAATAATGAAACCGGATTGCGAATCAAACACATCGTCGTAAACCACGGCATTGTCGTTGTTCACATCAAACGTGGCGATACGATGCCATGGACCGTTGGCTGATTCGCCTTGATACACATTATAACCTTCAAATTCGTATCCAAGCAAATCAAAACCTTCGATAGCATCGTTCTTTTCCGGCGTATCCCAACTCAGGACCACTTTCTGATTCAGCGGTTCGGAATGAACTGTCGGAGCTTCCGGGTTGGCAACAACAAAATTGTTGTCAAACGCACTTTGCGCAAACTGATCAGCATATCGCAATGCTGCGACTGAGGATCGCGCAGATGTACCTTGAGCAACAATTTTTGCACCTACGACTACCTGGGTATCTCCGGCTGCCATAGTAAACGGACCGGAATTGATCATAAAACGGCGGTCAGCCGGCGTACTATCCAACCAGCCTTGGCCCGAAACCGGATCACCTGAAAATACATACGGAGAAGGTTCACCTGTAACCGGATCGATGCTGGCTGTCCCATCGCTCAACACACCGCGCATAAAGTTAAAACATTCAGTAGCATTTTCAGGGTCGCCAAAGGGATCGGGCGCGCCATTCCAGAAATAATTAAATGAGGACATGCCCAGGCGTTCACCACCCTCCACCTCAGGACCTTGGAAAAAGTCGAAACCAATGGCCGGCGGATTGCTACCGTAAGTGGCATCCCTTTCAGCTCCATTGTAGCAGTAACCAAGGCTCAGAGTCGTATCGCAACCTACAAGGTCATCGCTGGCATCGCCCAAGTCAGGATCGTCCCACACGGTGATAAAGCAAGAGTCGTATGACGTGGTGGATTTGTTAATCAGTGTCCACTGCACGAACATGATATCACCAAGTTGGTCGGAACGGTTAAACCCAAAAACCAGGGTTTGGACTTCAAGGCCCATGGGTTTGGTGTTGAACAAGTTACCATGGTTAGCGGCATCCGCATCGTTGCTGACGAAGAACATGGTTTGATCGCCAATCAATCTTGGCTCACCGTTCTCATCAACCGGAGCGCCTTGATCTACCGGCCAGGTGTCCCAGTCGCCGGTGCCATCGGAATTAATTACATATATGCGGTAATCGGGATTATCTTCATCGCCCGGTGTTCCGTCTGCCAGAATCGGCCCGGCACCAAATTCGGACGCATATTCAGCGCAAGCGGTGCGAATGTCGCCGGCATCATCTTTGCCAGCAATCCACAAACCCGAGGCAAAATCGATATGATTGGTGGTTCCTTTGGGCCAGGTCATACCCGAATTACCGGTAACGTCGTTATCTACAATTTTGCCATTATTAGTAATCCAGTTGGCAATTCTATTGCCGTCGAATTCTTTAGATTCAATAACATTGGGTTTTGCTAATCTGGAATCGCTTTCCGGCTTTCCCATTAATACTTGAGGATTCAGCAGAAATGTCAGCACAATGGCGAGAGCCGAAAAAACAAGTATGCTCTTTACGAGTTTTTTCATAATGATTATCTCCATTTTATCTTGTTTGCATAGGAATTCACGTTTCAGATTCTATATATTTACGCTGTGGGCTAGACTTAAATCCCGACTCGCAATCCGAGACGAACCTGACGCGGAGAATCCCAGTTTTGCGGCAAATTGATGCGAGCTTTGTACATCTGTTCTGCTCTAATGCCATTGTTGGCTTCGATCCATTTTTGACCTTCATCAGTTGCCAGCCAGCCATTGTCATCAGGACGACCCGTGGCTTCGTAAATACCACTCAGGTAATTCTGTTGATCCAGTTTGCGGTTGAACGGCTGCTTTGTGCCCAGCAGATTGAGAACCCAAAGGTAAACGTTCATGTTAACGCCGCCCACATTGAAGGATCGGTCAACACGCAAGTTGAGATTGCTGGTCCAGTTGGTGTAAGCGGAATTGGTTCCAGCCACTGGAAAAGCTGTTTGATACGATGCACCGTAGACCGTGTCGGCAATGCGCTTGGGTGTGTAGGGGAAACCGCTGCCAGCTTGCGCCAACAGGTTGACACCCCATTGATTGCGGCGATAGTCCAGGTTCAAAGAAAGAGTGTGTCGTTGATCGAAATCCAATGGATAGATAAAAACGGGATAATAGTCGTTACCAATCCAGGTGATGTAAAAGTTGTTACTGGATGTAGAACCCGTACCTTGAGCATATTGCAACGTATAGTTCACGTTCGCAGCCAAACCATTTGTGGGACGCAGTTTGTAGGTAAAAGAGAGACCTTTTACATTACCATAGTCGCCATTCTGGAACTGGGCATACACACGTGGCGTTGCGCCAACGCGGTTGCGCAATACGATATTGTCGGTAATTTCTTTGTAATAAGCGGTTACACTCAACGAAGAGTTGTTGCCCAACTGCTGACCGATACCAATTTCATACGAAATGGTTTGAGTCGGGTTCAAGTCGGGATTGTTCACCTCAACCTGGTTACCCTGGGTCATGTTGGCAGCATAAACCGTCCAACCGGTATACAGATACTGCAATTCCGGCTGCTGGATGAACTTGCCATATTGAGCGTGGAATACCGTACGGTCGGTAACCGGAAAAGAGAGACCCAAACGCGGGCTGATTTCGAAATGCGGTTCCGTATCCACCAAAGAAGCCGGATCGACTGCATCGTTTTTGATTTTAATGTCGTAAAAGTCTTCCGGGCGTTTTGCATTGGTGTTCAAATAATCACCGCGCAGACCAATATTCAACACCAGGTCGGACAATTCGATTTTATCCTGCAAATAAATTGAACCGATAATCGGATGTTTGGCGCCATCCAAACCTTCGTCCAACGTTTGCGAAGGATCCACGACATGGTCATCAAAGTAGAGAGGATAGCCAAAATTATCCGTATAAGCGGTACGATAGACATTCGCAGGATCGACGTCCGGGTTATTCGCAAACGGTCCGGAAATACGCCAAGGTTGCGAATCGTAACGTCGAATGGTGTTATAGCGATATTCAAAACCGGCTTTTAGCTCATGATTTTGTGCCACGACGCTGGTAAAGTCCAATTTTAAACCCAGTACATTCGAACGATTGAGCTGATAGTAGGGATAGGGATTATCAGGCGCTACGAACATGCCCGAGCCCAGACGATACGGTGCAGGGATCAAAGAACCGTCCTGGGGCAAAAATGGGTTGGACACGCCATCGTTATTCCAATCAGTCTTGTCCGTATAGTTCGCCAATTCGCGTCCATAAATTGGATCCGAGAATTCGCTACCAAAGGAGCTGTAATAACCGGTCAAATCGTAAAAGGTTCTCGGATTGATCGTATGGGTTACCTTGCCAAAAGCAGAATAGTTGTAACGCTCGTCCAATTGCACACGGCCTTGATTGACCAATGAGCGTGTGGCACTGTAATCCTGATCTTCGCTAAGAGCACCGTTACCACCCACTTTAATACGCAGATTATTAGTGGGAGTATACTGCAAATTACCATTAAATGCCCATTCTTTCATCCAGTTGTTGGGCATAGGACCTTCGGCATTGCGTATAGGCAAGATACCCTCATCAGAGGGAATGCCCAAGCCTGACAGTTCTGAGCTCGTGTACATAATGTCTTCACGACTAAAATCACCGTCCAAAACCGGGTAGGTTCCGGAAGTCGGTTGTTGATCGCGATTCCAGGTATACTCGCCGGAAACAAAGTAGGACAAATTATTTGTAGCAATGGGGCCTGAGAGTGTCAAATTGTAAACGCTATAGCCGTAAGAATAGGTGTTCAGGAATTTATCTTCTTGACTCAGGAATTGATCCGTGATCACTTCAGCCGTTGCGTTAAACTGGTTGGCGCCACTACGAGTAGAGGCAATAACGATACCGGAATTGGCAAAACCGTATTCCGCATTAAAACCACCCGCCTGATAGTTCACCTGGGCCAACGAGGTGATGGGCACATTACCCACACGTTCGCCGGTACGCAAATCGTTGGAGTAAATACCATCGACATAATAGGCGACCTCACCGGTACGACCACCACGGACATACATGTCGCCACGGGCAGTCACCACGCCGGTATTCGTTGCAACAGCGGCATCCAGACTGCGCAGGGGCATATTCTGAATATCCTCGGCTGTCATAATGTGAGTTTCATTGGTAGAGCTTTTGTTGATGAGCGGACGCTCTGCTACGATAGAAATGGACTCTACCTCGATTGTTTCTGCGGGCAGTTCAAACGTCAGATCGGTTGTCAAACCTACGGAGACCTGAACATTTTGAACTTGAACCGTCTGATAACCGATAAAGCTGGAGCGGACAGAGTAGGTTCCGGGCGGCACGTTTAGAATAATAAAGCCACCCTGGGCGTTGGTTGCTGCACCAAGTGATGTACCTTCGATAATCACGTTGGCGCCGGGCAACGGTTCACCCGTCTCTTGGTCAACTACGGCGCCGATAATCTTTCCTGTTGTTGCCGAAAACAGCGCAACAGGGATCAACAGCACCAAACTGAGGATTAAAACTCTCTTCATCATGCTTGCTTACCTCCTTGTTTTATCCATATAGAGGGGTTGAAGGGTTACGCAATTATTTGTATTGCGAATTTGTTTACACCGTTCAACTGCTTTCTTGTTTATCCTCCCTGCTTCATTGTAATACTGCTGTGGACCATTCACCTCCTCTCACGATTGATATAATTGAAGTTATGTTTACGACTTGCTACTTTATTCTTAAAATGAATTGATTACCGCGAGGATTTACTGCAAAAGGCTGATTTAACAACTATCAATTTTTAAATCGATAGTCGAGAGTTAATATAACAAGTAAGTGTTTGCTTCTCAAGTAATTAGTTATAGTCTGCTCACAGGCATGCTAAATATAAATTTTTAACATCGTAATGTCAAGATTAAAATTATAATTGAAAAAAACTCGACAGAGCATAACTCTTTAGAAAATAAGATCAAAGAAGATTTGACACACTGTGTCATACAAAATGAGGCCAGTTTCGGTGAGCGCTAACGTATTTTGCGAACATGTAATCAATGCTTCGGAAGGAGCAAATGGCGGTACATTATCTATGCCGCCGTGGATATGCATGGCGTGCTCCGCGCGTTCCAATAAATCAAATCCCGCAGTTGTTTTCCAAACGTGCAAATCGATTCCTTCTCGACGCCGTAAACCAAGAAGTATCATTTCCTCAAGCTTGCTCGTTTTTGTAATCTGTTCACCCGCTTGTATGGGCGTTTGATCGGCGTTTAAGCGTTTTACATATTCACCCAAATCCGCTACATTCCACCATCGCTGCGTGCCGTCAAACGAGTGCGCCGAGGGGCCAAGGCTCAAAAACGGACTAAAATCCCAATATTTTTGGTTATGCAGCGAACGCTTTTGGGGCAAGGCATAGTTTGAAATTTCATACTGTTCATATCCTGCATGCTCCAACTTTTGTTTGGCAAGATAAAACATGTCGCGCTCGATTTCTTCATCAATTCGAATAATTTGTCCGGCATGTGCAAGACGAGTCAAGGCGGTCTCCGGTTCATAAGTTAATCCATAAACGGACACATGCTCGGGGCGCAGATCCAAAGCTGTTTGCAGCGATTTTTCCCAGGTTTGTAATATTTGTCCAGGAATGCCGAAAATCAAATCCAGACCGATATGTTCAACACCACTTTCCCGCGCCTGACAGAAAGCCGCAATCGCCTCTTCACTAGAATGAATGCGGGTGAGTGTGCTTAATTCGGAATTGATAAAGGATTGCACGCCCAACGTCAACCGATTTACTCCAGCCTGGACATAGTTCTGCAGATTTTGAAGCAGCACAGTTCCGGGATTGGCTTCCAGTGACACTTGGGCCTGCGGCTGAATGGAAAAGGCCTGTTGTAGATGGTTCATCAACTCGAACAAATCGTCCGGAGGCAAAAGCGAGGGTGTTCCGCCACCAAAATAAAGCGTGGAGAACTCGGCATTTTCAAAAACAGAGTGATGACATTGTAAATCGATCTCGCTATGTAATGCCTTTATAAAAGCTTGCATTCGCGTCAAATCGATTTCGGAATAAAAATCACAATAAATGCAGCGCTGGCGGCAAAACGGGAAATGGATGTACAAAGCAGCGGCCATGTCAGTAAATCAGGTCAAAAAGGCGGTCCCAGCGCACAGCCTGAAATAGATTCCACACGGCATCAAACTGTAATTTATCAAACGAAAAATAGATCATTATGGCCTTGCCAACCACGTTTTCCTCGGGCAAAAATCCCCAACTGCGGCTATCGGCGCTGTTATCCCGATTATCGCCCAGCATAAACAAATGCCCTTTGGGAACCACGACCGGCCCATAATCGCGTTGAAAATAGCGTTTACTGTTTCGTTTTCGGATGATATATTGTTTTTTGTCATCAAGGGTGATGCGATAGTAATTGTAGGTGGCATGTTCGAGAGAATCGAACTTTTTTTCCAGAAACTGCTCGTGCCCTTCGGGCTGGCCATTAATGTAAACGCGATTATCACGAATTTCGACCGTATCTCCGGGCAAACCAATGCAGCGTTTGATATAATCCACTCGCAAATCTTGAGGAAATTTGAATACAACCACATCGCCACGTTTTGGTTCTTGGAATGCGGGAAAGCGAATATGCGGAATTTTGAGCTCGCTGCCGGGAAGATATTCCACGCTGCAGCGGAAACCCTTACCTTACCCGCTG
>CAYPZM010000010.1:0-31915 GCA_964414825.1 uncultured Cytophagia bacterium | reverse complement strand
AATAAAATATGGGTAAAGCTGTCAGCAGGAACGATTATCGTTGTTCTGCTGCTGATGGCTGTGGTGTTTTATTTTTTTACCAGCCGGCAAATTCGTGCCGACCGCCAAGAGCTGCAAACCAATATGCAGCGAATTGCCATGCAAATTGCCTCCATTCGATTGACCAACACCGAAGACCTCATTGTCTATCAGGAATGGATCAAACGCATTTTGGATTCCGAGGCAGGCGAAGGATTGGTTTACATTGCCATTTTTGACCAGGATCGACGCGAAATTGTCGCCCACGCGATCAATACAAAAGATTTAAGAGTAGAGGACGCGCAATTTCTCACGCCCGAAGAGGAGCTCGATATCATCCGTCGGCTCATGAGCGGTCAGGTTGCCGAAGAAAGCTGGAATGATTTTGATCACGTGCCTGTAGAAATTCGTTCCGGCACCAATTTTTTGGGCAAAGTGGACGTTGGTTTTTCCCTCATCGAGTTTAACAATAAAGTTCAGCACAAGCTGCTCATGAATTTTTATATCCTTCTAAGTGCGTTTGTGGGTGTTGTCTTTATCTCTATTTTAATGGGGAAGCGGATCACCAAACCCGTTGACCAATTGGCCACAGCCATGTTGGATGTCTCAAAAGGCAATTATGATATAGAAGTAGATATCCGATCAGGCGATGAAATTGGCGATCTGTCGCGCACTTTTAATTATATGACCAAACGCCTGCGCGAAAAAGGCGCAATAGAAGACTTTTCGCGCGATTTGGTGTTTTCCTTCGAGTCCACTCAATTGGTTCAAATGGTTACCGAACGCATTGTTCGCTATATGAGCGCCACACAAGGTGCATTGTTTCTGGTGCAAGAGAGCGGCGCAAAAACGCTTTGTGTTTCGCAGTGGGGATTTCCGCAAAAAGTGGCGCAAAAGATAGAGGTGGAACTCGACGAGCCCTGTCAATCCGAATGTTTGCAACGCAGCGAGCCGTTTAGTCCCAGTCTGTTGAAGCATCGACACAAGTTTGTAGAGATGATGGAATTGCTGCAACAACAAGTCGATTTTGAACGCATCGATCTCATCGCACCCCTGGTAAGCCAGGGAGAAACATTGGGCTTTTTGCTACTGGCGCCGGAAACCGATAACACCGGGTACGATCCGGATGAGCAGATGTTCTTGCGCACTTTGTGCCATCAAGCCGGCATGGCCATTCGTAACAGTTTTCTGCTGCGCGAGCTGGCCGAGCAGGAGCGCTTGCAAAAAGAGCTGGAAATTGCGCGTACGGTGCAAAAGAGTCTGTTGCCGATCCAGGAGCCGAAAATTGACGGCATGAACATTTTGGGAATGTGTATTCCTGCAGAGGAAGTGGGCGGAGATTATTACGACTATTTTTATATTGATGACCACCGCCTCGGCATTGCCATCGCCGATGTCTCGGGCAAGGGCACCTCAGCCGCGTTTTATATGGCCGAGATCAAAGGCATGATGTCCTCGTTAACGCATCTTATCACCTCGCCCAAAGAGCTTATGAGCCACGTCAATAAAAACCTTAACAAAAATGTCGACAAACGCGTATTTACGACCATGATTTATGGCGTTCTCGACACCCGAACGCGCGAGTTCACCTTTGTACGAGCCGGTCACAATGCCCTTGTCGTCAAACGCGCCAGCAAAAACGGTGAGCTGGACGTGTACATCCCGCAAGGCATGGGACTCGGTTTGGTGAACGATGACGTGTTTCGAGACTCTACCAATGAAACCAAAATATCGTGCAATAAAGGTGATTTTTTGTTACTGTATACCGATGGCATCTCGGAAGCCATGAACAATAAATTGGAAGAATTTGGTGAAGATCGATTGTATACTATAGTAGCGCAAAACCATGTGCTGGGCTCGCAAGATTTGCAGCGCAAAATTATGCGGCAAATCTCGGAATTTGTCCAAGATGCCCGACAACACGACGACATTACCATGGTCATTGCGCAGTTTGAATAAGATACAGGTGATTCTATGAAGGACCTAATTTGCATATCGAGTTTACTGGTTCTGGCAATATTGCTGAGCTGCACCAAAGAAGAGGAGCGCAAAATTAAGCTGACCGCGCAACCCATTGAGGCGTTGGCACAGGAGCGCGTCGAAACCATTCAGATCGCTGCCGAAGAAAAGAAAAAAGTCGCCATCCTGTATTTTGACAATGGCACACGCAATGAAGATTTGGGATGGATGAGCCAAGGATTGGTCGAAATGCTGGCGCTCGACATGGCGCAATCCCGCCAGTTGAACCTGCTCACGTCTCGTAATGTGGAAGATGCACTGCAAAAAACCGGGCTCCGGTCTCAGGACATCCGCAACGCTGACAATACACAAATTCTCGCCGATGCCCTGGAGGCGGAAGCCGTAGTTAACGGACGGTATTATTTTGAGCAAGATTCGTTGCGCATCCATTTTGAATTACGCGATGGCCGAACCGGCCAGGTGCTCGATACTCATAGCGGCAGCAGTCCAAACCTGGAGCTTGAGAATATTTTTGCTCTGATCGATAACGTATCCGGAATCTTTCGCAGTAAATTGGAAGAAAAGCTCAGAGATGTTCATGAAGAAGATAGAAGTTTAGCCGAGGTGACCACCACTTCTTTCGAGGCCTACAAGCATTATTCTCAAGCTATAAAAGATATGGAGAGCTTTTATTTTGAGCAAGCGTCTCAACATTTAATTAGAGCCATAGAGCTGGATAGCACATTTGCGTCTGCCTATTACCAGCTCACGGCCACCACGGTTATGTTGAGCTCGCTGGAGGAGGCGCAGCCCTATCTTGAAAAAGCCGTGAAATATTCCGAAGATTTGCCGGAACGCGAGCGGCTTCCCATTATGGCATTGTACGCGCGCCTCAACGGTAATTTTTACAAATCGATCGAGCTGTTGAACGACTATGTTACCCTCTTTCCTGAAGACGACGATGCCCATTATCAGTTGGGAGAGTTTTATTTTGGCGTCGTTTCCAATTATGAAAAAGCCATCGAAAACTTTGAAAGCACTGTTTTGCTCAATCCTCAGCACAAAATGGCCTATAATCATTTGGCTTATTCGTATGCGTTTATTGGCAAAATGGAACATGCTTATGACGCCTTGGATAAATATTTGTCCCTTGCAAAAGACGAACCCAATCCCTATGATAGTTATGGTGAAATTTTACAGCGCGCCGGCCGCATCAAGGAGGCGATCAAGCTCTACAAGCAGGCATTGGAAATCCGTCCTGAATTTTTTCACTCGCAATGGCATTTGGCTTCCGCATATCTGGATTTAGGCAAGACCCGAAAAGCTCGAAACCTTCTCACAGACATGTTGGAAGCGGCGGAACTGAAGCATGTTGAGTTGAGAACCCTGGATATGCTGGCGCTAACCGAAGGCTTGGCGGGTAATTTGCAAAAAGCCGAAGAGTATATCAATCTTTATTACGAAAGGGAACCCCAAAGCACGCATGCCATTGCAAGCGCACTGTTTATCGATCCCGATTCGCCGGAGTATCGACAGCGATTTTTACGCTTGGTTCAGGAATATAAAGAAAATCCCGATTTGCTTACCGCCAAATCTGCCTCGATATTCCGCCTGGTGTCTTTGGCGTTGGATTACAACCTCGCCCTCGATCAAGTGGAGGGTCTGCTGGATATGGTCATCGAATCGGGCCAAGATCCTGTCTTGTTTCAAAGTGCCATTGCTTTCAAGTTGATCCTCGACTTTTCCAAAGGCGAAGATATTCAACAAACCGAAGCGCTGTTTGAAGAATCTGTCGAGCCAACGTTATTCCAGTACGCCAGTCCGGCGTCGTGGAATTATTACTGGAAACATTATTTTGCCAGCCTGGAGATGGCTCATAACAATGGCGAAGACATTCGCCCCTGGACAACCGGATTTGCCGAATTTGCCGCGAGAACGGAAAATAACCATTATGAAATTTCCAGCGAGTTAGCGTTAGCCGCTGCAGAGTTTATTGTTGGCAACAGCGATAGCGCGCGCACCATGTTACACAAACTTGGCACACCATGCGAGGCAGTGTGGAAGGTTATCGGCCCTTTTGATGTGAATAAAGGATTTCACCAAACGTTTTGGCCTGAGGAACGGCACGTGGGCGAATGGCTCTCTGAAGCTCAGGAAAACAATGTCATTATTCAAAAGCGGGACAAGCTGTTTGACGGTTACGTCAATTTGAAAGAGATTTCCAGTGCCCGGTTCAATCAAGCCGTGTACGCCTTGCTGCAAATCAATTCTCCAACCGTCAAAAAAATGCAAATCCATTTTGGTATGAATGGCAAGCTAAAAGTTTGGTTGAATGATGAAAATGTTCTCACCAGGAATGAACGCGAGCACGCCTATGTCGATCGATATACTGCCTCGGTTCGACTGCGCCCCGGCGCCAACTGGCTGCTTGTGCGGTTAAGCACCGGAATTGACGAGCTGGGATTTTATTTCCGTTTGACCGACCAGGACGGCATTCCCGATTCGTCGGTTCAATTTGGACCAACCGTGAATATTACCCGAGACCAACTCGAAGAGATGATTCAAGATACAGAGGGAGCATGAGTCTGGCAAAACCGTCGGCAGATCGACCATTTTTTATGGCCATTGCCGGAAACATCGGCGTGGGCAAAACCACATTAACGACAAAAATCGCACAACATTTTAATCTAAAACCCTTTTTTGAGCGGGTCATAAATAATCCGTACCTGGGCGATTTTTACAAGAATATGGACCGATGGAGTTTTAATCTCCAGGTCTATTTTCTGTCGCAACGATTTATCGATCAACGTGAGATTTCTTCCAGCTCTGTGCCTTGCGTACAAGACCGCTCGATTTACGAAGATGCGGAAATTTTCGCCTATATTTTGCATCAACAGGGCTACATGAGTGACCGCGATTACCAAAATTATCGCGATTTGTTTTATGTGATGACCGACTATTTGCGCAAACCCGATCTTGTTGTGTATTTGCGCGCTTCTACCTGGACGTTGATCACCCGCATCCGCAAGCGCGGGCGTGATTTTGAAAAAAGCATTACGGTTGAATATCTGCACGAACTCAACAAAGCATACGAACGATGGATCAAAAACATACAGAACGATATCCCGGTCATTGTGGTAAATGCCGACTCTGTAGATTTTGAAAAGTATCCGGAGCAATTGCAAAACGTTTACGAGCAGGTGAAACCAGTAATCCTATCGCGAGGCTAATTATGCAGGAATCGAGCCCGAGAATTATCACATTAACTACGGATTTTGGCGCCGTGGATGCATTCGTCGGTGTGATGAAGGGGGTGATGTTGTCGATCAACCCCAATGTCAAAATTGTCGATATTACGCATGGCATTCCCCAAGGAGATTTGGATGCTGCTTCGTTTGCCCTCGATCAGGCGTATTCATTTTTTCCGCCGCAAACCATTCATGTTGTGGTTGTTGATCCCGGCGTAGGCACGGCACGACGAATTCTCGTGGCGCAAGCCAAAGATTATTATTTTTTGGCGCCGGACAATGCGGTGCTCAAGTACGTTTTTTCCCGCTATCCCGAGGCTCGCGCCTGGTCCGTAACCAACTCGGATTACTTTTTGCCCGACACTAGCAAAACCTTTCACGGCCGCGATATTTTTGCGCCGGTTGCCGCGCACCTCTCGTTGGATGTACCCGCTGATAGATTTGGCGACGAGGTAAATGACGTGCTGATGGGCGACATTTTGTTGCCGAAAAAACAGCAAAAACGCATAAAAGGCGAAATTGTCTATATTGACCATTTTGGCAACTGTATTTCCAATATTTCCAAGCAGGATATTCTGCCGAAACACATTTATGAAATCAACATTAAAGAATTTCAGTTTGAAACCCTAAGCCGATCGTATGCCGAGCATGCCGTGGGTGAACCGCTGGCCATCATCGGCAGTCACGATCACCTTGAAATTGCCGTGCGGGATGCCAATGCCGCGCACATTTTGAATATTAAAAAAGGAGAGCCGGTCGAGATTTTTTTCAAGTGACTGTTGTCGCTTGGTGACGGATTCAAGTTACTATGCCAAATGAAGTCCAATCGCAACCTTTTTTTAGAAAACGACCCACTCGCCGCCGACTTTCGTTTCGCTTCCGGCCATTACCTGCCGACAAGCCGTTGATCAATGTGGTGCTGTTTGTGCTCACCATTTTATCCACCTGGCTCACCTGGGGTATTTGGTACAGCCTTGCCGTCATTTCGATTTTGCTGGCGCACGAAATGGGCCATTACTTGATGTGCCGCCGCTACCGCATTCCGGCCACGTTGCCGTTTTTTATTCCGTTTCCCTATATCAATCCATTTGGCACCATGGGCGCCATGATCCAAATTCGTGGGCTCATTCCAAACAAACGTGCCCTGTTTGATATCGGCGCAGCCGGTCCGCTTGCCGGACTGGCGGTGACGCTGCCGGTAATTTACATCGGCGTTCTTAAAAGCCAGGTCGTTCCCCTCGAAGATGTCTCTACCCTCAGCATTACGTTGGGCGAATCGTTACTTTTTAAAGTTATATCGTCACTGGCGCAAATTTCGGTTCCGGAAAATCACGACGTGATGTTGCACCCTATGGCCTACGCCGGGTGGGTTGGTTTATTTGTCACGGCGCTAAACCTGCTGCCCATTGGTCAACTGGATGGCGGTCACATCTTTTACAGTGTCGTGGGTCGTCATGGCTTCAAGTTCATGTACATTTTCCTCATCGGGCTTGGGATTTTGTCGATTTTTTATGTTGGCTGGATACTGCTTTTTGTCTTGCTGGCCATTTTAGGACGACACCATCCACCACCGGTTGACGATCACACGCCGCTGGATCGTAAACGAAAAATATTGGCCTACTTTATTTTTATAATTTTCGTAACTTCCTTTACGCCGTTTCCATTTCAGTTTTAAGGATCCGATTGATCGCTGAAAAATATAAACGACTAAAAACGTGCAAGTTTTCAAGTGATAGCTGTCAGATAGCCTTTAGCTATTAAAAACAGTGCCACAACGTCTCGAAGCCCCTAAGAAGATCGGAAATTCGTGTAAATTCGTGCACATTCGTGTTTTGATAGTTTTATACTTAATCCTTATATTGATAAAAAAGCCTAGCAAAATCATATGAAAAACGAAAATAAAACAGAAAAATTCAAACGCCCGCTCTTGCTGTGGGGCGGCATTGCGCTTGTAATACTGTTGATTCTTGCGGAGATTTTTTTCCATATTGTTGAAATCGGTGTCGGCCAGGTGTTGCTGTTGACCAACCCCCTTCGGCCCAAAACCGGACGGCTGTGGGTCGAAGACCAAAAAGAACAGCTTGGTATCGATGAGCTCAATTCCATACGCGAATCCGAAGACGAACCGGTGGTTGTGGATCAGCAAATTCACAATTTTGAAGAGCTGGAAGCCGTGCTCTCCACGCGCAGCAGCCTCAGCATGACGCGCGATGAATTTAAAGAGTTTTACCGCAGTTTGCCCATCAAAGAGGCCAAGCAGCTTCTCGATCCGCTTTATCTGATCGAGCTCGATCGTAACCCCGAGTGGCAGCGCTCGCAACTGTCGCTTTCCGGCGATCAACTCGTGCTCTACCTTCTCGATGGGTATGAAAAACCTATTGTCGAAACGCACGTGAATTTACGTTATCCCGAACGAGAAGACGAGTTCTCCTCACTTTCGGAATTTGACCAAATGCCAGCGTTTCGAGGACGTATTATTCCCGCTGCCATTTTTTACAAGGCGTTTGATCAGTTGCCGCGTATGTACCGCGTGCAAATTGTCAACGATCCCTACAAATTGGTGCAATGGGGCGCCTCGCTCGAGCGCGTGGGCATTTCTTTGTACATCGAATCTCAAGGTGTGGAAATTATTTTTGAAGTAATAGAAAACCAGCGCACGCGTTTGCAGCGCATGTACGCGTCGGAAATTGCTGTGGGTTATCTGATTAAAGAAGTTAATGCCATTGACAATTCGCCAAAATTACAAATGCCGGTGAAAGAATGACCAAAGTACAAAGAGTAATTAAAATATCGCTGATCGTTATTGTTGTCGTTGTTCTCCTATCCAGTTTGTATGCACTGCTGCGCCTTCCGCGAATCCCCGATGATTTGAACAGCATTGCGCTGAACTCCCCCACCAAAGTTTACGCCGACGACGGACAGCTCATAAAAACATTGGCAAATCGGCAAATTGTGCCGCTGGAGCAGATTTCCGCCTCGCTCATCAATGCCGTTCTGGCGCTGGAAGACAAAAAATTTTATGGCCACCAAGGCATCAGTTGGCGCGGCCTGGCACGGGCGTTTTTGGCCAATTTAAAAGTCGGGCGTGTAACCCAGGGCGGCAGCACCATCACTCAGCAGCTTTCAAAAAATTTATTTTTTACCTTTGAGCGATCTTATTTGCGAAAAATTCAGGAATTGTTTGTCACGCTGCAAATTGAACAACAGTTTGAAAAAGAAGAAATTCTTGAAGCCTATCTCAACCAAATCGATTTTGGCGCCGGGATTTACGGCGTCGAGCTGGCCGCGCAAACCTATTTTTCCAAACACGCGGATGAGCTGACAATGGCCGAGGCCGCCATGCTGGCCGGCATTCCGCGTTGGCCAGCGCGGTACAATCCGTACAAATATCCCGAGGTTGCCAAAGAACGGCAAACCTTTGTGCTCAATCGAATGTTAAATGAAGGATATATCGAACAAGAAGAATACGAAACCGCACTGGCCGAGCGCTTGCGTTACAGCCGCATTTACGATCTGCACGGCCATGCCGAATATTTTATTGATGCGGTGATCGACGATGCCAGCGAAGAATTTGGCCGCAATGCCGTTATGTACGGCGGGCTCGATATTTATACGACGTTGAACAGCAAATACCAACTGGCCGCCAGCCAGGCGGTGCGCGAAGGTCTAGCCGAGCTTGACGAGTTGCTGGGATACGAGCCGTATGAGGATGCCCCCTGGTCGGAGCGTGAAAACTATCCGCAAGCCGCGCTGGTGGCGATTGACCCGAAAACCGGTGCGGTACGCGCCATGGTTGGCGGCCGTGATCATCGCAGTGCGCCATACAATCGCGCCATGGCCAATAACCGGTCGCCGGGTTCAGCGTTCAAGCCCCTTACGTATGTGGCGGCGTTTGATCGAGGCACGGCGAATCCGACGACTGTAATTATTGATGAGCCCACACAATTTCGCATCTACAATCAAATTTGGGAGCCGCGTAATTATGATCGCACATACATGGGCGCCATGACCCTCAAAATGGGGCTGGCGCTGTCGCGAAATGTCATTGCTGCCAAGTTGATTGAAAAGGTATCGCCCGAAGCTGTTGTGGACTATGCGGAAAAACTGGGCATCTCCAGCGAGCTGCAGCCGCACCTGTCCTTGTCGTTGGGAGCTACCGGCGTGTCGCCATTTGAAATGGCCGAAGCCTATGCGACTTTGGCGACGCAGGGTATACATCGCGAGCCTTTTTTGTTGCGCAAGGTGTTTACTACCGAAAGGAATGTGTACGAAGCCGAGCTCAAATCCAAACGAGTTCTCGATCAACAAACCGGTTACATTATGATCGATATGTTGAGCGGTGTCATCGATTTTGGCACCGGCGAGGGCGTGCGGTCGCGCGGTTTTTATCGGCCGGCCGCCGGAAAGACCGGCACCACCAACGATTACCGCGATGCCTGGTTTGTCGGGTTTACTCCTGATTTGGTGGCAGTAGTCTGGGTTGGATTTGACGACAACCATCCCATGCGTACAAAATGGGGTGGAGGCGTAGCCGGCGCCACCGGCGGTTTGCCGATTTGGACTGCTTTTATGAAACGCGCGTTAAAAGATACGCCTTATTCCGAATTTCCTATCCCTCCGGGAATTGAATTTAAAAAAATCAATCCCTACACCGGCGAAGAGGTGTCAGCCTATGATGATGGCATAAGAGTTGCTGTGCGCAGATGATTATAAAACCAAATGAGGAACAATGGCGGAAAAATTCAAAATTGCCGGATTGGGAGAAATCCTGTGGGATATATATGACGATGGCCGATTTATAGGCGGGGCACCTGCCAACTTTGCCGCGCATATTGCACAAAGCGGTCATCAAGCCTATTTGTTTAGTCGAGTTGGCGATGATGAACCCGGTCATCGCGCAATGGAAAGCTTGAAGGCTATGCACGTCAACACCTCCGGGGTGCAAACCGATATTTTTCAATCCACAGGCTCGGTAAAAATATCTCTTGATGCTCAGGGAAATCCTCATTATTCGTGTTCGACAAACGTCGCGTTTGACGATATGCGTGTTGATTCCTCCTGGGAAGAATTGGCGCCACAAATGCAAGCGGTCTTTTTCGGATTGATAGCGCAACGAAATGAAACATCGCGAGACGCCATGCGACAGTTTTTGAGTATGGCAGCATCGGCTTTGAAAATATTTGATGTCAATATCCGCAATTGGGATACGGCGACCGAACAAAAGGTCAAGGACTCGCTGGAAGTGGCGGATGTGATCAAAATGAACCAGGTCGAGTTATCTCTTCTCAAAGAAGGATTTCAAAGTGATCTTGATGATGTGGTATTTTTGCAGGACATGCTCGAACGCCATCATTTAAAAATGGCGGCATTGACACTGGGACAGCACGGTTGCTGCCTGGTTACGGAAAATGAAACCGAGTTTGATCCCGGCTATTTTATTAAACCGGTCGATACCACTGGCGCTGGCGATGCGTTTGCTGCTGCAATGGTGGTCAAATATCTTCAAAACGCGCCGTTGGCCGAAATTGCCGACGCGGCAAACTCTTTGGCCGCTTTTGTTTCGTTACATAAAGGCGCCGTACCGCGCTGGTCGTGGCGACAATTGCAAGAAATTATGATCACCAATTTATGAGACGAGAAACGGATAAAACCCGTCAAATTGTCTTTCTCCTGTTTGGCTTGGTGGCCGTTATTATGATTTTTTTGCACCTGCAACGGTCGCAGCCGCAACCGCCGCCAGAGCTCGCCAATATGCCGCCGGGGCAACGTATTGCCATTATCGATAGCACCTATATCAACTTGCCGTTCCTGTTTTCCATCCGAATGCCAAATTCGAAATGGCACCTGGAGAAACTTTCAACCGACACATTGCTGTCGCCCTTTGATTCGACTCAGGCCATTGCGAACCAGGGAATATGGGTAGCTCGCGCTCTGCGGCTGTCGAACTCGGATACTGCTGCAATTACCATATTTGCGGTTCTCGATCGTCCGCTAAATATGGATGTCCGTAATATGAGCATCAATTTCTTGGCGGAAATAATAGCGAATTACGAATCTGAAGGCAGAACCGAGGTACTACAGCCCGTAACTGAACCTGCTCATGCGGTACTCAAAGGGGCCTATTTTGCTGTAGAGTTGCCGGAATCCGCCAGCAATTTCCCGGTACATGTGTTTGCATTAATGCCGCGCAAGAACATGCTTTATGTGATCAAAAGCCAGACGACCGCAGCGCACTATGACGAGCTGTACAAAGAGTTGGAGCACATGGTGCGCAACCTTAAACCCATTCCTTCACTGTTTACCAAATCCCGTGACTGATGATATGTTATACGTTGCCGGAGTGGATGTGCAAATCGAACGCGGTTTGGCTTTTTGCGTATTGACCCGCGATGCGGATTTTCATTGTTCTGGCTGGATAGATGTGCATACGTTTGAGCAAGCCGCTCACGATCTGCGAGATGTCTTTTGGGACGTGTGCGCCGGTGATGTTAGCCGGCTGTCGATCGGACTTGATGCTCCACGAATGCCGTTGCCGAGTCCTCGGAGATTTTTTTGGGATAAAAAGAATGACGCGTGGCGAAACAAGCGCCCTTCTGAGAAAGGCTATGGTCGCCATTGTGAAGTCATGATCAAGGCATTAAATTTAGGTAACATCCAATGGACGCCGACGTTGGAAAACGCGCCGGAATGGATGAAATTGGGATTTTCTTTGTTCGAGGGATTGACAGATTTTGAAAATGTATACGAGGTTTTTCCAAGCGCCGCCTACCGAATGCTCAATCTAGATATTGGGACTCGAATGAACATCCCGTTGGCGAATTTTCAACGCGGCCCCAAAGACATGCTCGATGCGGGAGCAGCGGCTTTATCCGTATTGGAATATGAACGTGGTGTGGGTATGGAAATTGGCGGCGGTGATGGATTGGGTACGATTGTGCTGCCGCGCAATATCGAGATTTTATCCGCGGTTTCGAGCTGGCCTAATGTTCAAGATGTTTGAGATGTACTCCATTCCACAATAGCATTGGCGGCTTCAATTCCTGATAAAGCCGCTCCTTCAACACGAGTTCCGCCAAATGAATCCCCTGCAAAAAACAATGGCCCCGCAACATCGCAAAAAAAATAGGGCGTTCCGAACGTTTTTAACGGCGTTGCAAATTTCCAGCGGTGAATCTGAAACGTCTTTATCTCGGCTACAATATAGGGTTTGGCTGCAGCAATCATTTCATGGGCGACCCGTTCCTTATCTGCCTCAAAATGCTGAGCGCTAAATTCCGGTCCGGCATGTATGGTCACAGCGTGGCTGGCGGGTGAAATTCCCTTTTTGTGATTGTCTGCAATCCACGACAGCGGATTACCATCCAGCCATAATCCGCCAGGGTGTGGGATCGCGCTCTCCTCCGACAGCACGGCCAACACGGAAAAACAAGGAGCGTATTCGATGGTTTGCAGTTGGTCGCGCTCTAGCGAACGTAATGGTATGGAGGATTGCCCGAGCAGCTCCAGGCTTTGCGGTGCGGGCGAAGTGAGAAGCAAGCAATCAGATTCAAATGTGTCGCCGGTTTCAGTAGCAACCAACCAACGATTTTTTTTGTATGCCAATCGTGTTACTTTGGTTGAGGTGCGTACATTCAAATCTTCGGCTAAATGTTTGGCCACAGCTCGATTGCTGATCGTACCGCGGTATCTCGGCTCCAACGTGGATTTAAAAACGCCGTTTTGATCATAAAAGCCATCGCTCCATTCCTTAATAACGTTCGTTTCCAGCCAGGATTGGACGAGCTGCTGAAATCTCGAATCGCGTGCCGTAAAATATTGCGCGCCGTAATCAAACACGGCTTCCCCTTTGGGATCGGATATGCTGCGTGTTGCCAATCGCCCGCCAATACCGCGACCCTTGTCAAGAATTTGGACGGCACATCCACGCGAGTTTAGCCGAGACCCTGCAAGCAGACCGGCTATTCCGCCACCAACAATGATGATCGATTGTGAGGTTGAGGTATTCATATTATCTCCAATTTACAAAAAAAAGGTCAAAGGCTTTTGCCTTTGACCTTCCGTGATATAGATATGTGAGGGAGCCATGAAATGGATTCTATATATAAAGAGGATGGCAAGCCATTCTTCGTTATTTGTTTAGTATAATTTCAGCGCCTAACGCAGCAGAGCCACTGCCACCAACCAAACCCTTGGCAAACACTGTATAAATATTTCCGTCCATCAGGTTGATGCCCGGCAATTCCAGAACCACTGTGTCCGTACCTTGCAATCTCACTTGAAGGTCATAGCTGCCGGCATCCAGCGGGGTAAAATCGACATATTCTTTAAATTCCACATCGCCAAAGACCACGGCTCCGTCTGTCAGCGTTATATCGACCGCCGGAGCATTTGGCGACAAGTGTATAAACCGAACGTGGGCTTTGCCGGACGCAGGGTCAGCAAGATTATCCTCAAGAACCAGCGGTTCGATGCTGGACACCACATCCACAGCAAAAACCGAATAGGATTTATCTTTCATCAGCTCAAGATCGGCTTCAATCACCGTTTGGTCCGTACCGGCAACATTCACTTTGACGTTGCGCGTTCCGGCATTCACTTCCAGGTAGCCGGTGTTGTTCGGAAATGTTAGGTTTGAGCCGGCTACATTGTTATCGACCAAAAAATCAACGCCCGGGGCATCCGGGGAAGCATGCACCACTTTAACCATCGCTTTAGTTTGCGGGGTCGGGTCCATCGGACTATCATCTTCGCTACAGCCAATAAAAGCTAGCATGGCGAAAAGGCCAAATATTGCAAAAAGTTTTCTATGTTTCATTTTACTACTCCTGATTGTGATTAATAATTATATCATATTCGTATATTGCAACAGGGTTGTCTAATATATCATTCCATAAAAATAGAAAAAAATTAGACAAAGATAAAACATAGGGTGAATAAATTCAATGTTTTTTGTGTTTTATCCATTGAAAAAAAAGTTGAAAAAAATGTGAAAAAAAATGGTCAAACAAACGTATGACACCGTGCGCCTCATTTTGGGGGATCAACTTAACGAGAGCCACTCGTGGTTTAACACTGTCGACGATTCTATTTTGTACGTGATGATGGAAATGCGCCAAGAGACTGATTATACGTTTCATCATATTCAAAAAGTGCTGGCCTTTTTTGCGGCTATGCGGCAGTTTGCCGAGCGTATGTCGAATCGCGGTTTTCATTTCTTGTACTTGAAGTTGAATGATGAAGAAAATCGACAACATCTGGCAGAGAACCTGGCCTCTCTGATTAAAGAAAGAAATATAAAAACGTTTGAATATCAACTTCCGGATGAATATCGAGTGGATCAGCAGCTTGTCGAATTTTGCGATTCTTTGAAAATTTCTCACAAGGCCTGTGATAGCGAACATTTTTTATCTGAACGCCAAATGGTTCAACAGCATTTTGAAGGAAAAAAGCAATGGGTCATGGAGTCGTTTTATCGCCGCATGCGAAAAGAGTATGATATTTTAATGCAGAATAACAAACCTGTAGGCGGCAAGTGGAATTACGATGCAAAAAATCGCAATCGCTACGACGGCGAGGTGCCGATACCGGACGTGTTGACATTTGATAACGATGTGGCCGAGCTCAAGTCGATGTTGGAGGCACAGGGCATCAACACAATGGGAGACATGTCCTCGACACCATTGAATTGGCCGATTAACAGAGATCAGGCGCTGGAGCTGTTGGACGAATTTGTCAAAAACCGGCTGCCGCATTTTGGCACGTATCAGGACGCCATGACTACCGAGAATGAGGTGTTGTTTCATTCCCGTTTATCGTTTGCACTAAACAGTAAAATGCTGCACCCGTTGCAAGTGATCAACAAGGCAGTCGAGACATATGAAAAGAAATCCAGCAATATCGCTTTGGCGCAAATTGAAGGCTTTGTGCGACAGATTTTGGGCTGGCGTGAATTTATGCGCGGCGTGTATTGGGCCAAAATGCCAGATTACGAGTCGCTGAATTTTTTCAATCACAAACGCAAATTGCCGCACTATTACTGGGATGGCGACACGCGTATGAACTGTATGCAAAATGCGCTGCAGCAATCGTTAAATTCGGCGTATGCGCATCACATTCAGCGTTTGATGATTACGGGAAATTTTGCCTTGCTCGCCACCATTGATCCCGATGCCGTGGACGCCTGGTATTTGGGCGTGTATGTCGACGCCATTCAGTGGGTGGAAATCACCAACACGCGCGGCATGAGTCAGTTTGCGGATGGCGGGTTGGTGGCGACCAAGCCATACGTCTCCTCGGCAAATTATATAAATAAAATGAGCGATTATTGCTCCGGATGTTTTTATGACAAATCCAAAAAAAACGGCGAGCGTGCCTGTCCCTTTAACAGTCTCTATTGGGCGTTTTTTGATCGGCATCGCGACAAACTGTCAAAAAATCCAAGGGTCGCCATGATGTATCGCACGTGGGATCGATTTTCTGACGAGAAAAAATCCGAGATTTTGGCACAGGCCGAATCCTATTTGAATAATCTTGAAGAACTCTAAGATGGGGGATAACATGAACCTCAAGTTGCCAGTTGCATTTTTCGCGTTTTTAATATCTTGCACCACCATCACCATTACCGAGCAGGAGGCGTTTGATGTCAAACGCACGATTGATGCCGAAACCATTCGGCAGCAAGGCGTTAAAGTGGAAACGGTCAAGATTCCCACATCCGATGGGCTGCAACTGGACGGCTGGTGGATTACGCGAACCAATGCGCGCGGCACCGTGCTCTATTTTGGCGGCAACGGATTTGTGCGGGTGGCTTCGGAACATATCATTCAGGCGTTTCTCAAACATCCGGTGAATCTGCTGGTGTTTGATTATCGCGGTTACGGGCGAAATGCGGGCGAGCCATCCGTAGCCGGCCTCGAACGCGATGGGGAAGCAGCTTTTCGATTTCTTGTTGGAACCAAAAACATCGCACCCGATCACCTCATCGTTCATGGTCATTCGCTGGGCAGCTTTATTGCCACGCACATTGTTATCAATAATCCTGCGGCCGGACTGGTGTTGGAATCACCCATCACCAATGTGAAGGATATGACCGACTTGTTGGTGCCGTGGTTTGCAGAACCGCTGGTGAAATTTGACATTGACAAAGCGCTTTTAGAAAATGATAACGAAGAACGAATATCAAAGCTGGATAAGCCTTTACTGATTCTGGGCGGGGATGATGACAACATCACACCGGCGGCCATGGCCAAAACGCTGTTTGAGGCGGCGCCGATTGAGGAGAAATCATTGGTGATTCTTGAGGGAGGGTCGCACAATGACCTGCCACCGCGAGACGAGTATTTTGAGGCACTCGATACATTTTACGACACCGTCTTGAACGCTCCTGTTGTCGAGAGATAAATCTGGGACAAATGTCCCAGATCATTGCCCGTCCGGGATAAAAATCCCCGGACGATCGTCTACTAGACTATCACGGAATAGCTCTGCTTTTGTCTTTCCCAGATAGTCTAGATAGCGCCGGATATCCATCCGGTGCGGGAAATGCATTCGGACATTCGTCCGAGTGGGGGGAGAGGTAGTAAACGGGGAGATCGTTTTTGGAACACTATCATATAATAGCCACCTCATGTCCCCCCCCAAAGTAACTTATGCTTTTTTCCGTGCTGCCATAAACGAGCGAATGCCAGCTACCAAAAAATAGACCAAAATTACCAGCATAATGAGCTGTTCAACCACGGCGCCGGGACGTTTAACTTCCTGGCCGGCGATCATCAAAAACGCTTGTGGTACCGCTCGCAGAGCGCCAATGGCGCCAATCAGAGCCACCACCATAGCGGCATGCATCATATGTTTGTTCCATTTTTCATTTCGAGCCAACCATCCCAAAAGAACCAGCACAATACCGAAAAACGATGGAATGAGCGCGGTAACACTTACGGCGCCGGTGGCGACATAAAAAATGACTCCAAGCAAAATAAGCAAAATACCCACAACAATAGCTGAGCGTCTCATTGGCGACTCCTTTTAATCAAATGGGTGCCGCAGCGCCTCGGACCGAATCGACAGCGAAAGATTGACAAGCGATCCGCGGCCGCCAGGCGATTATTTCGAATTTTGGAAACTTTTTTGCTAGATTTGGTGTTATCTATTTGTCTAATAAATGTATAAGAAAATCAATAAGAACAACATAAACATAGATCATTTTATTTCAAAACGAACAATGGGAATAGCAGATCAACATTACGTGTTTCGGCAACACATAAGGAGAAAAAACAATGGGATGGTCAGTTAAAATAGCACAGTTTAAAGGAATTCCGGTTTTTATACATGCAACGTTTTTGCTCATAATCGGTTGGGTGGCGCTCGTGCACTGGATGCAGGGGCACAATGTCGCGACCACGTTGCAGGGCATCCTGTTTGTGCTGTTCATATTTTTATGCGTGGTGCTGCACGAATTTGGTCATGCGCTCACCGCTGCGCGCTTTAATATTAAAACGCGAAGCATCACACTTTTGCCCATTGGCGGCGTGGCCAGTCTGGAACGCATGCCCGAGCGCCCGCGAGAAGAGCTACTGGTGGCACTGGCCGGACCTTTGGTTAACGTGGTGATCGCTATGGCGCTGCTGGCAGTATTGCTAGTGACAAATTCGTTACAGCCGTTGGAAACTCTGTCCGTGACCGGCGGTTCGCTGCTGGAGCGGTTGATGGTCGTCAACTTGTTTTTGGTTGCCTTTAACCTGCTGCCTGCATTTCCCATGGACGGCGGTCGGGTGTTGCGCGCCATTTTGGCCATGCGTTTGAATTACGTCAAAGCCACGTCCATTGCTGCGTCCATCGGACAAGGCATGGCACTGTTGTTTGGGTTGTTGGGATTGTTCGGCAATCCGTTTTTGTTCTTTATCGCGTTTTTCGTGTGGATTGGCGCCGCGCAAGAAGCGCACATGACCAAAGTCAAATTTGCATTCAACAATATTCCTGTGAGCAACGCCATGATTACCGATTACAAAGCTATCCGTGCCGATGAGCCTTTAGCCCGCGCAGTGGAATTGGTGATTGCCGGATCGCAGCAAGATTTCCCCGTAATCGAAAACGGCGAGGTTGTTGGTATTTTGGAGCAAAAAAAGTTGATGGATGGACTTTCCCACCTGGGTCCGGATGAAGAGGTGCGCGTGGTGATGGACACCTATTTTCAATCGGTTGAAGTCTCCGAGATGCTCGATAATGCCATGACTCGATTGCAATCCTGCGGCTGCAAAATTATGCCGGTGTTGCGCCACGGGCGATTGGCTGGATTATTAACGCCGCAAAATATTGGCGAATTTATGATGATTCACAGCGCCTTGCAACAGCGCGCCTAAATGAAAGCAGAAAATGACTTTAGAAAAATCAAATAGCGTTTTTTTAACCGGTGGCTCGGGGTTTATTGGCCGCGCCCTGATCCCGATATTGCGCCAGCACGGCTACAAGGTATTCGCATTGGTGCGATCCAATGCGGCGGGCGCCGTTGTGCGTGAACTCGGCGCCTACGCCATCCCCGGAAGTTTGTATCATTACGGCAACTTGAAAAACACCATGCAGCTTTGCGATTACGTGATCCATTTGGCCGGATATATGAAATTTTGGGGCGATCCCAAAGAGTTTTACACCAACAATGTAGAAGCCACCCGGAATCTGCTCGATGCGGCGCGCGATTCCGGGGTGCGTAAATTTGTCTATATTGGCGCGGCGTCGGTCATCAACGGCCAAAAAGCGGTGAACGTGGATGAATCGTACATGCCCAGACGCATGCCAACCGATCTTTATTCCGAAACCAAATATGTGGCCGAGCAGGCAGTGCTCAACTCCAATAGCCAATCGTTTGATACGCTTGTTCTGCGGCCGCCCTTTGTATGGGGTCCGGATAACCCACATATCGAGTTGATTCGCGACCGTGTTGAACGAGGTTTGTTCTTTTGGGTGAACCACGGCAAACACAGACTTTCCACGTGTCATGTCAAAAATTTGGCGTCGGCAATTATGGCGTCACTTTCAAGTGACCGTTCCGGAGAGGTCTATTTTGTCACGGATGGCGAACAACGATCGTTCAAAGAATTTTTATCCTCGTATGCCCGAACTCAGGGTGTGGATCTGCCGGAGAAATCTCTGCCACGCTGGCTGGCGCTAGGTTCGGCCAAGGTCGTGCGGTATATGTGGAAGAGATTCAGTTTAAATGGCGAGCCCCCTATTCTGCCGGTGCTCATTTATCTGCTCGGTACGCACATGACCATTTCTGATCAAAAAGCGCGGCGCGAGCTGGGGTACGAGAATGCCATCTCCATGGATCAAGGCTTCCAGGAGCTCCATGACCCCGCTCTGAATTAAAATGGGATAAAAATTTTCCGCATTGCAAAAAGTTTAGCGCAAATAAAATGCGTTGGAATGTTGTTAAAAGTCCATTGGGATTTGCAAAGATTATAACTTGAGTTTTGCACGAGTCCGAACTTTTGAACTCGGAAGAATAAAAAAACAGTCATAGACCTTATGGAGAGGAGCAGTACCCAGGATGATGCGATGGATAGGTGCCCTTTTAATGCTGGCCAGTACAATTGCAGGCGCCGCTAACGGAAAAATATCTGGCAACGTCTACGATAGCCGCACACTCGAGCCGCTTGTCGGCGCTAATGTTCTCGTGCTGGGAACACAAACCGGCGCGGCTACGGACGAACAGGGCCATTTTGTCATAGAAAATTTGCAATCCGGCAGCTATAATTTGGAGGTTCGCTACCTCGGCTATACCACGGCAAAACGCGGCAATATTATTGTCAGTGCCAATCGTACGACCGAGCTGGAAATTGGACTGGAACTCTCGGTAGTCGAAGGTGAAGCTGTGGAAATAACCGCCAGCTATTTTGACAAACCCAAAGAAGCCATGGTCAGCACGCGTAGCATGGATTTCGAGGAAATTCGACGCAGTCCGGGCGATCTGGTCGATATCCAACGCGCCATGCAGGCGCTGCCTTCGGTGGTGTCCGGCAGCGATCAGTTGAACGAAATTATCATCCGAGGCGGCTATCCGGGGGAAAATTTGTTCATCATGGATAATATCGAAATTCCTAACCCTAATCATTTTGCCGTGCAAGGTGCGGGTGGCGGACCCATTAACCTGCTTAATAGTTACATGGTGCGCAATGTCGATTTTTATGCCGGCGCCTTTTCCGCTAAATTTGGAGACCGCACCTCATCGGTCATGGACATTTCGTTGCGCAACGGCTCCATGGACCGTTTTCATTGGGAGGGAACCATGGGCATGGCCGGGCTCGGTGGCCTGGTAGAAGGCCCGATTTCCCAAAACGGCAGCTATATGGTGTCCGCGCGGGTTAGTTTTTTGGATTGGATTATTGCCTCAACCGGTTTGACGGCGGTGCCGAAATATCACAACGCGCAGGGCAAAATTTCTTACAAACTCAATAATGCCAATACGCTGCTGGTGAACGCTGTCTATGGTCGCGATAAAATCAATATTGAAGAAGGCGACGAAGCCGGTTACGGTCGCGGTGCGGAAAACCTGGATACACGAAATGCGCAATACATTGGCGGCGCCACATTGCGCACATTTTGGAATAAAAATCTCTACTCCTACACAACAGTCTCTGCCGTGCGCAGCGATTATTTTGTGGATGTATACCGCTTGCCATCGCGACAAACGTTTTTTTTTAACGAAAGCAGCGAGGCCGAGTACACAGCAAAGAGTGATGTTGTCTGGCGCGCCAATCGCAAGTTGGAGCTAAATTTTGGTGCTTCACTTAAAGGCGTGCAGGACGTTTACAATGTATGGAGTGAGGCCGATACGTTGTTTGTTTATGATGTCGCCGGAGGCAATCCTGAGGCGATTGTGGATACGTTTCGTACCTATCCCGCAACGCGTAACGACAATACCATCAATTCCTACAAAACCGCAGCGTACCTTCAAGCATCGTACGACCTGTTTCGACGCCTTCGTCTAACCGCCGGCCTGCGTTACGATTATTTTGATTTTACCTCGTTTGCCTCATTGAGTCCGCGCGCCGGTCTTTCTCTTTTGTTGAGTCCAATTACTACTATCAATTTTGCCTATGGCCGGCATTATCAATCTCCCTATCCGGTAGAGCTGGTGGCGAATGAGGCGAACAAATCACTAAAAAACAAATATACGGATCAGTACGTCGTTGGCATTGACCATCTCTTTCGAGAGGACATCAAGCTGACGCTGGAGACCTATTACAAAGAGTATTTTGATGTCCCGATATCACAACGTTATACTACGCCCGATCCTTTTGATTACGATGACGGCGTGTATGTAAATGCCTCCAAAGGTCGCGCCAGCGGTATAGAGCTGTTTTTACAGAAAAAGCTGACCGACAATTTCTCAACAATCATCAGTTATGCGCGCTCGCGTTCGGAAACGTTTGATCCGCGGTTTGCGACGTATTATGCTTCCGCGTATGATTATCAAAATGTGTTCACAGCCATGGGTGGTTATAAATTCCGATTTTCCGGCCATTCGTGGTACGAAAATATCTCCAGTAAACCGTGGTACCATGCCTTGGCCTGGTTGCCTATCATGCCCTCCGACGAATACGAAATCAGCATAAAATGGCGCTATTTGGGCGGGCGTCCTTATACATCGCCGGCGTATTATCCGATGTTGCGACGCTGGATTGTTGAGGAGGAGCAGGTTTTGAATTCTAATCGATACACGCCTTATCATCGGCTGGATTTGCGCATTGACCGCCGCTTTTTGTTCAACAATTGGACGCTTTTGGTGTTTTTTGATATCGTCAACATTTACAATCGCGATAACGTTTGGAACTATCAATACAATGATGACGGCAGCATCAGCACAGTGCTACAGTACAAGACATTTCCGGTTGGGGGGGTAACGTTGGAGTTTTAAAAGGCGTTGCAAAAATTGTATAAATTCCATTGCCACAAAGTTTCAAAGATAGTTCTTCCAGGAACTCCATCTCTGGAAGTAAAATAATTGCGGGCTTCCAGCCCGTTTTTTCTACCCACACCCACCTTGTCGTTTTACTTTTTTCGCCAATTTAACTTTTGGGGTGAATTCGAGATGCTGCAGCTCATGTTCTGCAGGCGCTGCGGCCGGAAAATTTGATCCCAGCGCGGCATTAAACTCATGGCGCAAGCTGTCGGAGGCAGTGTGGGACGGCTCCGCATGCGTTTTGTCGTGCTTGAAAATATCCAGCCAATAATTAAGTCCCCCTTTTAGAATATAAACGTTTGGTGTTTTCTCCGCCACCAGATGTTTCCAGGCTGTCGTCGATCGCTCTTCGTTGTTGCACATGGTTACAATGACAGTGTTGAGCGGCAGATTCTGCAGGTTTAGCGCCGTCATGTGTAAATCCTTTATTTCCACACGACGCGCATCGCGGAGGTGGAACAAGTTGTAATCCTCTTCGGCGCGCACATCAAGCATCACCAGATTGCGGGTGTCATCATACATGAGCTCCAGCAGCTCGCCGGGGTGGATGTACACCTCGCGGTTGTCCAATAGCGGCTGTTTTTCTTCGGCAATATTGTTCCACTTGTCCTCGGTGGTCGGATGGCCAATGAGCAGCACGAGAGCTGCTACTCCGACAAATGCGGCCGCGCCCACATATCGAGCTTTGGGATCGCGCGATAGATCGCGTTTGCCAAACAAACGTTCGAGCTGCTCGCCGCCCCAAAACATAAACAGGGCCATCAACACCACGCCAACGACCACAACGCCGGCGGGCAGGCCGAGCCAGTCCTGCAAGGTCAATCGGCCGTAAAATGAAGAGTTCCAAAATCCTTCAAACAGTCCCACGGTTTCGCCAAACAGAAAAATGCCAAACATGGCGCCCAGGGCAAAAAACAGTCCGTCAATTTTGAGAACAGCTAGTGCCACAATGGACGTGCCCGGACAAAAACCGCCGATAATGAAACCAAAGCCCATTATCAATCCGCCCACGATTCCGGGCCACAAATAGGTGGGATTCACCCAAATAGCGTCGTAATCCAGCCATCCGAGCCCGGAGGCCAGAAAAACAAGCACCATGGCGGTGATGATGCCGGTGAACATCACCTTGAGCACGGTCATGTCCTTGAAATAAAATTGCGCCGCCAGTTTCGGCGAGTTGGCGAACCCGGCCATTTCGAGCACAGCACCAAAGCTTATGCCAATGAGCAAGTAGATGGCGTAGGCGCCAACCTTGCCAAACAGTTCAATTATAGGGAAAGGAGCCATGTGTTTCTCCTGTAACGTAAAGTTGTAATGCTTATTGGTCTCATGCAAAGTTACGAAGACGCAAAGAAAAATTGGACGCGGATTTTATGGATAAAACATGATGTATCCGCGAATTTCTAATTCCACGCTTTGCGTAAAAAATACGCCAATGCATACCCGCCGGCAAACACAGCGAACATGAACGCCCAACTGCCCGCTGAAAGCACGGCGCCGCCGGACAATGCTTGTCCCGAGGTGCAGCCGCGCGCAAACCGGGCGCCATAGCCCATAATCGCGCCGCCCGCAAAGGCTAAAATCCAGCGGGTGCGGTTAGTAATATTCGGTCCCTTTTTGGTCTCCATTTTCAATCGGCCGTGCAGGGCGCCGGATAAAAATCCGCCCAGTAGTGTGCCGATTGTCAGAAAGACAATCCAGTGATCCAGCGGGTCCATATCGCCGCCGGCCATCTGCAGCAAATAGGGCGTGCGATTCACATGATCCGGCACAAACAAATCTTCAACCCAAACAATAATGCGGTTGACACCACCCGACGCGCCCAGTCCATTGCCCGTAATAAAAAATGCGGCAAACAGAACCAGGCCGAGCAATACGCCGGCCAGATATGGATTCATGTACGGTTTGCCTTGTGTTGGTTCCATGTTCATGATGTCTCCTCATGGATTTCTATATCTTCCCAGCCCACAATCATCGCTTTGATCGCCGCCATGGGTGTGTAGCCGGTTGTGGTCAAATAAATATGCGCAATTAAAAATGCCGCAAAAAACCAGGCGATGAGCGAGTGCATGGGCACCAGCAACGAGAGTCCGCCGATTTCTTGCAAAAATTGGGGGAAATGCTGCGCGCCCCAAATTAAAATTCCCGTGATAATTTGCAGCGGCAGCAGCACGTTTAAAATCACCAAATAGGTAATTTTTTGCAATGGATTGAGGCGCACCTCCGGGTTTTTCTCAAACGGGTGCGGCTCGTTGCGAAAAATTCCTTTGATGTAATACATCGCTTGCTCCATCGCCTGGCTGAAAAATCCGTGCGGCTGCGGGATAAAGCGCCGAATGGCACCGCTGGACACGTTATAGAATACGGCCAAAAACGCGTTGACCAGGAGAATGAATGCCAGCGCGTTATGCACGTACACGGCCGATGCAAACGAGACGATGCCAAACACATCCGGGGCGTGAATGATAAGGCCGGTAAATATGAGGCCGATAATGGCGATGGCCTGCAGCCAGTGCCAGAACCGTTCGTATAGCGAGTAGATGTAAACCGATTTTTTCGGGCCGCGTTTGAATCCGCGCCGACGTGCCGCCAGAAAACGCAGTACGCCGTGCGTGCCCATCGCAACCGTCACCAAAAGCACGGAAGCGGCGCCGAGCAACTGCACCCAGAAAATGCTGTCGTGTCCTAAAATAAAAAAACCGGCGCGTTGAACGTTGTTTTCGTACAGCAGTGTGCCATTTTTTATGTGGATGTTGCCGGCGGGCAACGCATTCGTGTCGCCCACAAATGCAGGCAGATCAGCATGCGGAACATGCTCGGCCAAAATAAACGATGTGGATAATTTCGAATTGTCGTGATGGCATGATTCACAATCGCGCGTCACCCAGTCACCGTGCGTTACGGTGTGGTGGATGGCGTACGGTTGAATTTCGCTTTGAATGCGCAAATCAGTTAATCCGAGGGCCTGCAATTGCTCGCGAATCAATTCCACTTTTTCCGGTGTGTTCAGTGCCAGCTCCGAGGTTTCCAAAGCGCCGTTACCATTTAAATCCAGCGCGGCCAGCAATTCGGGACGGTACGTTTCACCCTGAAAAAAGACGCGCTGCAAATCGGCCAAACGCACCGGGCGCGCCGGTTCGCCGTATGTCCAATACCAAAAGGAGATTAAATTGTACGGCGCATATCGTGTGCGGCCATCGGGTTCGTTTCGCGGTAGCAACACCGGCTCAAAACCATCAATGAGCGTGGTTACAAGTTTGGGCGGGCCATCGAATCCTCGGCACTCCATGCGCGGCTCGCCATTCGGGTCGAGCACCGTCCAGTCCATTACGCGGCGCGCCGGGGCGTACATGTAAGGGATGTGGCACGACTCGCAGGTCATGGCCTGCATGTGGCGCTCGCGATACGGCAGCCAGGTGTGCGTGGATTCAAAATCGTGGCAGCTTTCGCAGCGCCGCATGGTGCCCTGCTGCTCGGGAGCCAGGGCCTCGAACGAGCTGGCGCCGCGCGCAAATTGGTGGCTGGGTTGATAAAGATAATCATTCAAACTTTGTCGGCGCGGGGAAAAGGTGAGGTGCGCCGGCCGCGTTTCTGCGCTTTCCTCATAATAAATCGGATTGTTGATCGAATAATGGCAATCCACGCAATCGACCACGCGCTCGGCATGCACATCCCAGGCGCGGGAGAGCTCGGTTTTGTTTGCCAGATTCAGGCCGCTATCGGACAACCGTTGCGGCGAAATAATTTGCCCGGTGGTCTCGGTCATGCGCTGTTCGGGCAAACAGGTGCTAGTGATCAGCGGATTTTCACGATCCGAATGCACCAAACCGTGGCACAGACCGCAATTTTGATTGGTGGGATCCTGAGGTTGCAGATATTCTAACTTGATGTGGCCATTATTCTCAAATGCCTGCAGAACATACTGAAATCGATCGTCGACTTTTTGCACAATGCCGCTACCCGCCAAGGTAGCCGTATTGGCCCATACATAATTATTTTCGGCGAGTGCGGTTTTGCGTTTTTCATTATTGGGATTTTCGGTATGACACAAAAAACAGTTCATTTCGATAGTCGCGTCGGTTTGGCTGGAGGTCATCGGTCCGCCGCCCACATGGCGCGCACCGAACACTTGACTCCACTCTTCCGAGGTCACGTCGGTAAACGGATCAATGGCAGGGGAGAGGTAGCGGTACATCATGGGATTCCAACGGCCGTACATTCCCGGACTCGTATCCCAGGGCCGCCCGCTGGCCGTGGTGCCGGGAGCGCTCAAATCCGCAAATCCGAGGTCGCTGTGATAACTGTGGTTGGCGATGTATTCGGTATCGTGGCAACCGCCGCACGTCGCCATTGTGGAAATCGGTCGACCACTTTGTAACACCGAGGTTCCCGAGTCGTCCAGAAGCGGAAATGTCGGGTGCATAATTTGCGTCACTGCGCTGGAAATCATCAAAAGCAAAATCAGGGAAAAGGTTCGCATGCCAAGTCCTTAAATACCAAAATTCCGATTTGTCTAATTTGAAGTGAAAACAGGTTTTACATTTCGCCCACCGGTCAACATCGGATCCCCTTCATATCCCAACGCTTGCCAGTTCATACGCGCTTTCCCCTCCTCGCTGTGGCAATCCACACACTGCAGCGCCTGTTCCGCCGGTGCCACCATGTGTGTGAGGGGCCAAAACATGGCGGTTTCGATAAAATCGTAATTACCGCTGTAAGGCAGCCCCACGGTTTCAGAACCGAGACGCGCGGCACGATCCCAATCAAATTCGGTCCAATAGCCGCCCTCGCCGTATGTTTTCGGTTGAATCAGATGGTTGTATTCCGTGTCGTAAATTTGCCGGGCGGTGTGAATTTTAAACGGCCACAAGGTTGCATTCGGATTCTCGATTGAACCATTGGGTTCGTTAATCAGCGTAACCGCCTCCGGATCAATTTTGTCGCCAAGCAAATAGTGTGATGCTGTACCATCGTACCAGAAATATTCCGGGGTGATATTTTTTTCATAGATGAAGCGGCCTTTGATTTTCAAATACTCGTGCGGATCTTCGGGCAAATCCTGGCCCGCCTGCGACCAATCCCAATGCATCTTGGTCGCCTGCCGCAACGCTGCAGTCGGGATGTGACAGGTTTGGCATGCTACTGATGCAATGTGCGCGTTCAAACGCTCATCGTCGTGAACCGCCTTGGCATGGCAATCGGTGCAGTACACCTGGTTCGCGTCATCCAAACTCACCGAGATGGCGCGGCCTTTTATTTGATGGCTTTCGGACTGATGGCAATCGGTACACAAAAAATTGTGCTTGCCCATGTGCACATCCACACGCTCGGAGGGATAATAGAGCGAACCATCCAAATCGCCATGTTTCACCGCATTACCGCCGCCGCCTTTAAAGTGGCAGCCGCCGCAATTCTCGCGCGTCGGTTCGCCTACGCTTTGCGCGGCCTGCAATAAATCCGTTTCCGGATCGGGCAATCCGCCCCAGGATTTGATATATTGCCCGGAATGGTCATGGCACACCAGGCAATCCACCTGCTCCTCCTTTGAAAAGTCATAGGACGCATCGGTCCAGCCATAACCTGCATGACACGCGGTACAAGCCGGCCAGTTCGATTGTATGCCGATACAAAAATTATTAATCGCGTTCTTTTTGCCCAGCACTGCCGGCTCGGCACGCCGTTCAACCGTAACGGGTGGACTCTCCCACGTCCAATGCGCGGTTTGCATCACCTCGTGCGCGGCGGATTCATGGCATTCCAGGCATTTTTTTGTCACATCCGAACCGGTTTCGAACGGGCCTTGCATCAGTGATGTATGGTCTGTGTGGGGGAGGTTTTTGGGAACGTGCGCCCAGGGGTCACTGCCCGTGTCCTTTTGGGGAAGAAAAAAATAAATTGGAATAAGGAGCGCAAACACAACCAGTAAGAAGAGGAGAATCCAGCTTTGTGATTTCATAGTCTTGTTCTTTTTAATGCAGCTTGTAACGTTAACGGTGAACTAGTACGAAAAATAAAAGATTGTTTCTGCCAAAATACAATAGATGAGATGTGCAATAATGGGAAATGATTCACAATAAAAACTGTTGTCAATAAAAATATATTGCAAAGGAATGAAAATTTGAATCTATCAACAAGTTTACTCATCTAATTATTAATGTTTCGTATATCAACAATTGTCCAGGAGATTGCAATGAAAAAGCTGCTTATATTAGGTGCCGGAACCGCGGGAACCATTATGGCGAACAAGCTGCACGAGCATTTACCGCACGACGACTGGCAAATCACCATTGTCGATAAAGATGAGACGCATATTTACCAACCCGGTTTGTTATTTATTCCGTTTAACATCTATACCTGTAACGATGTTGTGAAACCCCGACGCGATTATATTCCCAAAGGGGTTGAAACGATTGTATCCGGAATTGAGGTTATCGAGCCGGAGCAAAATCGGGTAAAATTGTCAAATAATCAAGTACTGAATTACGATTATTTGATCATTGCTACGGGTTCTCACATCAATCCGGACGAAACCGACGGTTTGGCGGATGGCGGTGCCTGGTATAAAAATATTTTCGATTTTTATACTCTGGAAGGTGCATGCCAATTGCAAAAGTTCCTCAAACATTGGCAAGGTGGCAAACTGGCTCTTAACATTGTAGAGATGCCGATAAAATGCCCGGTAGCGCCGCTGGAATTTTTGTTTTTGGCCGACTGGTGGTTTACGGATAAAGGCATTCGCGACAAAGTAGATCTGACACTGGTGACACCGCTGCCCGGTGCATTTACCAAGCCCAAAGCGTCGGCCATTTTGGGCGATTTTCTCGATAAAAAAGGCATTGACCTGGTGAGCGAGTTTAATGTCGAATCCGTTGATGCGGAAAACAACAAGCTGGTGTCGTTTGATGAAAAAGAGGTCGATTACGACCTGTTGGTCACCGTGCCGACCAACATGGGCGATGAGCTGATCGAGCGCTCCGGTTTGGGTGATGAGCTCAATTTTATTCCGACTCATAAACATACGCTGCAATCCAAAGCACATGAAAATATTTTTGTGATTGGCGATGCCACTGACTTGCCGAGCTCCAAAGCCGGTTCCGTGGCGCACTTTCAGGCCGATGTGTTGACTGAAAATTTTATGCGGCACATCGATGGCTTGCCGCTGCTCGAAGAGTTTGACGGCCACGCAAATTGCTTTATCGAGTCCGGTTTTGGCAAAGGTCTGCTCATCGATTTTAATTACGATGTGGAACCGCTGCCGGGCAAATTTCCGCTGCCGGGTGTAGGGCCGTTTTCGCTGCTTCAAGAAACCAAAGCCAACCATTGGGGTAAAATGATGTTCCGATGGGTGTATTGGAATTTGTTGTTAAAGGGTGCTGAGTTGCCGATTCAGGCGCAAATGAATATGGCCGGAAAATCGCAATAAGGGGGTGTGTCATGGATAAAGATATGGAGCTGCTGCATCAAAAGATTGATTTTTTGACCGAACAGGTGATGGAGACGCAACGCCGCCAGCGCGAGCTGGAAGAGTTGCGCAAAGATCTGACGCCGGTCTTTACCGATGTGTTCAACACAGCGGTCGAGGAGCTGGATGAAGTGTCGCCTTATTTTACCTACGAAGATTTGATTTTTTTGGTGAAAAAGCTGTTGCGCAATATACGCAACTTGACGGCGGTCTTTGAGCAGTTGGAAAGCGCCACCGATCTGGTCAAGGATGTGGCGCCGCTATCGCGCGACATCTTTGATGACATGCTGCAACGTCTCGACGACCTGGAGAAAAAAGGCTACTTTTCATTTATGCGCGCGGCATTGGGTGTGCTCGATAAAATTGTTACCAACTATACCGAAGAAGATGTGCGGTTACTGGGCGAAAATATCACCACGATTCTTGATACGGTCAAACAAGCCACGCAGCCGGAAATTATGACCTCGGTGCAAAATGCCGTTGCTATTTATCGCGATATTGATGTGGAAATTCCGGAGAAAATGTCAATATTTGGTTTATTGAAACAATTCTCCGATCCAGAAGTTCGACGTAGTCTCGGAGCCGGATTGTCGATTTTGAAAAAAGTCTCAGAAAATTTGGAAAAGTATTCTAAACAACAAACCTTTAATATAACAAATTAATCTAAATCATATAGAGGAGGAGCAATTATGCCCGTCAAAGAAATTGCTGGAAAACAGGTCGAGGTTGATGATGAGGGTTTTATGACCAATCCCGATCAGTGGAACGAAGAGATCGCCAAAGTGTTGGCTGCAGAAGAGGGTATTCCCGAATTGACCGACGGCCATTGGAAAGTGATTAACTTTGTGCGCTCGGATTACAGTGAAAAAGGCCAGGTGCCCACCATTCGACGTATGAAAAAAGTGGGCAACATTGCGACCAAAGAACTGTACGAATTGTTTCCGAATGGCCCCGCTAAAAAGGCCGCCCGAGTATCCGGCCTTTCAAAACCACAAGGATGTGTTTAATAAATGGAGTGTATAATTTATGGCTGATAAAATAGAAAAAGTATCCATCGTCATTTCAAAAGGCTCGCTGGAAGGTGTGTATCCCGGCTTGATTATGGCAAACGGTGCACGCATGGACGGTATTGATGCGACCCTGTTTTTTACGTTTTTCGGTTTGGATGCGATTATGAAAAAACGCGTCAAAAAACTTAAAGTCGCTACTGTCGGCAATCCTGCCATGCACATGCCGACGCTTGTGGGCGCCCTGCCCGGCATGTCGGCCATGGCCACGCGCATGATGTCCAAACAAATGGATGAGCTCGACATTCCGCCCGTGGATGAATTTTTAGAAATGATCAAAGATGCGGGAGCAGACTTGTACGCCTGCAAAGCCACTGTGGATATGTTCAAACTGACTATGGATGATTTTGTGCCACAGGTGGATGCTATCATCAACGTAGGAAAATTTTACGAGCTTTCGGCAGGGGCGCAAGTTATTTTTACATGAGCACCTAACCCTGGCAGGGCTTCAAGCTCTGTCGAGACTGTCGAAAAAATAGAACAGTGATAGAACAAGGGGTCGCGCCGGATAAAAGGAAGAATCTATAAGGCTATATTTATCTAGCTATTAAGACAATATCAAAATCCTAAAGCGACCCCTTGTTAAGACGCATGTTTGACTTTTTCGACAGCCTCGTCAGGGATGAATATACCATTCTTTTCTCTTAACTATTTAGCCACAAAGGGGCACAAATGAAGTTTAAACCGCTGTTTGATATAGAGCCACCCAAATCAACTGATTAATTTTGTGAAACTTTGTGTATGGGTGGCTTTGTGGCGAAATATATCAGAGATACCTGAATAGCTACTTTTCTGTTGAATTTCTCCCTAATTTTCAATATCTTAGAACCCTTTATGGGGTACAGTGAATAATCGCTTCAAACGAATCATTCATAATTGTGCCACCGAGTTTGTAAATCAATTAATTTATCGAGGAATCTATTGAACGAATTATCCGAAATAACCTTTGAACAATTACCCGAATCTTTGCAAAAAGCGGCTTCGAATGCCGCATGGACCAGCTTGATGCCGGTGCAAGCGCGCGCCATTCCGTATCTCATGGAGGGCCGCGATGTGATGATTCAAGCCCGCACCGGCAGCGGTAAAACCGGCGCATTTTTGCTGCCCATGCTGGAAAAAATAAATCCCGCGCAGGAAAGCTGTCAGGTCCTGATTTTGGTGCCGACACGTGAGCTGGCGCGACAAGTTTGGCAAGAGTCCGAAA
>CAYPZM010000009.1:0-34064 GCA_964414825.1 uncultured Cytophagia bacterium | reverse complement strand
TATCTTATCCATTCTTACCTTAAGTGCACGTCTTTAGTTTTGGGGGATACTCTGTCAATCAAGCTCGCGTTATAAATATTATGAAACCTGGTCAAAACAAGCTACGTCTGTAATCCAGATTTAATTTTGTAAGAGGAGATATATTCGTGAAGTATGTGTTACTTTTAAGTTTTTTGCTCTCCGGTTTTCTTTCCGCAGCCGTACTTGAAGATATCCATAAACCCAAAATTGACCAGGTTGTGGCAGTTCGCTTGACCGAGGAAATCAAGCTGGATGGCCTGTTGCACGAACACGTCTGGCACAATGGTCACGGTATTGAGGAATTCCGACAACTTGAACCGCATGAAGGCGGAGAACCATCAGAACCCACGCTGGTTCATGTCGCTTTTGATGATGAAGCCTTGTACATCGGAGCTCGTTTGTACGATTCGGCTCCCGATTCGATCATCGCCATGCTCGGTCGGCGCGATGTTCAATTGAGCTCGGATTTGTTTGCTGTGTTTATCGATCCTTATCACGATCGACGCAGCGGATTTTACTTTGGCGTAAATGCCGCTGGAACGCGCTACGATGGCACTCTGTACAATGACGAATGGAAAGACGATTCCTGGGACGGTGTGTGGGAGAGCCACACAAGTCGAGACGATGAAGGTTGGAGTACAGAAATTCGCATCCCGTTTTCGCAATTGCGCTTCAAAGAGGCCGGAAGCACATGGGGCATCAATTTTCGGCGTGACATTCAACGCAAAAAAGAAGAAGTCTACCTTGCTTACACGCCGAAAAACAGCAGCGGCTTTGTGTCGCGTTTTGTCGACTTGGTCGGTGTGCAAGATATTAATCCACCCAATCATTTTGAGTTAATGCCTTATGTGCGTGCCAAGGCCGAATTAGATCGCACGCAAACTGACAATCCGTTTCACGGCGGGTCACGCCGCACCCCAGGCTTCGGGCTCGATGTCAAATACGGCCTCGGCCCCAATCTGACATTGGATGCCACCATCAACCCTGATTTTGGGCAGGTGGAAGTTGATCCGGCGGTGGTTAACTTGTCCGATTTTGAAACGTTTTATCAAGAAAAGCGGCCGTTTTTTATAGAAGGCTCGTCGATTTTTAATTTCAGTTACGGCGGTTCGCGCAGCAACTGGGGCTTTAACTGGGGCAATCCGGACTTTTTCTACAGTCGCCGCATTGGTCGCGCTCCGCAAGGCAGTACCCCGGATTACGATTATGCCGACATTCCGGATGCCACGACGATTTTGGGCGCCGGAAAAGTAACCGGCCGCGTTGCCGGTGATTGGAATGTCGGTGCAATCGTTGCTCTAACCGGCAGCGAATCCGGCGAGTTTTTTTCAAACGGAGAAACTTTTTCGCAAGAAATTGAGCCGCAAGCCACGTATGGCGTGTTTCGCGGTCAAAAAGAAATCGATAACGGTCAGCAGGGCATTGGATTCATCTCGACCGTTACGCAGCGCCAATTTCGTAACAGCGCTATTGAGCGCAATCTCAACAAAGGCGCTTATACCTTTGGCCTGGACGGCTGGTCATTTCTGGATGAGGACAAAATGTGGGTGGTATCCAGCTTTATTGGCGGCTCGGCCATTACTGGCAGCAAAGAACGTATGGCTAAGATGCAGAACAGCTCCATGCACTATTTTCAGCGACCCGATGTGAGCCACGTTTCCGTGGATTCCAATGCGACGTCACTGAGCGGGTTTTCCGGGCGCGTGCTGGTCAATAAACAAAAGGGCAATTGGATTTTCAATTCCGCTTTGGGAACGGTTTCACCGGGGTTCAATATCAACGATGTTGGTTTTATGTTTCGCAATGATCTTATAAATGGGCATATTGGCGGCGGCTACAAATGGACCAAACCCAATTTCTTGGCTCGTAATATTTGGTTGATTGGTGCGCGCTTCCAGTCCTATGATTACAGCAAAAACAAAATTGGTGATGGCTATTTTGGCCTCGCGGAATTTGTTTTACACAACTATAACTATCTGCTATTTCGCTTGTTTCATAACCGCGACCGTTATGATAACCGGGCTACGCGCGGTGGACCCTTGGCCCTGGAACCCGGCGGCACCATGACCGAGTTTACCTGGCGCAGCGATACACGCAAGCCGGTGGTGTTAAGTTTGGGCGGAGGATATTATTCGTCCTATGCAATTCGTGATACGGAAGGATTTCTGGAAGCGGAAGTAGAGTGGAAACCACGCCCAAATTTGAATGTGAGTGTGGGCCCGCAACTGAGCATTGAAGATGAATACAGCCAGTACGTGGACCAGGTTGAAGACGCCACAGCACATCACACCTTTGGCAAACGCTATATTTTTGGGCGATTGGATTATACGCAGCTTTCCGCCAATATCCGTTTGAACTGGACGTTTACCCCGAAATTGAGCTTGCAGTTGTATCTACAGCCGCTGCTCTCTCATGGTGATTATGAAGAGTTTAAAGAGCTGGCGCAGCCACGAACCTATAGTTACCATACTTTTACCAAAGCACAGCTTGATTATGATGGCTCGGACTATCATGTCACACCGGACGCTGCGAATCCGCAAAACCGCTTTTCGTTCAGCGATCCCGATTTCCATTTCAAGTCTTTGAGAGGAAATGCAGTGCTCCGCTGGGAATATGCCCCAGGCTCTACCCTCTATCTGGTTTGGACACAAAGCCGCACTAACGACACTTATTATTCAGGCTTTGCATTTGAAGACTCGATGAACCGTTTGCTCACCGAACCGGCACAGAATATTTTTATGGTGAAATTAACATATTGGTGGAACAAGTAAACGCAGACGGCAGTCCGCAATCCGAAGGGATCGACAAGTTGGAGTTTTTAGAGTGAGGAAAATTGCAAAAGGAGCAAGGAGAAAAGAACGGGGAGCAAGGACAAAATGCCCTTCTCCCTGTTCCCTACTCCTTTTTCCAGCCTGCTGACTGCCGTATGCGGACTGCGGACTGCGTTTATTAATGATTACAACTACAATCACACGTACTATCCCCTGCTTCCAAATCCCCGACCGCGTGGGCTTTGACCAGCTCTGACGGCTTGCCAGGGTCTGCGCCCGTCACCAGTTCAATGCCGCGACCGCTAAGATTGTCGCGCGTACCACCGCCAATGCCGCGAGCGATGACAATGTCCGTGGCCAGCTCATCCAAAAATTGCGAGTAGGCGCCATTGCCTTCGGATGGTGGCGTCTTGGAAGACATTTTCACGACTTTATTTTGCTCAAGATCATAATCCACAATTGCAAACTGTTCGGCATGTCCAAAATGTTCGGACAGCATACCGTGCTCAACCGGAACGGCATAGCGACGAATGTGCGCCGGTTTTTCGGAGCGCGCTTTTTTCGCTTTTTCTTTCAGCGCTTGCCGCGTTTCCACTTCCTTCAACATCGTCTCGGTTACGCCTTGAAATTTTTGGGCGGCCTCTGTTTTGCCGTAAAAATAGACAAACGGCTTGCCTTCATCACACGCCTTAACAATTTGCGGCTCGATGGGAATACGCCCCAGAAAAGGCACATGCATTTCTTCGGCCATGGCTTCTCCCCCACCGAATCCAAACAGATTCAGCGTTTTTCCGGTTGAAGGATCCACATAACCACTCATATTTTCTACTACGCCGAGCACAGGCAGATTCACCTTTTCGCAAAACTTGATCGATCGACGCACATCCGACGTGGAAACCGCTTGCGGTGTAGTCACCACGACGGCTCCGGTGGCGTTAGGAATCAACTGCACTATCGACAACGGTTCATCTCCGGTGCCGGGAGGACAATCAAAAATCAAATAATCGAGTTCGCCCCATTCCACATCGCGAAGCAATTGTTGCAGAGCGCCCATTTTCATGGGACCGCGCCAAATGACCGCGTCATCGGTATCCACCAGCATGCCCAAAGACATCACTTTTAGATTGTTGCTAAATTCAATCGGTTTAAGATTTTGGCCACTCATTTCGGGACGTTGGCCTTCCAATCCCATAATCTTGGGAATACTTGGCCCATGAAAATCCACATCCAGCAATCCAACGGTTTTGCCACCCAATGCCAATGAAATTGCTAAATTTGCGGCGACCGTGCTTTTACCCACACCACCCTTGCCGGAGAGTACGACTATTTTATGTTTAATTTGCTGCAGATTCTTTTCGAGCGCCAGTTGCTCCATCATCTGATCAGCATTTGTATGTACAGCGTTCATAATAACCTCGGAAATAATAACGCATCGTTTTAAATTCCTTTTTAGCAAAGGGAGTCAAGATACAACTATTTCGCAGAATTGCAAGAATTTATTTCAACTTTTTCCAAAAACAAGGCTTGCAGAAAAATTCTCTCTTTGAATTATCTGTTATTTTTTTTATATTTAAACATGAAAGCGTAATCTATGAGATTGCAAATGTTTTAAAAAATATGAGGATATTGAAATATGGCGGATAAAAAAGTTGTACAGGTTGGGGATGAGATTGAGGCGATGTGTGGCAAATGTAAAGATGCAACTGTTCATGTTGTCGAAGCCATTAAAAATGATAAAATCACCAAAGCGATGTGCAAAAGCTGTCTAAGTTCACATCGATATCGGAAACCAGAAGATGCAGATGCACCCAAAACCAAAGCCAAAGCCAAAAAATCGAAGACAACCAAAGCACCGAAAAAACCGGTCAGCTCAAAAACCAAGGCACAGCGCAAATGGACACGCTTGGTGAACAAGGTTGAGGGTGACGAAGAACCCAAAGGTTATGAAATGGGCGGCGCCTATGAGCAGCACGATGTCATTCAGCATGACAAGTTCGGAAAAGGTGTGGTTGTGGATGTGATCGATCCCACTAAAATTTCGGTCGTTTTTGAAGAAGGTGAAAAAAGGCTGGTTCACAATAAAGAATAGCTGCACAACATTATGTGATAAAAAAAGCCGCAAGTTGCGGCTTTTTTTATGCATTGATATACAAATAGCGCTTTATTTTTTTCGTTGGGGTCTTGACAAATTCTTCCGGTTGCTCGATAATTTTGTGAATCCGCGAATAGGATGCAACATTTTGATTTACTGATTTTTTAGTGTTTTCCAAAATATCCTGAATGACTTGTGAAGCCTTGGCTTCATCCATGGACGAGGTGCCATGCTCCTTGTCAATAGCATCGTAATCGAGAAAAACTCGAGCAACGATGCGGCCTTCGAGCTCGTAAACCAACGATTCCAAAACAAAAGGGTTTTGAGCAACATGGAATTCGATTTCTTCCGGATAGATATTTTCGCCGCTAGGCCCCACAATCAAATTTTTGGAACGCCCTTTGATGTGCAAATAGCCTTCGTCATCCAGAAATCCCTTGTCGCCGGTAATGAGCCAACCGTCTTTTGTAAAGGTATTTTTGGTTGCCTCTTCATTTTTATAATACCCCTGCATAATGTTCGGACCGGTAGCTACAATTTCACCAATGCCGGTTTCGGGATCCGGATCGTCAATTCGCAGCTTGACACCGGGGACAACAACGCCAGCCGTACCTTTTTTCTGCTTGCCAACCGGATTTACCGTCAAAATCGGTGACGACTCGGACAAGCCATAGCCGGAAATGAAGGGAAAATTTCCTTCCATTAAGAAATCTTCTACCTCAGGCGGTGTAGCGGCACCTCCAAACACCATAAAGCGTAATTCGCCGCCAAAGGCCTCATAGAGCTTTTTGCCGGCAATTTTATGTACCAACTTTCGAGTAGCAGGATTACGATGCAAGAATTTGGAAATGGCCTTGGAATTGATTTCCGTAAGCACTTTTTTCTTGTAAACTTTTTCCATAATCAATGGAACCGACAAAATCATAGTCGGTTTGATTTTGGCCACTGCCGGCAACAAGGTCTGAGCCGTTGGCAATCCTTTTAAATAATATATTTTTGAACCCACTAAAAAGGGTGTCACAAAGCCACATGTACATTCATAGGAATGCGACATGGGCAAGATAGAGAGCAGACGATCTTTTGATGAGATTTGAATCATTTTTAGCGCCGCGAGCGCATTGGACAGGATATTTTTATGCGTCAGCATAACGCCTTTTGAGTGGCCGGTAGTACCGGACGTATACAGAATTTCCAACAAGTCATCTTCTTCCAGTTCCGGTAGTTCAAAGTCTTCCGATTCATTCCCCTGTTTAATCAACTCGCTGTAGGTGAAGACTTTTTTATCGGGCACTTGTTGTCGCACATCATCCAGAATAACAACATACTTGAGGTCGCGAAAATCGCCATCGGCAATTTTATGGATCAATTTGGAGGAAATAAACAATACGCGGCTTTCGGAATTACGCAGAATGTGACTTACTTCGGATTTGTGAAAATCCGGCAAAATAGGAACATTGACCGCACCCATACTACCGGCTGCCAGATAAGCCACACCCCATTGCGGGCTATTTTCGCCCAGCAAGGCAACGCGCTCGCCTTTTTTAACATCAAGCTCGTGCAGTGCTTTTTGAATCGCTTTGGATTGATCAACAACATCTTTTGAGGTTAGGGGAGCTTCGTCCACAAACGAAAACAGAATTTCATTAGGGTCCTCTTTGGAACGTAAGGTAAACGCCTCTCTTAGTGTTAATTTTTCGAGCTCAATCATAGCTACTCTCCAAAATTGTCCGATGAATGTTATTCACGATGTTTGCATCATTAAACAAAAAACCGGACTCAAAGTCAAGCTTTTTCGTCATGTTGAGTTGTGAGAAAGGAAAAAAAGATGATTTTTGTACGAGGAGAATTGAATCCGGGTTAATTCTGATTCGATAGACCTTCGCGCGAAGCTCTATGACTCCCTGTTCTGATACTTTAGTCACGATAAAGCAAGATTAGAGCTGATAAAGACTCTCAAAACACCAGGATCCGGCCAAGTATCGTGCTGGTTATTTGAAAGAACAAAAAAAAAGAGCTTTTAGCTTGACTATGATAAACCAGGACGCAGAGAAAGGCAAAAGCTCTGTGAAGCCAAAATGGATAGCGAATAGGCCGCTTTCAATCTCAGATCAGCTTTGACTATTCGGGCTCGAAGCCCTGCACAAGTTTGCTTCCAGCGATGGACTCCGTGGAAGAACTTTACAGTTTTGACTCTGCTTTAAATAAAAAAAAGCCGATACTTGAAAAGCATCGGCTTGCGAACTAGAGTCGTTTTAAAATTTAGGCGCGGCGTTTTTCTTCGATACGCGCGGCTTTGCCCCGCAATTTACGAAGATAGTAAAGCTTGGCGCGACGCACTTTGCCTTCCCGTAGCAATTCAATTTTCGCAACATTGGGCGAGTGTACCGGAAAAATTCGTTCCACTCCCACACCGTTGGAAATTTTGCGCACGGTAAACGTTTCATTAATTCCCGCACCCTTGCGGTTGATGACAACACCTTGAAATACCTGAATACGTTCTTTATCGCCTTCGACGACTTTGACATGCACATTCAGAGTGTCCCCCGAATGAAAATTCGGAACATCCTCTTTAAGGCTTGCCGCGGCTACTGCATCTAATTTATTCATTTCAGACCTCCTCAGAAGAAGGGTTATTCATTATTTTCCATTTCTATATACATTTGATAAAGATCCGGCCGTTTTTCGCGAGTAATATCCAGCGCTTTTTCCTGCCGCCAGTTTTCAATGTCCGCATGATTTCCGGAAAGCAACACGCTTGGTACCGAGGCGCAGCGAAACGTTTCGGGCCGCGTATAATGCGGGTGATCCAAAAGCCCGGTTTGAAACGAATCCGAAACCGCCGAGTCAATATCACCAATGACACCCGGAAGCAGTCGAATAACAGAATCGATAATCAACATGGCCGGAACCTCGCCACCAGTGACCACAAAATCACCGATGGAAATCTCTTCATCGACCAGCTCGTCAATCACACGCTGGTCAATGCCTTTGTAATGTCCGCAAAGCAAAATCAGCGAGTCGCGCAGTGACAACTCGACTGCTTTTTTTTGCGTATAAGTTTCACCTGCCGGAGTGAGCAACGTGACAGGCGTATCTTGCAAATTATGTGTTTGCACCACATCTTGAACACATTCAAAAATCGGCTCCGGTTTGAGTATCATGCCAGGGCCGCCGCCGTACGGATAATCATCAATTTGTTGATGTTTGTCCGTAGCATAATCGCGTATGTGATGCAGATGTATAAAAACTGTGTTTTTTGAAATGGCTCGCTTTAGAATACTTTCATCCAAAAAGCCCTGAAATGTTTTTGGAAACGCCGTGATGACGTGTATTTGCAAAACCTTTTCCTCAACAACGGTTACTCTAACAACCCTTCCATGGGTTCGATGATCATCACACCACGCTCGAGATCGAAGCTTTTGACGATCTCGGGGATATCAGGAATTAAAATTTCTGTATTCTCGTGAATCACAACAATCACATCATTTGCCGGATACGAGACAATATCGTCGATGGTGCCAACATACGTTTCATCGGTCGTGTAAACCTTTAATCCGATGAATTCGTAATAATAATGCTCGCCTTCAGCAAGGGGCTGCGCATCTTCTGCCGGAATGTGCACAAAAGTGTTTCGCCACTCTTCTGCTGTATTCCGACTTTTGATTTCATCCAATGATAAAATGACAAGTTTGCCTTGATACTGCATCTGTTGAACCGTAAACGATTCGCTTGGAGCAGCTTCGGGTCCCAGCGATACTTTTTCCAGCCTCTCGAAACGCGTGGCATCTTCGGTTAACGGTTCAACCTTGAGAGCGCCGCGTATGCCGTGTGGCTTGGTTACGCGTCCGATAATAAGATATTCAGGGCGTTCACTTGACATTGATGCCCACTGACTTATTCAGTCGGTTTTTCTTCTTCCGACTCTTCCTCGGTTTTAGCGGCTTCGGCTTCTTCAGCTTCCGGTTTCTCTTCAGCTTCGGGCTTTTCTTCAGCGTCAGTTTTCTCTTCAGCTTCTGCTTCGGGGGCCTCTTCGACCGCTTGTTCTTCTTTGGCTGCCGCTTCAGCTTCAGCGGCACGAGCTTTTTCTTCTTCTTTGGCCTTGGCCTTGGCTTCTTGTTCCGCGGCTTTTTCCTCTTCGCGCCTTTTCATCGCTTCCAAAGCTTCTTCTTTCTTCTTGCGCTCTTGCTGCACCACTTCCCATTTTTTGTATTCAAGCTCAATTTCTTCATCGGACAAACCGCGTTTGCGAAGATCGTATTCGAACATAATGCCCTGATCGCTCAAAAAATTTCGCACCGTAACCGACGGCTTGGCGCCATTTTGCAGCCACTTTAGCGCAAGTTCTTTGTTTATGTCAACTTCCGGCGGATCGGGCAATGGATTGTAGGTGCCGATTTTTTCCAGGTACTTCCCGTCGCGCGGCGATCGAGAATCAGCAGCCACGATTCTGTAAAAGGGCCGTTTTTTCCGCCCCATACGGGTTAATCTTAATGTAACAGCCAAGGAACGTGCCTCCTTATTTAAAATCCCAGCGGCATTTTCATACGGCCGCCTTGTTTCATTTTTTTCATCATTTTTCGCATCATATCAAATTGATTTAGCAAACGGTTGACATCCTGAACGCTGGTGCCGCTGCCGCGGGCGATTCGTTTACGGCGACTGCCGTTGAGGACTTGCGGCGAGCGTCGTTCTTCTTTGGTCATCGAGTTGATGATGGCTTCAACACGAACCAAAGCGCGGTCGTCAACCTGTAAATTTTTCATGGCTTTGTTTTGCATTCCCGGAATCATGCCAAGGATATCCTGCAACGGGCCCATTTTTTTGATCTGTTCCAACTGCTCCAAAAAATCTTCCAGGGTAAATTCCTGGTGACGAAGTTTCTTTTCCAGTTTAGCAGCTTTTCCTTCGTCAAAACTTTCCTGGGCCTTTTCGACAAGCGACACCACATCGCCCATTCCGAGGATTCTTGACGCCAGACGATCCGGGTGGAATTTTTCAAGCTGATCCGGCTTTTCGCCGATGCTGATAAATTTGATCGGCTTGTCCGTAACCGCACGAATCGACAACGCTGCACCGCCGCGGGCATCACCATCCATTTTGGTGAGGGCTACGCCGTCAAAATCGAGGTGGTCGAGAAACGCTTTGGCGGTGTTGACGGCATCTTGACCGGTCATGGCGTCGGCAACAAACAAAATCTCATCCGGTTTTACGGCGGATTTGATGTCCGCGACTTCTTGCATCATCTGTTCGTCGATGTGCAATCGACCGGCAGTGTCGACAATCACCGTATCCATCATATGTTTACGGGCGTGCGAAACAGCATTCTTGGCGATGGCCACAGCGTCTTTGCTGTCTTCGGAGTAGACCTGCGTATTAATCGACTTGCCTACCACATGCAACTGATTTACTGCTGCGGGACGATGCACATCCGCAGCAACCAGTAGCGGATTGCGGCCTTTTTTGCGAAAAAACATGGCCAACTTGCCGGCCAATGTGGTTTTTCCGGAGCCTTGCAAGCCGCATAATAGAATCACCGACGGTACCGAGCTGCCAAAATGCACGGGCACATCTTTTTCGCCCATAAGCTTGGTGAGCTCATCGTTGATGATTTTTACAACCATTTGCCCGGGAGAAATGCTCTTTAAAACATCCTGACCCAGGGCGCGCTGTTGTACGTCGTTTATAAATTGTTTGGCGACTTTATAGTTGACATCCGCTTCCAACAGCGCGCGCCGAATTTCGCGCATGCTATCGGCAATATTTTTCTCCGTTAATTTACCTTGTCCTTTTAGCTTTCGGAGAACGCCGTCAAATTTTTCGCCTAATTCTTGTAACATATATAAAAATAGATATTTCTGCTTTCAATCCTGTTTCCGCAAAGTCGAAGAATTTAATTAAATTATCTCTTGTTTGCAAGTTCTTTTTAATTGAGTTACGTTTGTTTGAGGCCACATAGTCTCAAAGACGAGGATGTCGAAAAGCTAGAAAAGGTGACAGAGCAGGGGATCACGCCAGATAACAGCAAGTGATTGTTAATTAATATTATCTTGCCAATAAAATAATACCTACATGTTAAAGCGATCGTTTGTCAAGTGCTACGTTTAACTTTTTCGACAGCGTTTTGTATTTGATTTGCAGCATTATTGTTTATTTTGAAACAACCTCATTTCGGATAGTGGTTCAAAATTTATATTGATTTCCTTTTTATCTTCGCGACTTGGCTGTTTTTTTTAAATTAGCCAATTCTCAACAACTCGTCTTGATAATAAATCGGCAGTTTTGATTTTTTGCCATGTTCAACCAGCACGTGTCCCTCCTCTTTGGGCATCACCCGACCAATATCGGCGGCCTCAATGTCATTGACTTTAAACGCCGTTAAAATCGGCTCCACACTTTTAGGCGGTACGGCAAGCAGGAGCGAGCCCGAAGAGATGCAGCCCAACGGATCGATATCAAAATAATCGCAAATGAGCTTACCTTCCGCCAGCAAGGGAATTCGGTCCATTTCGATTTGCACGCCCAAATTGGCAATTTTGACCATCTCATAAATTCCAGTGGCCAAACCGCCTTCGGTCGGATCGTGCAGCGCATGGACTCGGGCGGTTGAAATGGCCAACTCGGCAGCTTTGCGAATGCTGATGCCCGGATCAAACAAAAAGTTCTGACATTTCTCAACAAACTCTTTGGAAAAATGCCGCGTCAGTTCTTTGGCATAATCGCGCGCCATAATGGTCGTGCCTTCCAGCGGCACGGCTTTGGCCAGCAGCAGGTGATCGCCTTGTTTGATGTTGCGTTTGAGCAGTAATTGTTCTTCGGCAACCTCGCCACTCATTTGGCCCGCGATAATCGGCCGGTTTATGCCGCTTGTAACTTCAGTGTGGCCGCCGCAATAAACGATCTTTTCCTTCCGACACGCCTTGGATATTTGCGCAAAAATCTCTTGCACAACGATTTTTTCCGTGCGTTCGGGAAGCAAAATCGTCGCCAAAAACCAGCGCGGTGTGGCACCCATGCACAAAATGTCGTTGGCATTGATGTGCACCACATAATACCCGATATGCTCCGTAGTAAAGGTGATGGGATCGGTTTTGAGCACCAGATACGTTTCGCCAACTCGAATGACCGTGGCATCTTCGCCCACGGCAGCGCCCTGGAGAATCGCATCATCCATATCGGTATAGGAGTTGATGAGCTGGCCCAAAAAGTCATGGTCCAGCTTGCCCGGATACAGCTTGTTGAGAGTGATTGCCATAATGTGCCTGTTTTTTCGTTGGTTAACCTGTACATCCCTAAAAAGGATGAAAGCGGGGAAAAAATTCCATAATTATGAAATTAGAAATTGAAGGGTGAATAACAAGGGAAATGACGATGGAAAAAGGAACCGGGAACAGGAAAAATGCGCTACTCCCCTTTCCTTTTTCCCTGTTCGCTTTTCCCCTTAGACAAATTTTTCGCGCCTCTGTAAATTTAACAGCCCAGTTAAAATGCTCAGCACAATCCCGACACTTTGGTAAATCCGATTTTGTAGCACGAGATTCTGCCAAACAAAATCGCTGACATCTTCCGGCATACGAAAGGGGTTAAGAAACAGATTCCATTTGCTCTCCACCAGCTCACCGCTAAGAATCCAAAACACCATGGCGATGAGCACAACAAACACGGCAGTGCCATATCCGTTGCGTACCAACGTTGAAAATAAAAACGCGACGCTGCCGAGGAAAAATATCGGAAACATAAGCTGAAAAACCATACTATTTACATTGAACGGCACAATCGCCAAGGCGCTAAGTCCGGCCAATATCCATAACAAGGCAAACACAATAATGTAAATGACGGCAAGCCGCACCAGCCACACTTTGTAGCGATAGTTGGGAATTCCGAACAGCAATTCCAGCATCCGCGAATCGGCGTCGTTTTGGATGCCAAACACCGAGGGATAAAAAATCAACAAAATGCCGGGCACCAGCAGCCAGTAGTAGACAATGGCGACGTTTGGATTGGAGTTGGTGTCAAATACGCTGAGAACAATCACCAGTAAATAAATGCCCACCGCGGCCAGCAAAAAGTAGATAAATTTGTTAGCGAAAATAATTTTGAGATTATAGCGCACGGTTTTCCAGAGAAACAGGCTGAAGCGCTTTAGTTTGTCAATCATATGTTTTGTTTTTTCTGCTTTTTTCAAAATTCTTTATACCACATTCGGGCTTGAAGCCCGAGGCTATCGGCGCGTCCAGGGATTCCACCCCTGGACGAACTACTCATTTTCAGGCTTGAAGCCCGAAACCATTGGTGCGTCTAGGGATCGAATCCCTGGACGATCTTTATTATTTTTTCTTCAACAACCATAAATACGAATCCTCCAGAGTCGGCTTGACAGGAATGGCCTCGTCATCCGGTTTTTCCGCGGAAATACAACGCACGCGCACTTTGTCCTCGATGCGCATGTGGTGCACAATCAAATGTTCTTGCTGTACGCGATCGATATCTTTTACGCTGACCAGATACTGCCACACGCGTCCTTCAGCCAGCTTGGCCATTTCAATGGGCTCTCCCAAGTATTTAAGCTGGCCTTTGTTGAGCACAGCCACGCGGTTACAAGAGCTGGAAATGTCCTCAATAATGTGCGTGGAGAAAATGACGATGCGTTCGCGGCTCAAATCCACCAGCAAATTGCGGAAGCGGATGCGCTCACGCGGATCGAGCCCGGCGGTCGGTTCATCGACCACCAAAATGCGCGGCAAATGCAGCAACGTTTGTGCAATGCCGATGCGCTGCTTCATACCGCCGGAGAACGAGCCAATTTTGTCGTGCTGCCGCTCCACCATATGCACAGCGCCAACCACATACTCGATGCGCTCGCGTCGCAATTTTGGTTCTTTTAACCCTTTTAACATGGCTTGATAATCGAGGAATTCGTACGCGGTCATGTTTTCGTACATGCCAAATTCCTGCGGCAAATAGCCGATGAGTCCCTGGAACTCTTCGCGGTATTTTTGCAGATTTTTTCCATTGATCCAAATTTTGCCGCGGCTCTGTTCAAAAATACCGCAAATGATGCGCATCAACGTGGTTTTTCCGGCGCCATTGGGACCCAGCAGACCAAACATGCCGCTGCCAATGTCCAGGGACACCCCGTCCAATGCGCGAAAGGGATTGCGCTTTTTACCAATGATCGGGATAATCTGCACAAAGCGGTAAAACCAGCGTCTCAAGCCGGAGAATTTACCGCTAACGCGCGCGATGTTAATTTTCTCTTTGTGCAACCGTGACGAGGTGGTATAAATAGCGAGCGCCAAATACCATAGCACGCCAATAAAAATGAGCGATGCCAGCGCAAATCCTTTAAATCTGAACACAATCAAATTTAGCACAGGGAAGCTCCACATCAGCCACTTTGTAATCCGCGGTAGCCATTTGGCAAAACGCTGCGATTTTTTCAGCATAAAAGAAATCTGCTTCCACAAATACAGAACAAAGAAAAAAACAACATGCGCAAACACAAACGTCCAAAAGCCGCTTTGCACGTAAAAATAGGTGAAATAGAGCAAAAAGCCCAGCATGGGGAGCTGCCAGATCAGGTCGTCATAGTCACGCCATGAGTTGTACGTTTTGACGAGCCCGGCGCGCTCTCGGATACTTTTACCCTTGTTCCATTCGCGCGTGAACCGGCTGGCTTCGTCGTACACTTTAACCAGCCGTCGGATCCGAATGCGCAGCGGCTCATCCTCCGAGACCACTTGAGAATTGGCGCGGCGCAAGCTGTTTAAGACAAAATAAGTGGCGCCGGGAACTAAAATGGTGATGAGAAACAGATCAACCACACGCCACAGCACGCTGTGTACCTGGGCAAAAATCAGATATGCCAAGCCTACAAAAATCACGAGCTGGGCAATTTTAATTTTTGCGGACAGGCTGCGCATCCATAAAATTGCGTTTTCGAGTCCCGAATAAAACGTGGGGATAAACACCAGCGTAAACAGCGTGCTGAGCGACAATCCGCCAATGACCGTAATGGCAAACGGGGCGCCGATTTTTTCAACATATTCGGCTTTGCCCATGGCCAGCGGCAACATGGCGATGATGGTGGTGATGGCAGTAATCAAAATGGGGCGAACGCGGGCATGCCCGGCCAGCATCAGCGCTCTGGAGCGCGAGTGGCCGCGCTGGCGCAAAATGCGCGTGTAATCAATATAAATGATGCCATTGTTGACGACCACGCCGAGCAAAATCAAAAAGCCGATGAGGGTGTTGGCGTTAAGCAGAGAATTACCCGTAAACGTGAGCGCCCATAAAGAGCCAATAGCGGCCAATGGAATGGTGAACATCATGACCACGGGCGTGCTGAGCGATTCGAACACTGAGGCCAAAATCATAAAAATGAGAATAAAGGACGCGCCGATGAGAAAATAAAAATCCGAGAGATCGGTATCTTCGTGCACCACTTCCACGGCAATACCGGCCGGAATATTTAAAGAGGCGACCAGCTCATCCACTTCGGCGCGCGAGACGGTCAATGCATCTTTGGAAGAGGTAATTTCAGATTCGAATCGGTAATTCACCTCGACTTGCTTTTCCTGGTTCACCCGGTTGATCGTTGCCCGTCCTTCCGCCAAAATAATGCGGCCGAGATCCTGCAACTGGTAACGCTCGCCAGCCGCAGAAGGAATTTCAAGCGTTTCCAGGTCTTGCATGGTTTTATCGACGAGTGTATCACCACGAATAACAATGTCGTATTCTTCATTATCTTGCTTAAAGGTCAACTGCGATGTGAACTCGCTGCGAAAGGAGGTCAATTCGGAAGCGATATCTTGCAGTGAGACACCGTAATTGTTCATCATCATGTGGTCAAAATAAAGATGCGCTTCGGGGCGGTCCGGCGATACACTGACGTTGGCACGCTGGATCGAATCGAGGTCTTCCAAATAATCGGCTACATCTTCGGCAAGATTGCGCATAGCGTTAAAATCTCTGCCCTTAATCACCACTTTTTCCGAGGCGATACCAATTCCCAGCATTCGCTCCAGGTCGGCTCCGGGATTGCCGCCGCCGCCTCCACCGCCTCGGTAACGGCTGCTGGCAATGGGTTCCTCAAAACTGATTTCGCCGCCTGGCACATTTTCTATCCGATCTTCAACATCTTCTTTTATCTGCTGTAACGATCTCCCGTTTTTCTTTTTAAAATCTTCAAAGAGCCGCACGGTAACGATCGCCTCTTCTTCATAAATTTTGCTAATGACCTCTTCCTTTTCTTCCAAACTCTCAAGCTGGGTTTCGACATCGCGAACCATCAAATCTGTCAGTTCCAACGTCGAGCCGGTATCCATGGTCACATACACGTTAAACTCGCGGGTTTCCACCTCTTCCGGAACATTGATGCTGACGGCCAACGCAATGATCAAGCTGAGAAAGAAAAACAACACGCCGCCAATGACCGTGCGCGCCGGGTACCGCATACACGATTTCAAAATGACGTTATAAACTTGCAGCAGCCGATTTTTTTGCGACACCATTTGAAACGACAGCACATTACCGATGCCCTTGCGCTGCAGCAACGAATGCGTGGCCATGGGAATGAGCAGCAGCGCCACCACCAGCGAGACGAGCAATGTGGAAATAATAGAAACGCCAATGTGGCGCCCCATGAGGCGAACGATAAAATTTTCAGCAAACACAAAGGGCAAAAAAACGGTAATAGTGGTGAGCGTGGCCGCCATTATGGAGCGCCAAACCTCTTGCGTTCCTTGAACGACCGAGATGTCATTATCTCGCCCGCGCGACAGCAGGCGGTAGATATTTTCCATCACCACCACGCTGTTGTCGAGCAGCATGCCCACCGCAAGCGCCATGCCCACCAGGGTGAGGCTGTTAACGGATATATCCGCGGCATAGAAAAAGTTAAATGCGGTAAAAATGGAAATGGGCAGCGCCAACGTGATGATGAGCACCCATTTGATGTTGCGCAGGAAAATCCACAGCACAAACACAGCGAGCAAACCGCCGAACAGGGCCAGCTCGATGATCATGTCGATATTTTCTTCAATCTGCTCGGCGGCATCACTTTGAATGACGATTTCGAGATCATAGGGACGCAGTTTGTCGTTTAGGTCCTTTATAACGTCGCGCGCGGCGTGCGCCAGAGAAATTAAATTGGTTTGCGAATCGCGCATCAATTGCACGGTAATGGCATCTTTGCCGTTTACGCGGCTGATGGAGGATTGTTCTTTGGTGCCAAAATAGACCTCGGCAATATCGCCTAACACCACCGGGCCGTTGCGATTAACGACAATATTTTCGAGCTGGCGCACATCCGTATAATCGGCTACCAAATTGACAAAATAGTAACGATCGTTGTCGTAAGCTTTGCCAAGAAACGTTTTATACTGAGCATTTTGTGAAATGTGGTTGCGAATTTGCGCCGGAGTAATGCCGTAGGCGCGGCTGGCCTGTTCGTCCAAAATCACTTCAATGGATTTCTCCTGGCCGCCAAACACCTCAACATTAGCAACTCCGTCAATGTTTTCCAGCTCGCGCACAATTTTTTGATCCGTCAGCTCACGCACGCGGTTTAAACCGCCACCGCCACGAACTTGCAGACTCATAAATTGGTTCGATAACTGCTCGGTATCGATCTTTATAACGGCGATAAAAAACTCGTCACCCAAATCCGCGCGGATAGCGTTCACCTTTTCATCCAAACGCAAATGCGCCACTTTGGTGTTGATGGATTGGTTAAAATAGACATAAATGATGCCGCCATCGCGCTGAACAAAGGATTGAATTTGGTCGATGCCTTCAAGTGTGGATACCGCGCCTTCAAGCGGCACAATGGCTTGTTTTTCAACATAGGCCGGGTCCATCTCCTGGGCAGCGCGTACTTGCACGATGAGAAACGGCAGCTCGGCATTGGGATACAGCTCCACGGGCAATTGTTTGTAAGAGACAATGCCTAAAAGCACCAGCGCAATGAAGAGCATGGAGATGAGGGTTTTGCGTTTTATGACAAATTGGATAATATTCATAGAATTACTTGATTCGCTCCCATCGGCTTATTTCGTAAACGTATCCAGTTTGAGGTAAACACACGGAATGACAACAAGCGTGAGCAACGTGGAAGTCACCAGCCCGCCAATGACGGCCAGCGCCATGGGTTGTCGCAGCGCCGCACCTTCACCAAAGCCAAAGGTGAGCGGCAACAGGGCCAAAATGGTGGTCAAGCTGGTCATGATAATCGGGCGAATGCGCCGCTGGCCCGCCTCGACTATGGCGTCTTTGAGCGGCAAGCCGTCGCGTTTGAGCTGATTGATGGCATCGACCAAAATAATCGAGTCATTAACTGCAATACCGCCAAGCATAATAATGCCAATGAGCGCCATAATATTGAGGGTTTTGCCCATCAACAGAAAAATGAAAATAGAACCGGTCATGGCCAGCGGAATGGTGAGCAAAATGGTAAACGGGTGCACCACAGATTCAAATTGTGAGGCCATCACCATATAGACCAAAATGATGGAAAGAAAAAGCGCAAACCGCAGGCTGGAAAACGCTTCCTGGCGTTTTTGTTCTTCGCCGGCAATTTGAAACCGATAATCGGAGGGCAAGGTGATCTCGGACAATCCGGATTCGATGCTGGCAATGACTTTGTCAAACGCTTTGTCCGTTCTCAAGTGCGCGGTCACGCGGCCAACGCGCACCTGGTTGTGACGATTGATTTCTTTGGGCGCGTTAGTGATTTCGATTTCAGCAATATCGCTCAAACGAATTTTTTGATCATTATTAAAAATTTCAATTTCCCCAACCTGGCCCAAACTGACGTCAGGTAGCTTTAGCGTAATATCCTGCATTTCACCTTCAAACTCCCAATCGCCGGCAACCCGGCCCGAAAGCCGATTTTCGAGCTCGCTACTGACGGTCTCAATGCTGACGTTCAAAATGCCTGCGCGTACGCGATCGAGCACTACATTTACTTCGGCACGGCCTTCATCAAAACTGGTCTCAATGTTGAACAGGTCATCTATTTCCAGCATTTTGGTTTTGACTTGCTCGGTGTATTCCTGAATGGTTTCAAGCTCTTCTCCGAGCACCTCAACCACAATTGGAGCTTCGTCGGTGCCCAGAGTCATTTGCAGAGCGCTTTGCTCCTCGACCAGTTGAAATTCGGCATCCGGAACCGAAGAGAGCACGGAATTGAGCGAATTGATTATTGAGTGGGTACTCACCTGCCGATCCGGTTTGAGAAGAAGGGTGATGGTTGCCGTGTTTTCATCCGCAAAAATTTCTTCTTCTCCACTTAAATTAGTGGATGGACCAATGGTGGTGTAAACGGATTGAATATATTCGCCCAACACCTGCTGTATGGAAAACTCAATGCCATGTACCGTGGATTCGGTGCGGTACAATTCGGTTCCTTCGTGCAAATTGATTTTTACGGACAACTCGTTAGAATCGGTTTTGGGGATAAATTCACTGCCAACAAGCGGGATGACCAAGACCGCAGCCGCAACAAGAACAGCACCCAAAATTATGACCAGCCAGGAACGATGTAAAATTCGACGCAAGAACGATGAGTAAAACGGGAATTGCACGGATTCGACTTGCTTGCGCGGTTTAAGAAACTTGCTGCTAAGCATGGGGATGAACAAAATGGCGACGACCAGCGAAGAGAGCAGAGCAAATGCAACCGTCCAGGCCTGATCTTTGAACAGCTCGCCCGCCGAGCCGTGCAAATAGACAATGGGCAAAAACACGACAATCGTGGTGATCGTAGATGCTGTAATCGCACCGCCTACTTCTGCGGTTCCTTGAATGGACGCTTCTTTTACGGACATGCCGGATTCGAGATTACGAAAAATATTTTCCATCACCACAATGGCGTTATCGACCAGCATGCCGGCGCCGAGCGCCAGGCCACCCAGAGTCATAATGTTAAGGGTGAGATTATTAAAATACATCAAATTAAACGTGGCAACAATGGATATAGGAATGGCGACGCTGATGATGGCTGTGGTTCCCAAGCGCCGCAAAAATACGTACAGCACAATAACGGCCAAAATAATGCCGTACAGTGCGGTTTGCTGCACTTCGTTGACTGCGGTTATGATAAATTCGCCCTGGTTTTGGATTACGGACAGCTCGTATCCGGGCAATGCTTTTTTCAGATCATCCAAATTTTCCAGCAGCACTTCAACGGCTTTGACGGTGTTGAACTTGGTCTCCTTGTAAATGGCCAATGCCATACAACGCTGCTCGTTCACATGGACAATATTTTCAGGCTTTTTATTTTCAAAGCGGATGTCCGCAACATCTCGTAAAAACACAGGAATGCGCTCGCCGGGAATGGGCGTGCCAGATAAATCCGTGGGTTGCTCGTAGGTCAAAATCACATCACCAATATCGCTCAACTGTCGGAATTCGGCCACTCCTTTGATGACATATTGCCGTCCCATTTCCACAATCGATCCGCCCGAGACGTTTCGGTTGTAAGCGGCAATGCGCCCGGTAATTTCCGACGGTGACAAATTGTAGGCGTCCATTAAATAGGGATCGGTGTTTACGACGACCTGTTTCTCCTCAGCGCCGAGCAGCTCGACTTCGGCAATGCCTTCGAGTCGCACCAGCTCGTTGCGCAGGTAATTTTCCGCCACGCGACGCAGCTCATCCATATCGTCAATTGTGGGATGCGACAGCGCCAGGGTCATGACCGGCGCCGCGTTCGGATCGTGCTGAGTGATGTTGAGCTCCTCGAGCTCGCCGCTTTGGTTGAATGTGGTCAGCGCTTTTTGTAAATCGAGAAACGCTTCGTCCATATCGGCGTCCCAGGCGTACTCGACCGTTATTTGCGCCGAACCGACGCGGGAAATAGATGACACTTGCGTGACATTTTTTTGTCGGATGGCTAGCGACTCGATATTTTGCACATACTGCTGCTCAATTTCTTCGGGCGGCCGCTCGCCGGCTTTTATCTCCACAAATATGCGCGGATTGTTCAAATCCGGAAACAGATCAATTCCCAGCTTGCTGAACGAAATATATCCCAAAAGTAAAACAGCGAGAATGAGCATCATGATGGTAACCGGATACTCGACGGAAAAACGGGTGAGTTTCTTCATTTAAAGCCTTGGGGTTTTACGATAGAGCGAAAATTAGAATGCGGTTCACTTGGATTTATTTTCCTAACGGACGTTTAATATATGGATTTTGTTCCAGCAAGTCAGGCTATATTTTTAGCCTGTACAAGTAATAAAATTTGCCACAAATGCCGCAGGGCTCTAAAAAACAGTCAGATAAAAACTATACAGCTCAATTATCCAGTTAACTCGGAAAAAGCCGATTGTTTGGTAATGAAAAATGTTCGTCCAGGGATTCCATCCCTGGACGCAGAGTGATGAAGGGCTTCAAAGCCCGCTTTGAGGACTGGAAGTCCCCGTCCATTGCCCGTCCAGGATTAGAAATCCTGTACGAACATCTTGTTGAGCAAGTTGGATAATCGGCACTATACAGCATTTTTATTTTGCGGCAACCAACATTTCTATAAATATCACTCCCTAGTCCTTGCCACTTGTTGCGCTTGTAGAAATTGATGTTTTGGATGAGCAAACGCCATAAAATTAGGACGGAGCTTTGAGAAAATATTTTGTTTTCCTATCTTTGCCTGCCAGAAAAATCAATTCATTTTAATAGGAGCACCAGGCGATGAAAAAGTGGTATGAGGATTTATTCGACAATTATGCGGAAACTTACGACCGCGAGCAATTTACCCAGGGAACGATCACCGAAGTGAATTTTATTGAAAACGAGGTCAACTCGGTTCGTTCCAAAACTATTTTGGATGTGGGCTGTGGAACCGGACGGCACGCCATCGAGCTGGCCAAACGCGGCTATACCGTAACCGGCATCGACTTGTCCGAATCGCAGCTAAAACGCGCACGCGAAAAAGCCCAGGCTGCGGGTGTAACCGTACAATTTATTCGCCAGGATGCGCGTGATTTGACCATTGACCAGCAATTCGATCTGGTTATCATGTTGTGTGAAGGCGCTTTCTCGCTTATGGAAACGGACGAGATGAATTTTAGCATTCTGAAACAGGCGGCAGAGCATTTAAAGCCTGGCGGCAAATTTATTTTTACCACATTGAACGCGCTTTATCCGCTGTATCATTCGGTCAAAGATTTCATCAACAGCGGTTCGGATGTGGAATCAATGGACAATTCCTTCGATTTGATGACCTTTCGCGACCGCAGCACCATCGCTGTAGTTGATGATTATGGCAATAAAAAGCAACTGGACTGCGACGAGCGTTATTATGCGCCATCAGAAATCACCTGGATGCTCAAATCGCTGGGATTTAAGCACATTGACATTTTCGGTTGCGACATTGGGGTGTTCAGCCGAACAAAAAAACTGACCACCGAGGATTATGAAATGCTGGTCATTGCGAAAAAAAAGTGATTTTCAAGCGGACGATTGTCCGGAATCACCTCGCGTTTGGCATACAACTGCCGGGGAATCTCGAATTAAGCTTAAAAAATAGAAAGTGTCAAGCTCCCCAAACTCAATTAAATGAAAAAGAGCATGACACTAGATTACATTTCAAGCAGAACTAATTAAAACCTGCCGCGTCTTGTCTATCCAGCTCAGATTTCTGAGTTTTACTCGATTAGAAGACAAGAGGTGGTAATATGAAAACAACTTTATTAGTGGCGCTTGCGCTTGTTGTTCAGTCCATTTTTTCGGCAGCCCAGTCAGCCACAATTACAGGCACTGTGACCGATTCATTGCTGCAACAACCGGTCGAATATGCCAATATTGTTCTGGGAAACTATGAAACCCAAGAGCAAATTACAGGAACAACCAGTGGCAAAGACGGCACGTTTGTTCTGTCGAATATAAAACCGGGGGAATACTTGCTTGTGGCCAATTTTATTGGCTATTATCCCAAAACCGTCGAGCCTATCGCGATCAACGACAATAATCAAAAGGTAGATATCGGTAGCCTATCACTTTTGCAATCGGTCATCGAGCTTTCCGGTGTTGAGGCGACTGCCGAACGCGCAGCGGTTGAATATCAAATTGACAAAAAAGTCATCAACGTTGGAAAACAGTATACCGCCGCATCTGGCTCGGCGATTGATGTTCTTGAAAACGTACCATCGGTGACGGTTGATATTGAAGGGAATGTAGCCCTGCGTGGAAGTTCCAGCTTTCGAGTGCTAATTGATGGCCGGCCAACCATTCTCGACAATTCTGACGCCCTGCGACAAATACCGGCGAGCAGCATCGAAAATATTGAAATTATTACCAATCCGTCCGCAAAATACGACCCCGATGGCACTTCCGGCATTTTGAATATCATTACCAAAAAGAACACACTAAATGGCGTGAATGGGCTGGTGAATGTAAATGCCGGTGTGAACAAAAAGTATGGCGCGGATGTGTTGCTCAATTATCGCATGCCCAAATTCAATGTGTATGTCGGAGGTAATTTTAACTCGCGTTATTTCCCCGGCACCGCCGAGCAAATAAGCCGAACCTTGCGAAATGATACCACTTATTTTGTCAATTCCATCGGCGAAATGTCCCGGCAATTTGAGATGTACGGCTTGCAATCCGGATTTGATTGGAATATAACCGACAATGACTTGCTTGGTGTGGGACTTCGTTATTCTGATCGAACGTTTTCCATTCAGGATGAAACAGATTATTACGAACGGCAAAACCCCGGCGCTAGCACAAATGAATACATCAGTTTGAGCGAGATGCAACGTGGGGGTGCTGACGTATCGATCCAGGCTAATTATAGACATCAATTTGAAAAAAGAGGGCACGAATTAACAGCAGAAGCGGATTATGAACGCGAGCGGGATACCGGCGACAATACGGACGAGCTTTTTTCTCTGCAGGGCGAACTGCAAAGCGGTCGCAGGGCCGTTGAAAAAGGTCCGGAACAGCAATTGCGTTTAAAGCTTGACTATACATTGCCGCTGCGCGAAAAAGACCGATTTGAGGCAGGATATCAAAGCCGTATTTCCGCTTCGAGCGAGACCAACGAGCTGTATGAGTATCGCCCCAGTACAGAAAATTACAAGTTTTTGGACGAGTACAGTCATACAACAGAGTACGATCGGAGCATCCATTCTCTATACTCGTTGTATGCTGCGCAGCTCGGACGATTGGGATTCCAGGGCGGTTTGCGTGGCGAATACACCTACAGGCAAGTTGCGCTCGTGGGAGAAAACGAAAATTCGACCATTGACCGATTGGACTATTTTCCCACTCTGCACGCATCCTTTGAATTGGCACAAAACCAACAAACCATGGCGAGCTACACACGGCGGATCGAACGGCCGCGAGGTTATTACTTTGAGCCGTTTATCACCTGGATGGATGCGTATAATGTGAGACGCGGCAATCCGGGCATTCTTCCCGAATATATCGATTCCTACGAAGCCAGCTATCAACGCAATGTTGGCAAAAGTTTATTTTCTCTTGAGGGCTATTACCGCATAACGCACAATAAAATCGAGCGGGTGCAAAGCGTTTATTCCGAAACCGTTATGCTTCACACGGTTGATAATGTGGGCGAGGATTATACATTGGGCGCTGAAATGATGCTCAATATGGATACGTTCAAGTGGTGGAATGTAAATCTGATGGGCAATCTTTATCGTTATCGTATTGAAGGCGTGATAGATAATGAACTTTTTTCTCGGAGCAGTCGAAACTGGGATATTCGGTTTAACAATACATTTAATCTGACGTCATCGTCACGGCTGCAAATCAACATGAGCTACAACAGTCCATCCGTTTCCGCGCAGGGCAGACGCGAGGGATATTTTGCCACCAATGTCGCCATGCGGCAGACATTTCTGCAAGACAAGTTGGAAGTGATTTTGCAAGCTCGGGACATCTTTGCTACGGCAAAATATCAGTTTACAGCGGAAGGTGCAAATTTTTATCGCGAAAGCAGGTTTACCCGCGAAGCCCCGGTTTACACGGTTACGTTGAATTATTCGATCAACAATTACAAACGCCAGCGCCAGGGCGGCGAAAATATGGGAGGCGGCGATGGCGGATTTGAAGAGATGTAAGGTTGAGACGAAATATTTCGCAATCGACCGCGATGTATGATGGGGATAGGGGATACATTTTCACATTAACTTTCGGACGCTTGTCCGACTCCATTGCGCGCCCTGCATATTTATTCAGGGTGGGCAATGGTTCGGACATGTGTTCGCTCATGCGTTTGCCACATAGTTTAGCGCCATTTTCGTCAGGTAGGCAAAGATAATCGCCAAACAAAAGCTGATCAACGTGCCAATCAACACATATTCGGCCATTTTTTGATCATCGCGCGTGTCGCTAAAACGTAAGATGGATTTGGCAGCGACGAGAAAGCCAATGCCGGATGGCAACCCGATCATCACAAAAATAAAAATCAGCAGCCGCTCCAGTCTGCCGATCCATAGCCCGCCGTTATCCAAACCGCGCCACTCTAATTTATTTTCGATCGCCATTTGTTCGGTCACTCTGCCCACCAGTTCGCCCGAAGCAAACAGAGTAAGGAAAATTCCGTTAAACAGCAGCAGGATTTGCAGGTAGATTTGGTGGAACGGCGTTAGACGAAAAATCAAAGATTCGGACAGCAAAAAGACAAGGCCGGTCATCAACATGATCCGCAGCCCATGCTTGAAAAGAAACAAGCGCCAAAATGGCGCAGGGAGCCACTCCACAACCGCGTGCAAAACAAACACGAATAGGAAAATTTGCCACACCTGCCATTGCAGACACAACAAATAGGCCAAGGCGCTGTTAATCACTAAAATGATCAACCGTGTCCACCAGAAATCCCGGTTTTGCTCGACAAACAAAAAGTAACGAATGATTTCGGAAAGGGAAAAAGCAGACAACAGTGAAATGAAATAAAAAAGAAAGGTCGTCATAGAACAATCTATTTTGATTGTTAATCTAATTACAAGTCAATATTATTGTTTTCTATCGCAGTATAAAAGGCATTTAGCAGTGCGTCGATCTCTGTCCAACTTGCGCGCCGAAGCGTATTTGCGACATTTTGCTGAGTAGTTGCGCCGTCCGGCCATTCATTTGCAATCTCTTGCTGTTTTACGCCCTGTAACACATGATAAACCGCCCACGCTTCTTTTACCGACCATTGACTGGCCAAACGACCCGTAAACAACAGCGCCGACTGGAAAAATGAAAAAATCGTCTGCTGCGCCGCAGAGCTCGTTTCGGATATTGCCCATTTGCAGGCCAGGGTTTGATTGCGTTTCATGTCGTCCAGCGCATTTCCTGAAAGCCGAAATGCCGTGCCATTCGCATTGCCGAGATCATTATTGGGAAGCGCCTCAATCGTGCCCAGACCAATGGCAATACGTGTATCGACCTGGGGTTGACTTTTGAGTCCGGCACGAAGATAGAGCGCAAGGTGCAAGGCAAACTGCGGCTCGGAAATTAACATTTGCCAGCTATCGCCGCGAAACATCTGCGGTCCCAAAACCTGTAAATCAGGGCTAAAAACGGTCGAAGAATGGGCCAGGGAAATCAATACCTGCATCACGTGTTCTCGCTGGTCTGGCGAGAGTCGAGAGGATCGGATAATATCGCCGGTTAAAACCGCATATATTTTATTTACATCGATGTTCATGAAACCCCGAAAACGAGATGTTTAAAATAAAAACCGCAATTTGCAATGTTTTATTCTCATGTTACGATCTTTCTCCGCTTGTATAAACGTATCGCAAATTCAACGACAAAAATCATACCGAGCCACAGCGGAAGGAGCCGCAAAGGAGCTTCCGGCCAAAACAGGCCAATTTCAAAAGAAGCCCATGAAAACGGAAAAAACCAATAGTAGCCGGTGAGCAGGTGACGCTGAAACAGATCGAGCAAAAAGTGCAAGACAATTCCGGCCAGGAGATAAAGTTGAGCAGTTTTGCGCGAGGTTGATGGAAAAAATTCGGATAGCAGCAAGGTGAACACGAGCATAAACACCGGTGTATGGATGGCAATGGTGTAAAAAAAGAGATTGGGCCACAAAATGTAAATCGGACGCGCTAAAACGTCCGGCAAAATGGTACCGACATAAAATAGGACGCGAAAGCGCTCAAAACGATTCGAACGCGATATCAGGTACGCAGCGGCCGTATGTGTTACCAAATCGGGCATTAACGTTCCTCAAAAACTTGCTGTTGGATATTAAATCGGTATTTGCGAAAAAAATAGACCGCAATCCACAGAACGGGTAACACGGAAATCCAGATTTTCATACGTCGCTGCTCGGCTATGCGAATGGCCAGCGGCTCCAGCCAGCCCTCCTGGTGAAAACGAGCGCGTAAAAGGACAAACTCGCCGGGTTCGACGTCCGGATGCATGCCGCGCACTGGAATGATGTGATCCAGATAACGGATGGTAAAGCTATCTGCGTAAACCGTTTCTACAACCGCTTCGTTGCCCACTTCGATAAGCGTTTGATCGTAGCGCCTGGGGTGTTCGAGACACATTTTTAATGTGACATCCGGATGAAACATTTTGCCATACAAAATAAGGGAGGTGAGAATTATCACGTAGAACGATATACGAAACCACCGTGATCTAAAGAGGACCATCTATTTATCCACAACTCCACGGAAGACCTGTTGTACAATTTCAAGCATCATGGGATGCAGTTTGCTATTGGAAGCGATGGTATTGCCGGTTTTCAGCATATCGTTGCCGCCGGCAAAATCGGTGATGGTGCCGCCAGCTTCAAGCAACACGGCCAAAGCTCCAGCAATATCCCACGGTTTCAAGTCGAGCTCCCAAAATCCATCGAAACGGCCACAGGCAATATAAGCCAAATCCAGAGCCGCGGAGCCGGCGCGCCGAATGCCGCTGACATGGTGAAACAACTCTTTGAACGAGCGCTGATACACATCAATGTGGTGTTTGACACGAAACGGATAACCGGTTGCAAGCAGCGCCACTTTTGGATCGGAGATATCAGACACGCGAATCGGTTGATCATTTAAATATGCGCCTTTGCCGGTTTCCCCATAAAACATCTCTTTGCGTGTGGGATCGTAAACCAGGCCTAGAACAACTTTCTTGTCCACTTCCAAAGCAATTGAGACCGAAAAAATGGGCACGCCATGAATATAATTGGTGGTGCCGTCCAGCGGGTCGATGATCCAGCGATACGCGCCTCCCTCCTGCCGGTGCGACTCTTCGGCATAAATTTGATGATCCGGAAATGTATCGTGAATCACCTGAATGATGCGCTGCTCCGACTGTTTATCCACCTCGGTAACAAAATCAAATTGGTTTTTGGTTTGCACATCAGCTTGCTCGAGTGTGCCAAAGTGGTTCATCAGAATATCGGCTGCAGCGTGCGCAGCTTCAAACGCCACTTGTTTATAATTCTTCATGCGTCTCAACTGTCTCCTTTTTATGCCCCTTTAGCTGCACCACGGTAACGCCGGAATCGCCCTCGTTCCAATACCCTAAACGATACGACTCGACTTGCGGATGGCCATGTAAAAATTGGCCAACGCTTTTGCGCAGTTTGCCGGTGCCTTTTCCGTGGATGACATTCACCTCATGCAAACCGGAAAGCAACGCCGCATCCAAAAAGTGTTCCAGCTCTTGCAGCGCTTCTTCGCTCATCAAACCGCGCAAATCCACCTCGCGGCCGCTGGAAGATTTTTGTTCCACATTAACCCGTACCACGCTTTTGCGCTTTTTACGTTTGGTGCGCTCCAGCTCGGCCGTAGAAAGCTGCACTTTCATACCGCCTTCAAACTGCACCATAACACGATCTTTTTTATCCGGGTCGGAAATAACCTGTCCCGTGCTGCCGGTATTTTTCCAACGAATGTGGTCCCCTTTTGAGATGGGCTCGTTTGAAACCGTTTCCGGCTCTGGCTGAACCGCGGACTTTATCGATTCAACCCGCTCTTTATAGGACGCCAACTCTTGTTTTGCTTTTTTGATAGAGTCACGATCGGCTTGCGATTCGCGAATTTCGCGGATGGTTCGTTCAATAGTCGCATTGGCATTTTTCAACAGCGCTTCTGCCTCTTCAGCCGCCTGGCGTTTGATCTGTTTCAGTTCCTGCTGCAAGGCGTTATTTTTTTCTTGATACAACTTGAGCAAACCGCGATACTCTGTTTCTTTGAGGTTGGCTTGCCGCGCCAATTCCGCATGCTGCTGAACTTTTTCCTCCAATTCAAGAATCAATCCTTCCAATTGATTCTTTTGCGCACCCACCAGAGATCGCGCCCGTTTGGTGATTTCCTTGGGCAAGCCCATGCGTTGGGCAATTTCAAAGGCATAACTGGAACCGGGAATGCCAACGCGGAATTTATACGTCGGCTCCAACGTGGCCACATCAAACTCCAGAGAAGCATTTTCAACTTTTTCGGTCTGATAGGCAAAGGCTTTTAACGGACTTTGATGCGTAGTTACGACCGTCAGACAATTTTGCCGGGTCAAGCGTTCCATTAGGGCAATGGCCAATCCTGTACCCTCCTCCGGGTCGGTGCCGGAACCGATTTCATCGATAAGCACCAGGCTGCGACTGTCTGCGCGCTCGGCAATGGTTTTGAGCTGCTGGAGGTGCGAGGAAAACGTGGACAAGTCGTTTTCAAGCGATTGTTGATCGCCAATATTGGCAAACATTTGCGAAAGCAGCCCGATTTTGGAATGCGGCTGCGCCGGAATGTGCAAACCGCACAATCCCATAAGCGTTACCAAGCCAATTGTTTTTAAAGCTACGGTTTTGCCGCCAGCATTGGGACCGCTGATTATCAACGTTTCAATTTCTTTTCCCAATGTCACGTCCATGGGAACAACGTGCTTTTCGCCCAGACGCAGCAAAAGCAGTGGATGCCGCGTTTGCACCAGGTCGACAATACTTTCTTCAACCAGTTCGGGTTGGAATGCATTAAGCAGCTTGGAAAGCCGCGCTTTAGCATATACTGTATCCAATTCGGCAAACAAATGTTGATTGTTTTCGATCTCTTGCTGATGCGCACGAATCGAGTCCGTCAAGCGTCGCAAAATGCGCTCAATTTCTTTGGCTTCTTCGGTTTGCAGCTCGCGAATGCGATTGTTATCGTCTACCACTTCCAGCGGTTCAATAAAATAACTAGAGCCCGTAGCGGATTGGTCGTGCACCAGCCCCTTTACTTTGCGGCGATATTCATCTTTTACCACCAGAACCAAACGGCCGTTGCGCACGGAAATCACATTTTCCTGCAAATACCCTTGCGCGGACAATGCTTTCAATTTGCTCTCCATCTTTCGACGCGCTGAGCCTTGTGCCCGCTCAATGGATTTGCGCAATAAAGCCAACTCGGAACTGGCGGAATTTTTAATATCCAGCGTATCCACATCCACACATTTTGTTATTTCTTGCTCCAACGATTTCAATGCCACAAAATGTGATGTGATTTGTGCGAGATTGGGAATTTTCTCCATTCGTTCTTTAAAGAACGTGTCGAGTTGTCGAATGGTATAGAGGAATTTTGCAACGCGCGCGCACTCGTCCGGTTGCAGCATACTGCCGATAACGCGTACTCGTTTGAGAATAGAAAACATGTCCCCAGCGTCATCCATGGGCGGAATTTGATCATAGTCCATAATATCGCGCAGCTCGGTTGTTTGTTCGTGCGCAATTTTTAGAATAGAAAGTTCGGACACCGGTTGAATATTCAGGATCCGTTCGCGTCCATGAGGGGAAATGGCGAGATCGGCAAGACGCCGGAGTAATACATCAAATTCTAAAGTTTGGTAAAGAGAGTCCAAGATAATAAAACTTTCCACAATATTTTATGTTGATAGTCATGCCTTCGGAGGTCGACGTTCGCTGATTCGTTCCATAAGGGCTTCAATATTCGGTACATTTTCGGTCACCACATGAACGACTTGAACTGAAAATTGTTTCACGTTCGAATAGAGTCGGGAGTCTGTTGTGTACTGTTCAATATTGGCTTGAACGGGTGTGCGCGTGAGGACGAGGAATAAAACGCTCGTGAAAAACAGGCCTTTAAAAAAACCGAGCCCTGCGCTGGCGAGACGCAAGAGAATAGAAAACGGGCCTTTTTTCTCCTCCGGAACCAGCTTGACGAGCCATCGAATAAACAAGCGTACCAGAGTTAATAGCACAATAAACGAAAGGTAGGGGCTAACTTCCGCAACCTCCGGAAAGGAGCTGGCCAGGATTTCGGCCACCGGATCGGTCATGGCCATGGAAATAACAATAGCAGTGAGCCAGCCCATGGTACCGAAGAGTTCTCCATCCATGCCGCCGCGAATGCTGCGAGCAACGAATAACACAAGAATTATGACGATCAGGACATCTAAAACCACCTGAGACTCCCACTGTTAATGGTTAAAATGAAAAAAGTGAACATGTTTTTTTGAGCAACGTGTTCACTTTTTCTATTCAGGGAATGGATTGTTCAGTTGTTGATGTTTACACACCCAGCTTGGAGCGAACAATCTCATTGATTTCTTTGCCATCAGCGCGCCCCTGTACTTGTTTCATAACCATAGGCATCACTTTACCCAAATCCTTAATTGTCGTGGCGCCAACACTAGCAATGGCCTCATTGACAATTTTTTCAATTTCGTCACGTGACAATGGCTGCGGAAGATAAGATTGAATAACCTCGAGTTCCCGCTGTTCTTTCTCAACCAAATCCGCTCTACCACCTGTACGGTACGCTTCAATGGATTCTTTGCGTTTTTTGGCAGCACTGGCAAGGACAGCAAGCTCCTCTTCTTCAGAGAGCTCTTTTTGTTTGTCAATCGCTTCGTTTTTAATATAACCTCTCAAAAGGCGAATGGTCGATAGCCGATCTTTTTCTCCGGCTTTCAAGGCCAGTTTCATGTCTTCGGTCAATTGATCATCAAGGCTCATTGTGTCCTCCATGCTGCTAGAACGATTGGTACAAGTTACCGTTCCATCATTTGCAGTTTGCGCATTTTGCGTCGTGCCGCATTGGCTTTACGACGACGCGCTTCGCTCGGTTTTTCATACTGCTGATGTTTTTTAATATCAGACATCAAACCGGACTTTTCACAAGATTTTGTGAAGCGTCGTAATGCCTTTTCAAAAGATTCGTTTTCTCGAACTCGAACTGCAGGCATATAGTTTTCGACCTCCTTTCTTTTTTGGTTTTTGTAAGTAGTCATAAATATAAAAATTTCAACTTTTAGAATCAAGTTTTTTTCGCACGGATTAGCCCGGAGGCCAGTGCATGGCTCTGCCGCCCAACACATGACAATGAATGTGAAACACTGTTTGCCCCCCATCTTTGTTACAATTTAATACCAAACGATATCCATTTTTATCGTGTCCCTTCACTGCGGCCAATTCTTTGGCACGATAGATGATTTTTCCGACCAATTCGGCATCATCCGGCGTCAAGTCGTTTAAACTGGGAATGTGGCGCTTTGGCACGACCAATATGTGCATGGGTGCCTGCGGCGACACATCTCGGAAAGCAAGCACCTCATCATCCTCGTACACAATTTCCGAAGGGATTTTGCGATTTATGATTTGGCAGAAAAGGCAGTCCATAGTGTCCTCTTTATTAAAATGTTAAATGTCAACTTGCGGTTTTCTATTACAGTTTTTATCAGAGCACTAATTGGCACGATTAACGCACATCATCCAAAACCTAAAAGCTGCGCTTTGCTTTCAAGCATGCGAAATCGTGTTCATAGTCATCAATTTGTATGCTATGTCCCAAGTCTGGCTATATTCCCAATTCCCCTGCCCAGGATAAGATACGCATACACGCTACCAGTGCAGCGGTCTCGCTGCGCAAACGGCGCGGTCCTAGACCTAATGGAACGCTGCCTGAATTTAACGCGAGCTCAAACTCATCATCTGTAAATCCGCCTTCTGGCCCTATACATACCAGGACTTGCGATACATTGCGTAAATCATGGTGTTCGAGGCTGTTTTGGGATGCGAATTGTTCATGGGCAATAAATATTTTGTCATATGCTGGCCGTTTGAAAAGCTCAGCAAAGGCGACCGGTTCATAAACGATCGGCCAGCAAGAGCGGCCGCACTGTTTCATAGCGGTGAGCGCTTTGAGTTGATACCGCGTTAATCGCGATTCCGGATGCGCGATACTGCGCCGAGTATTAATGGGCAAAAAAGCAGAAACGCCAATTTCGGTGCCTTTTTCAACCACCCAATCAAAATGGCTGCCTTTGGGCACGGCATGCGCCAGAGTCAATTTCAAACCCGGCTCGCCTACGTTATCGGCAACATCTTGTAGCGATACGCTTAGCTGGTTTTTTTCAACATTTAAAATGACGCCGCTGTACAGGCGTCCTTTGCCGTCAACGGCAGTCAAAACGTCACCCGGCTGTTTTCGCAACACTTTGGTGGCATGTTTGAATTCATCACCTTCAATAACAAAGTGATCCGATCGCACATTCTCGGGCTTTACATAAAATTGTTGGAAATTGCTGCGCATCAAAACGCCACTCCGATATCCAAAATAAGTTCAGAATTCCAGTCCGTGTCGAACGCGTATTCGAGGCGAAGAATATCGGCATACGGTACATGAAAATGCAGACCGGCGCCAAAGCCCATCAACCGATTTGTAGATGTGATACCAGTGTGGTTATACCACACATCTCCGGCGTCAAAAAAGAGGCCACCGCTGATGCCAAATGGCAAGTCTTCCGAATATTGGCCAACAGCAGCAGGGCCGGCAGGCAAATTTATGTAACGAACCGGCAAAATGGGAAAACGCAATTCCGCGCCTAACAGGGCTCTATTTTCACCCTCTCGCTGTTCGTAAAACTGACCACGAATGCGCTCATCGTAGCCTATATAGTTGTGTGCAAATAAAGGAACTTTCCCATTTGACAGGTCGAAAGCAAATCGCAAGGCCAGAGCGACATCGCCAATTATCGACACATAGCGTCGTGCATCTGCACCGTACATTTGATAATTTAATTGATCGGGATAGTACGTTTGTGAGACATAAACATTGATGTACCAACCGTTGCGCGGGTATTCGTACAAATCTCGCGTGTCGTAAAGAAACGAGAGCCCCGCTTTTGGCACATGTTGGGCTCGCTGGTTCGACGGCAATTCGTGACTATATTCTTGGGGATATCTCAAATAGTCGTAACCCACTGTCGTCGAGGCATATGTG
>CAYPZM010000008.1:32688-34177 GCA_964414825.1 uncultured Cytophagia bacterium | reverse complement strand
GGCCGCATCTCGAGGCACAACCAGAACACCATCTATATCACCCAAAATGACATCGCCGGGTTTGATGAAGACGCCGCCAATTTCCAACGGGATTTGGTAATGGGTGATCAGGCATCGGCCTAAACTGCCATTGGAAATGCGGTATTTGTAAAACACCGGAAAATCCGCACTCAATATTTGATGCGTGTCGCGAATGCCGCCGTCAATACACGCAGCCTTGACCTGTTTCTTTTTCGCCGTGGCAGTCATAACGCCACCCCAGAGCGTGGCTTTTTCGTCATGACTGGTATCCCAGACCACAAACGCATTCGGGTGCATGGCGTCGAGCATTTTAGCGCGGAAATCCATTTCGCCGCGCACCAGGGCGTTGGGTTCGCTCTTTACGGTAAAGGCGAGTCCGGCGATAGTTTGGTATTCGCGCAGCGGTTTGATATGATGCGGCAGAGCCTGGTCCATAAAACAGAATTCGCGCAGCACATCGTTTACAGCGCCGGTGTAAAGCTGCTCGAACCGGGCCAACAAGTCCTTATCCGGAAGGGGAAATTCTTTGGTCGAAATGCCTTCCCGGACTTTGATCAGTTTCTCCAGGTTCATCATCCCGACTTCTTTTTTATATTGGTCTACACTCATAAAATCTCCAAAGTAAAATTAAACACCCGAACAGGCCATAAAGCCGCCGTCAATAGGAATGGTAACGCCGGTTAGAAATGAGGACGCACTGTCGTTTATAAGCCAGTTCATACAGCCGATCAGATCTATGGCCTCTCCAAACCGTTTCATGGGCGTTTGCCGGATGATACTTTCGCCACGCGGCGTAAAGCCACCCTCCGGAGTGGTCAGCAACACGCGGCTGCGCTCGTTGAGAAAAAATCCCGGTGCAATTGCATTCACGCGAATATTCGCCGGCGCCAAATAGGTGGCCAGCCACTGGGTGAAATTGGCGATGCCCGCTTTGCTCATGGCATATGCGGGAACGCGGGACAACGGACGAAAGCTGTTCATGGATGCGAAATTGATAATACTGCCACCGCCGAGCGCTACCATGTCCTGGGCAAACACCTGACAGGGGATGACTGTGCCCATAGTATTGACATTAATCACGTCGAGAAAGCGTCCCATATCGAGGTTGAAAAAGCCGCGCAAATCCTGGGGAGAACCGTTCAGCTCTTCCGATGAAAATTCGTTAATATTGGTTACGGCATCGGCCTGGTTGCCGCCAGCGGCATTGATTAAAATAGAACAGGGGCCCAATTCATTCTTTATTCGTTGCCTGGCTTGTTGCACCTCGTTCACCGAAGTGACATCGACTGCCAGCGAGATTGCTGTACCGCCCGCGGTGGTGATCTCATTCTCCACATTGTGAACATGGTCTTTGCGTAAATCGAGCAATGCCACCTTTACACCTTGGCCTGCCAGGTTTCTGGCCATCTCCGATGCCAGGGTTCCCCCGGCTCCGGTTAATACAGCAACTCTATCTTTTTCCTGCATA